>NZ_LMCU01000001.1:1653303-1979327 GCF_001424905.1 Leifsonia sp. Root112D2
CCCCGTCGTTCCCGTATCGGCGCTCAAGGCGCTTGAGGGCGACGAGAAGTGGACCGCGTCCATCGTCACTCTCATGGATGCTGTTGACGAGTCGATCCCCGACCCGATCCGCGACAAGGACAAGCCGTTCCTGATGCCGATCGAGGACGTCTTCACGATCACCGGTCGTGGAACCGTCGTCACGGGTCGCGCCGAGCGTGGAACCCTCGCCATCAACTCCGAGGTCGAGATCGTCGGCATCCGCCCGACGCAGAAGACCACGGTCACCGGTATCGAGATGTTCCACAAGCAGCTCGACGAGGCATGGGCCGGCGAGAACTGTGGTCTTCTTCTTCGTGGCACCAAGCGCGAAGACGTTGAGCGCGGCCAGGTCGTCGTCAAGCCGGGTTCGGTCACGCCGCACACGAACTTCGAGGGCACCGCGTACATCCTGTCCAAGGATGAGGGCGGGCGTCACAACCCGTTCTACGCGAACTACCGCCCGCAGTTCTACTTCCGCACCACCGACGTCACCGGCGTCATCACGCTGCCCGAGGGCACCGAGATGGTCATGCCCGGCGACACCACCGACATGACGGTTGAGCTGATCCAGCCCATCGCCATGGAGGAGGGCCTCGGCTTCGCTATTCGTGAGGGTGGCCGCACGGTCGGCGCCGGAACGGTCACGAAGGTTCTCAAGTAGTACAGTTTTCGGTTCGCTTCGGAAGGGTCGGGTTATCCCGGCCCTTCCGTCGTTTAACCCCAGAGGAGCGGATGTGACTACTCATGTGGCGTGTCCCTCGCGGCTCGGAGGCAATGCACATAGAATGAGAAATTCTCATTAGCATGAGACACGGGCGACAAAGTGTGGCTAAACTGAGGAAGCCTCACTAACCCGAAGAGGCATGACGTCGCGCCTGCCAAGGAGTCCCGACCAACATGCGAAGTCTTTACAGCACATTCATGTCCATCATCACCAGGAGTCTCGCCCGCGGGCGAGCACGCATTCCACACAGCACGTACTTCACTCGGCGTCAGGCCTGGGTCGTCAGAATTCTTGCCCCGTCGCTGCTCGTTGGCCTCGCCCTCACCGGTTTCGCCGCACCGGCCAACGCCGCGGATGCGACGGGTGAGGTAACCACGCCGGCTGCAGCGGCTGGGGCCTCAGATCCCGCCACGAGCGATCCACCGGCATCGACCGCATCGGTCGAATCGCCCGCGACTGTGTCAGGCGGCACGCAGGCCGAACCGTCGACGGCTCCAGAGCCCCCGACTTCAACTCCGGCAAAGGCTCCCGTTCCGACGACGGCGCCAGTTGCGCCCGCGGCTCCTCCCGTTGCGTCCAGCGCCGCGCCGTCCATCACGCCGAGCACTCCTCTGCCGACGACCAAGCCAACGGCCTCGCCAGTCACGCCGTCGGCATCGAATGGCTCGAGCAGCACCCCGCCGAAGGCGCCGGGCAAGAGCCTCAAGACTCTTTCGTCGCCCTCGTACGGTGGTGGCGGTTATCAAGGCGGCACCGGTACCGTCACAATCATCAAGAACGTTGTTGACGCCGACGGCGTAAGTCAGCCATCCGATATTGCTGGATGGAACTTCAGCGCTTCGGGGGATTTGTTTCCCTACGGCCCGGCATCCAAGGCGACGGATTCGTCAGGCACTGTGACCTTCTCTGTTCCGGTTCCTGCTGGTCCTGCGCATGTGGTGACCCTGACGGAGACGACGCAGAAGGACGGTTACGTTCTCTTGCCGAGTAACGGCAGCAACGCGGTATGCGGCAATGGGGTTGCGGCCACGAACGTCGGCAGCGCGGGCTTCTCGCTTCTGCTTGCTCCTGGGCAAGACATCACCTGCACGGTCACCAACCAGTACAGCCCTGCAACATGGTCGGTCTCCAAGACCAGCGATCCTGTATCCGGTACCACCGTTCAGCCGGGCGACTTCATTACGTACACGCTCAAGCTCAAGCACACCGGTGGGAGCACTCCTGCCCAGCTCGTCGTGACTGACGACCTGAGCAATGTCTTCTCCAACGCGCACTATACCGGCGGCGTGTTATCACCCACGAGCGGCTTTGCATCGTTCACGGGCAGCCTCCTGAAGTGGACAATTACGGACTTCACAGATCCGATCGAACTCAGCTACACAGTGCAGGTGAATCCGAACGCCTACAACGTGCATATTCGTAACGTGCTCACCGTTCCGCCGGGCGGCACCTGCGTCGGCAGCTGCACGACGGACAACCCGACGCCGCACTGGAATCTGACCAAGTCATCCGACCCCGCCACGGGCTCGCTCGTGCAGCCGGGCCAGGACGTCACGTACACCCTGACGGCAAGCAACGACTCGGCCGGCACGGTCGGTGGGGCGACGGCGACCGACAATCTCGCCGATGTGCTCGACAACGCGACACTGAAGACGCCGCTTCCTCATGGACTGGCGCTCGATGCGACGGGCAAGAAGCTGGTCTGGGCTATAGGAACCCTCAAGCCTGGCGCACCGCCGACATCCATCAGTTACACCGTGACCGTGAATCAGGATGCCTCGGGAGTGAGCTTGAACAACGTGGTCACCCCGAGCCTCGGCGGTTCCTGCCCCAGCTATTCGAACGGGCTGCCCGATGACTCGATGCAACCTCGCTGCGACACCGTGCACCGCGTGCCAAAGGTCAATCTCCGCATCGTGAAGACACACGCCGCGATCTCCGGGGTCGATGCTGGAGACAGCATCGACTACAGTCTGCTCATCACCAACAACGGCGACGGTGCGGCCACAGGCGTCACCGTGTCCGACCCCCTGCCGACCGGCCTCAGCCTCGTAAAAGGTTCGGTCACGGCACCGAGCGGGTGGACGGTGACCGAAGCCAATGGAACCCTGACGGCGTACTTTGCCGGCTCCTTCGCGGCGGCGGCAACCGCCTCAATCCAGTACTCGGCATTGGTCGGAGCCTCCGCGGCGTCGCCCAGCATCGAGAACACGGCGTGCGTGAGCAGTAACGAGCACGACGCCGACGGCAGTGACAACTGCTCGACCGACACCACGCCGCGTACCCCGAAGGTCAACCTGGCCATCGTGAAGACGCATGGCGCGATAGCCGGTGGTGCGGTCGACTCCGATGAGGGCAGCACGCTCGACTACATTCTGGCCGTGACGAACAAGGGGGACGCACCGGCGACGGGCGTCACCGTGTCCGACCCGCTTCCCGCCGGGCTCACCGTCGTTCCCGGAACTGTCGTCTCGGCTACCGGATGGACCGTGACGGTTGCCAGTGGAACTCTCACGGCGAGTTACGCGGGCTCTTTCGCGGCGGGCGCCACGGCCACCATTACCTACACGGCGCTCGTGGGAACACTCAGCAGGTCGGGAACGAATGTTCCCTTCCCCGACATCGTGAACACCGCGTGTGTGAGCAGCGCTGAGCGCGATGCCGACGGCAGCGACAACTGCTCCACCGATTCCACCAAGGTCTCGTCGGTCGCCATCACGGCACAGGCGCTCTGTCTGGCGGATGCTCCGGTGTTCCAGTACAGCATCACTCCGTACAACCTCAAGACGGCGCCGACCGTGGCGGTCGTCTGGTGGACCACCGATGGATACGCGCACCGCGATCCGAGCATCAGGGCGTCGGACAAGGCGGCATTGCTCGCTAATGGGGCCCAGCAGGTCAACTACGTGCCTGTACCAGCCGGTTGGACGAACGGTCAGACGATCTCGGGCACCCAGCTGTGGCCCGGTGCGGCGGTCGACGCCAACGGAAATCCCACGGCATGGCCCGGATGGCGTCAGCTCGCCAGCGGTCAGTGGGTGATCGATCCGTCAGCGCCGTTCTACAACCTGCGGGGAGCGGCAGTCGTCGAAGTGCGCATCAACCCCACGACGGCGTCGATGCTGAGCTACCCTCCGGCGTCACCGGACTGCAACGCGACACCGCCGACGTTCACGCCGGCCGGCCAGGTCAGCTCTGTCAGCAGCCTCGCCAAGACGGGGTCAGATGACAGCGGGCCGATGATTCTCGGTGGGATGCTGCTCGTCGTCGGCATCCTGATGACGTTGTGGATTCGCCGCCGTCGCGACGACGGTCAGGTCGAGTAGCACGAGGCGCGCAAACAGGCCCCCTTTACGGGGGCCTTTTTGCGTTGCAGAATAAGAATCACCGTCTCGTCTGACACGGGGGTTCAGACAAAGGAGAAGCACATGGGATTCGACGACCTCGCGAATCAGGCCAAGGGACTGTTGCACAGCGACAAGGCCGAGGAGATCAGCGATAACCTGCTCGACTCTGCATCGAATGCAGCCGACAAGGTGACCGGCGGTAAGTTCGGCGACCAGATCGATGGCGCCCGCGACGCTGCAGACGAGCACATCGGCAACGAATAGAACTCTGACGCGAATCCTTCGATTCGCACTGCGCGGGGGTTGAGCCGCCGCGTGGGGAGCTTCCGCCTCCCGCGCACCGGCTCAGCCCCCGCGTACCTATGCGCCCGCCCGCTGTCTCTCGGGGCACCGGCCGGGACATCCGGAGCCGGTCGCCCGATGCGTGCCGGGGTCACGATCTCGCACGCGAGGGGGCGCGACACGCCCGGGTTGCACGTGCCGTGGAATTGTGGCAAACTCGTCTAGTTCAACATTTCGGATCGGCGTGCTCGCGCGCCAGCTTCGAATCACTGCCAGGCAGTGCATAGCCACTCGCACAGCGAGTCCGGGTTAGGCCGCAGGCAGCAGAACAGGTGAATTCCCCGCAGCCTCAGGTCGCGGTGGGATAAAAGCTTAATCGACACTTACGGACATGGGTTTTCTATGTCCTGCGCAGGGCGACACGCCCGAGCGCGGGGGTCGGTCCGGCGGAACGGTACTCAGATCGCAAGATCGGGGGGCCTGAACGGCGGGAATTGATAGAAGAACAGTGGTGCGTCACCAGGAGTACCCAGCGTTTTCGTACGCAACCGCGTCCAATGCGACCATCAGGTCGTAAGACGCCAGAAACAGAGAGTGAGTTCGACATGGCGGGACAGAAGATCCGCATTCGGCTTAAGTCGTATGACCACGAGGTCATCGACACCTCGGCCCGCAAGATCGTCGACACGGTCACCCGCGCGGGTGCGACCGTTGTCGGCCCGGTGCCGCTTCCGACCGAGAAGAACGTGGTGTGTGTCATCCGTTCGCCTCACAAGTACAAGGACAGCCGGGAGCACTTCGAAATGCGCACCCACAAGCGGCTGATCGACATCATTGACCCGACGCCCAAGGCCGTCGACTCGCTCATGCGTCTCGACCTGCCGGCGGACGTCAACATCGAGATCAAGCTCTGAGCCGGATAGGGACACTGAGTAACCATGTCTACTACTGAGACCAAGACCGTCAAGGGTCTGCTCGGCACGAAGCTCGGAATGACGCAGGTCTGGGACGAGAACCACAAGCTCATCCCCGTCACCGTCATCGAGGTTTCGACCAACGTCGTCACGCAGATTCGCACGCCCGAGGTCGACGGCTACAACGCCGTGCAGATCGCTTACGGGCAGATCGACCCGCGCAAGGCCAACAAGCCTTCGACCGGTCACTTCGACAAGGCCGGCGTCACGCCTCGCCGCCACCTCACCGAGCTGCGTACCGCGGATGCCGCGGATTACACCCCGGGCCAGGAACTTTCCGCGGAGAGCACCTTCGAGGCCGGCCAGCGTGTCGACGTCGTCGGCACCTCCAAGGGCAAGGGCTTTGCCGGTGTCATGAAGCGCCACAACTTCAAGGGTGTTTCCTCGTCGCACGGTTCGCACCGTAACCACCGCAAGCCGGGTTCCATCGGCGCATCGTCAACCCCCAGCCGTGTCTTCAAGGGCATGCGCATGGCGGGTCGCATGGGTGGAGAGCGCGTGACAGTGCTCAACCTCACCGTGCAGGCGATCGACGCTGAAAAGGGCCTGCTGCTGGTCAAGGGTGCCGTTCCCGGCGCTCGCGGCCGCATCGTATTCGTTCGCAACGCAGTGAAGGGGGCCTAGCTCATGGCTGCCACTCTCGACGTCGTCGACGCGAAGGGTAAGAAGGCTGGCTCCGTGGAGCTGCCCGCCGACCTGTTCGACGTTCAGACCAACATCCCGCTGATTCACCAGGTGGTTGTCGCCCAGCTCGCCGCGGCGCGCCAGGGCACGCACAAGGTGAAGAGCCGCGGAGAGGTTTCCGGCGCAGGCCGCAAGCCGTTCAAGCAGAAGGGAACCGGTCGCGCTCGTCAGGGCTCGATCCGTGCTCCCCAGATGACCGGTGGTGGCATCGTGCACGGGCCGACCCCGCGCAGCTACGACCAGCGCACCCCCAAGAAGATGATCGCCGCCGCACTGCGCGGTGCGCTCTCCGACCGGGCCCGCGGTGGACGTCTGCACGTTGTCGAGGCGCTCTCGCAGGGCGACACCCCGTCGACCAGCGCGGCGATCGAGCTGCTTGCCGGCATCGCCTCCTCGAAGCACGTTCTGATCGTGCTCGAGCGCAGCGATGAGGTCAGCCTGAAGAGCGTGCGGAACATCCCGACCGTTCACGTGCTGCCCGCGGATCAGCTCAACGCCTACGACGTTCTCGTCTCCGACGACATCGTCTTCACCAAGGGCGCATTCGACGCCTTCGTGGCAGGCCCCGCCAAGGGCAAGTCGGTCAAGGCGACCGCGAGCGACTCAACCACCGAGGAGGTCAGCGCATGAGCTCGATCAACAAGGACCCGCGCGACGTCATCATCGCACCCGTTGTCTCTGAGAAGAGCTACGGCCTGATCGACGAGGGCAAGTACACGTTCATCGTCGACCCGCGGTCGAACAAGACCGAGATCAAGCTCGCCATCGAGAAGATCTTCAAGGTCGAGGTTGCATCGATCAACACCCTGAACCGTCAGGGCAAGACTCGTCGCACCAAGTTCGGTCTGGGCAAGCGCAAGGACACCAAGCGTGCCATCGTCACGCTGAAGTCCGGTTCCATCGACATCTTCACGGCCGTCGGCTAAGCGGCACGGACTAGAGGAATAAGAAATGGCTATTCGTAAGTACAAGCCCACGACCCCGGGTCGTCGCGGTTCATCTGTTGCGGACTTCGCAGAGATCACCCGTTCGACCCCGGAGAAGTCGCTGCTTCGTCCGTTGTCGAAGACCGGTGGTCGCAACAACCAGGGTCGCATCACCACCCGTCACATCGGTGGTGGCCACAAGCGCCAGTACCGCGTCATCGACTTTCGTCGCAATGACAAAGACGGCGTGAACGCCAAGGTTGCTCACATCGAGTACGACCCCAACCGCACGGCGCGCATCGCGCTGCTGCACTTCGTCGACGGCACCAAGCGATACATCATCGCGCCAGACAAGCTGAAGCAGGGCGACATCGTCGAGTCGGGCGCGAGCGCCGACATCAAGCCGGGTAACAACCTTCCCCTGAAGAACATCCCGACCGGTACCGTCATCCACGCGATCGAGCTGAAGCCGGGCGGCGGTGCCAAGATGGCCCGCTCCGCCGGTGCCTCGGTTCGTCTCGTCGCCAAGGACGGCCCGTACGCGCAGCTTCGTCTGCCGTCCGGTGAGATCCGCAACGTGGATGTTCGCTGCCGCGCCACGATCGGCGAGGTCGGCAACGCCGAGCAGTCGAACATCAACTGGGGCAAGGCCGGTCGTAACCGCTGGAAGGGCATCCGCCCGACCGTTCGTGGTGTCGTCATGAACCCTGTCGACCACCCGCACGGTGGTGGTGAGGGCAAGACCTCCGGTGGTCGCCACCCGGTCAGCCCGTGGGGCCAGAAGGAAGGCCGCACCCGCCACATCAACAAGGAAAGCGACAAGCTCATCGTTCGTCGCCGTACCGTCGGCAAGAAGCGTAAGTAGGAGTAGACGATGCCACGCAGTCTCAAGAAGGGCCCCTTCGTTGATGACCACCTGCTTCGCAAGGTTGTCACGGCGAACGAAGCCAAGAGCAAGAACGTAATCAAGACCTGGTCACGCCGCTCGATGATCATCCCCGCCATGCTGGGACACACCATCGCGGTGCACGACGGTCGCAAGCACATTCCGGTGTTCGTCACCGAAACCATGGTTGGGCACAAGCTCGGTGAGTTCGCGCCGACCCGCACCTTCCGTGGACACGTGAAGGACGACAAGAAGGGTCGTCGCCGCTAACGCGGTGGCGTAAGGAGGAGAGAAATGGTGGAGTCGATCGCACGCGTGCGTCACATCCGCGTCACCCCCATGAAGGCCCGCCGCGTCGTCAACATGATCCGCGGCAAGCAGGCACAGGAGGCCCTGGCCATCCTGAAGTTCGCACCGCAGGGTGCGAGCGAGCCGGTCTACAAGCTGGTCGCATCCGCGATCGCCAACGCGCGAGTCAAGGCGGATGCCGACAACAGCTTCCTGGACGAACAGGATCTTTATGTGAGCAGCGCATTCGTTGATGAGGGCACGACCCTCAAGCGCTTCCAGCCCCGCGCTCAGGGCCGTGCATTCCAGATTCTGAAGCGCACGAGCCACATCACCGTTGTGCTGGCAACTCCTGACGAGGGGACGAAGTAATGGGCCAGAAGGTCAATCCGTACGGTTTCCGTCTGGGAATCACCACCGACCACGTGTCGCGCTGGTTCTCCGACTCGACCAAGCCCGGTCAGCGTTACAGCGACTACGTGGCAGAGGATGTTCGCATCCGCCAGCTGCTGCTGACCTCGCTCGATCGCGCCGGCGTCTCGCGCATCGAGATCGAGCGCACCCGCGACCGCGTTCGCGTCGACATTCACACCGCCCGCCCGGGCATCGTGATCGGTCGTCGTGGCGCAGAGGCCGAGCGCATTCGCTCCGATCTCGAAAAGCTCACGAAGAAGCAGATTCAGCTCAACATCCTCGAGGTCAAGAACCCCGAGGCTGATGCCCAGCTCGTTGCTCAGGGGATCGCCGAGCAGCTCAGCGCTCGCGTGGCTTTCCGCCGCGCAATGCGCAAGGGTCTGCAGGGTGCCCAGCGTGCCGGCGCCAAGGGTGTTCGCATCCAGGTCTCCGGTCGCCTCGGCGGCGCCGAGATGAGCCGCAGTGAGTTCTACCGCGAGGGTCGCGTGCCGCTGCACACCCTTCGCGCGAACATCGACTACGGCTTCTACGAAGCCAAGACCACCTTCGGCCGCATCGGCGTGAAGGTCTGGATCTACAAGGGCGACATCACCAACAAGGAACTCGCGCGCGAACAGGCCAACGCCAAGTCGTCGCGCCCCGAGCGTCGCGACAGCCGCGATGGCGACCGTCCTCGCCGCGGAGCCGGTTCCACCGGTTCTGCGCCGAAGACCGAAACCGCCGCCGCGCCCGTTGCAGCAGGAGTTGAGGCATAACCATGTTGATTCCACGCAGAGTCAAGCACCGCAAGCAGCATCACCCCGGCCGCAGTGGCCAGGCCACAGGTGGCACCGTCGTGAGCTTCGGTGAGTACGGCATTCAGGCACTCACCCCGGCCTATGTGACCAACCGTCAGATCGAGTCCGCTCGTATCGCGATGACCCGTCACATCAAGCGTGGTGGAAAGGTGTGGATCAACATCTACCCTGACCGCCCGATCACGAAGAAGCCGGCCGAAACCCGCATGGGTAGCGGCAAGGGCTCGCCCGAGTGGTGGGTCGCCAACGTCAAGCCGGGTCGCGTGCTGTTCGAGCTGAGCGGTGTCTCCGACACCGTCGCTCGTGAAGCGCTCACCCGTGCCATTCACAAGCTGCCCCTCAAGGCACGCATCATCAAGCGCGAGGAGGGCGACGCATAATGGCGATCGGATCCAAGGAGCTCGCACCCGACGAACTCGACACGTTCGACGGCGACCAGCTCGTCGAAAAATTGAAGTCTGCCAAGGAAGAGCTGTTCAACCTGCGCTTCCAGTCGGCAACCGGCCAGCTTGAGAGCCACGGACGCCTGCGCGCTGTCAAGCGCGACATCGCCCGCATCTACACGGTGATCCGTGAGCGCGAGCTGGGCATCCGGGCCACCCCGGCGCCTGTTGCAGCCGCACCGGCGAAGGCCGCGAAGAAGAGCAGCGCGAAGACATCCGCTAAGAAGGCCGACGTTGCCGAGGCACCCCCTGCCGACGCCGCCGAGGCAGAAACGAAGGAGGCCTAGTCATGGCTGAGACCAAGAAGGCCGCGACGGCCGAGGTCGCCGAGACGGCTGAGCTCGCACGCGGTTACCGCAAGACGCAGCGCGGCTACGTCGTCAGCGACAAGATGGACAAGACCATCACCGTCGAGGTCGAAGACCGCGTGAAGCACCCGCTGTATGGCAAAGTCATTCGCCGCACCGAGAAGCGCAAGGTTCACGATGAGGGCAACACCGCCGGTGTCGGCGACCTGGTCGTCATCAGCGAGACCCGTCCGTTGAGTGCAACGAAGCGTTGGCGCCTCGTCGAAATTCTCGAGAAGGCCAAGTAAGCCTCGCGGCTTGCTTCGTAGGAGGAAGAAACAATGCTTCAGCAGGAATCACGAGTCAAGGTTGCCGATAACACCGGCGCCAAGGTACTCCTGACGATCCGCGTGCTCGGTGGCTCCGGCCGTCGTTACGCAGGCCTGGGCGACGTCATTGTCGCCACGGTCAAGGATGCGATCCCCGGCGGCAACGTCAAGAAGGGTGACATCGTCAAGGCGGTCATTGTGCGCACGATCAAGCAGACCCGTCGTTCAGACGGCTCGTACATCAAGTTCGATGAGAACGCCGCAGTGATCTTGAAGAGCGACGGTGACCCTCGCGGCACCCGCATCTTCGGACCGGTCGGTCGCGAACTTCGCGACAAGAAGTTCATGAAGATCATCTCGCTGGCACCGGAGGTTATCTAGTCATGTCGCAGAACATCAAGAAGGGCGACCTGGTTCAGGTCATCACGGGTGCCAGCCAGGCCCGTGGCGGCGACAAGGGCAAGCAGGGTCGAGTCATCGACGTGTTGGTCGCGAAGAACCGGGTCATCGTCGAGGGCGTCAACTTCGTCACGAAGCACGTCAAGGTCGGCCAGACCCAGCGTGGATCGAAGACCGGCGGCATCGAGACCACCGAGGCCCCGATCCACGTCTCCAACGTCGCGCTGATCGACCCCGAGACCAAGAAGCCGACCCGCGTCGGCTTCCGCACCGAGCAGGTAACGAAGGACGGCGTCTCCAAGACGGTCCGCGTTCGCTACGCCAAGAAGTCAGGTAAGGACCTGTAATGACCGACACCACAACTGCTGCGCCGGCTGGCAAGATCCAGCCGCGCCTCAAGCAGAAGTACCGCAGCGAGATTCTTCCGCAGCTGCAGAAGGACTTCTCCTTCACGAACGTGCACCAGGTTCCCGGTCTGGTCAAGGTGGTCGTCAACACCGGTGTCGGCGAGGCTGCCCGCGATGGCAAGGTCATCGATGGTGCCGTTGCCGATCTCACCAAGATCACCGGTCAGAAGCCGCAGGTCACGAAGGCCCGCAAGTCCATCGCGCAGTTCAAACTGCGTGAGGGTCAGCCGATCGGCGCCCACGTGACGCTTCGTGGCGACCGCGCGTGGGAGTTCCTCGACCGCCTGCTCTCGCTTGCGCTTCCGCGCATCCGGGACTTCCGTGGCCTGAGCGACAAGCAGTTCGACGGCAACGGCAACTACACCTTCGGTCTCACGGAGCAGAGCGTGTTCCACGAGATCGACCAGGACAAGATCGACCGCGTTCGCGGCTTCGACATCACGGTCGTCACCACGGCGAAGACGGATGACGAAGGTCGGGCGCTGCTCAAGGCGTTGGGCTTCCCGTTCCGCAGCGCTGAGACAGAAGCCAACTAACAACAGGGCATCTGCCCGCAACCACCACAGGTCGGCCTTCTTGTAAAGGGGCGTCGAAACCTGGTGAACAAAGGAAACACACTTCATGACGATGACAGATCCGGTCGCAGACATGCTGACCAGACTGCGCAACGCGAACTCGGCGTTCCACGACACCGTGTCGATGCCGCATTCCAAGCTCAAGTCACACATCGCCGACATCCTGAAGGCCGAGGGTTACATCTCCGGCTGGGAGATCTCGGATGCCCGCGTCGGCAAGACGCTCACGCTCAGCCTCAAGTTCGGCCCGAACCGTGAGCGCTCCATCGCCGGCATCAAGCGGGTCTCCAAGCCCGGTCTGCGCGTCTACGCGAAGTCGACGGAGATCCCCACGGTTCTCGGTGGCCTCGGCGTTGCAATCCTGTCCACCTCCTCGGGGCTCCTGACCGACCGCCAGGCTGAGAAGAAGGGCGTGGGTGGGGAAGTCCTCGCCTACGTGTGGTAATTCACTCATGTCACGTATTGGAAGACTGCCCATTTCGATCCCCGCGGGTGTCGATGTGAAGATCGACGGCCGTGCCGTCACCGTCAAGGGCCCGAAGGGCGAGCTGTCGCTCACCGTCGCAAGCCCCATCGAGGTCAAGATCGAGGAGGGGCAGGTTCTCGTAACCCGTCCCGACGACGAGCGTGAATCGCGTTCGCTGCACGGTCTGACCCGCACGCTCATCAACAACCAGATCATCGGCGTCACAGAGGGCTACAGCAAGGGCCTCGAGATCGTCGGTACTGGTTACCGCGTCGCACAGAAGGGCAACTCGCTCGAGTTCGCCCTCGGCTTCTCTCACCCGGTCACCGTCCAGCCGCCCGCAGGCATCAGTTTCGTTATCGAGGGCAACAACAAGGTCACGGTCAGCGGAATCGACAAGCAGGCCGTCGGTGAGGCTGCCGCCAACATCCGCAAGATCCGCAAGCCGGAGCCCTATAAGGGCAAGGGTGTGCGATACGCCGGCGAGGTTGTCCGTCGCAAGGCCGGAAAGGCTGGTAAGTAATCATGGCTCTTGGAACCAGAGGAAAGAGCAAGTCCGCTGCACGCGGTCGCCGTCACACGCGCCTTCGCAAGAAGGTCGTCGGCACGGAGCTGCGTCCACGCCTGGTCGTTACCCGCTCCGCGCGTCACGTCTTCGTTCAGGTCGTCGACGACAGCAAGGGTTTCACCCTCGCGTCTGCCTCGACCCTCGAGACGGATCTGCGCAGCTTCGATGGCGACAAGACGGCCAAGGCGCACAAGGTCGGCGAGCTCATCGCCGAGCGTGCGAAGTCGGCCGGCGTCGCGGACGTCGTATTTGACCGTGGTGGGAGCAAGTACGCAGGACGCGTCGCTGCTGTCGCCGAGGGAGCTCGAGAGGGTGGATTGAACCTGTGAGCACCGAAACGAATAAGGAGCAAGACGTGGCCGAAACTCAGGCCCCTGTGGAGACTGCCGCATCGACGGAAGCCCCCCAGACCGAGCCTCGTGAGGCTCGCCGTGGCGGTCGTGAGCGCAACCCCAACCGCGATCGTGGCAGCCGTGACTCCGACAAGAGCCAGTTCCTGGAGCGCGTCGTGACCATCAACCGCGTGTCGAAGGTGGTGAAGGGTGGTCGTCGCTTCAGCTTCACCGCTCTCGTCGTCGTCGGCGACGGCAACGGTCTCGTCGGTGTCGGTTACGGCAAGGCCCGTGAGGTGCCGCTGGCCATCTCGAAGGGTGTCGAGGAGGCGAAGAAGAACTTCTTCCGCGTTCCTCGCGTCGACAAGACCATCCCGCACCCCGTGCAGGGCGAGGCCGCTGCAGGCGTTGTGCTGCTGCGTCCGGCTGCCGCCGGTACCGGTGTTATCGCCGGTGGTCCGGTGCGCGCCGTTCTCGAGTGCGCGGGCATCCACGACGTGCTCAGCAAGTCGCTCGGTTCGTCGAACACGATCAACATCGTTCACGCGACGGTTGCGGCACTGCAGCAGCTCGAAGAGCCGCGCGCCGTTGCGGCACGTCGCGGTCTCGACTACGACCAGGTGGCCCCGGCTCGCCTGCTTCGTTCCGAGGCTCGCGCCGCTGAGGCCGCCGCAGCCCTTCGACAGGGCTCAGACCAAGCAGCAAAGGCAGGTGCATGATGGCCGCGCGCCTGAAGGTAACCCAGATCAAGTCCAAAATTAGCGAGAAGCAGAACCAGCGGGACACGCTGCGTAGCCTGGGTCTCAAGCGCATCGGCGATGTGGTGGTCCGAGAGGACAACTCGCAGAACCGCGGATACGTCAACACCGTCGCGCACCTGGTGAAGGTCGAGGAGATTGACTAATGGCTGACGAAAAGAAGGAAGCGACCACGAAGGCTCCGGCCAAGAAGGTTGCCGACAAGCCCGCCGCCGAGAAGAAGGCGCCTGCGAAGGCCGCTGCCTCGAAGCCTGCTGCCGAGAAGAAGGCGCCTGCGAAGGCTGCCGCTTCGAAGACGGCTGCTGAGAAGCCTGCCGCTGAGAAGAAGGCGCCTGCGAAGGCTGCTGCTTCGAAGACTGCTGATAAGCCTGCCGCCGAGAAGAAGGCGCCTGCGAAGGCTGCCGCTTCGAAGACGGCTGCTGCGGCATCCGCCGACAAGGCGACCACGGCCACGAAGCCTGCTGCCGCCAAGAAGAAGCCTGCAGAGCCGACGGAGCCCCGCGAGCACGTGCTCAAGGTGCACCACCTGCGACCCGCAGCCGGCTCCAAGAAGGACCGCACTCGCGTTGGTCGCGGTGAGGCATCCAAGGGTAAGACGGCCGGTCGCGGTACCAAGGGAACCAAGGCACGCTATTCGGTGCGCCCGGGCTTCCAGGGTGGCCAGCTGCCGCTGCACATGCGTACGCCGAAGCTGCGCGGGTTCAAGAACCCGTTCCGCGTCGAGTACCAGGTTGTCAACCTCGAGAAGCTTGCCGAGTTGTACCCGAAGGGCGGCGACGTCACCATCGGTGACCTCGTCTCCAAGGGTGCCGTGCGCAAGAACGAGAAGGTCAAGGTTCTCGGCAATGGCGACATTGCGGTTAAGCTGAACGTTGCGGTCGACAAGGTCTCCGGCTCCGCCGAGCAGAAGATCGTCGCCGCTGGTGGCTCTGTCAACTGAGCCCCGCGGAGTGAGACCGGATTCAGACATCCGGTTTAACACCGTAAAGTAGTGCAGTCGGGTGACCGCTTCGTTCGGTCACCCGGCTGACTCCTTACAGGAAAGCAGGACGCCCTTTGTTTAGCGCCGTTGTGCGGATCTTCCGCACTCCCGACCTTCGCCGGAAGATCGCCTTCACTCTGGGCGTCATTGCCATCTACCGCCTCGGCTGCGTCATTCCGACGCCGTTCGTGGACTTCGCCAATGTGCAGACCTGTCTGGCGAGCAGCCAGGACACGGCCGGCCTCTACCAGCTGGTCAACCTGTTCAGCGGCGGTGCGCTGCTGAAGCTGTCGATCTTCGCGCTCGGCATCATGCCGTACATCACGGCGTCGATCATCGTGCAGTTGCTGCGCGTGGTCATCCCTCACTTCGAAACCCTCTACAAAGAGGGCCAGGCCGGCCAGTCAACGCTGACGCAGTACACGCGCTACCTCACGATCGCACTCGGCATCCTGCAGTCGACCACGCTGATCACGGTGGCCCGCAGCGGCGCGCTCTTCGGCAACAGCGGCTCCGAAGCCTGCTCCTCGCTGATCACGGACAACTCCTGGTACGCCATCACGCTCATGGTCATGGCCATGACGGCGGGCACCGGCCTCATCATGTGGATGGGTGAGCTCGTCACCGAGCGCGGCATCGGCAACGGCATGTCCATCATCATCTTCACCTCTATCGCGGCCCAGTTCCCCTCCTCGCTCGGCGCCATCGGCCAGTCGCAGGGCCCCGAGGTGCTGATCCTGGTGCTGGCCATCGGGCTTGTCATCACCACGGCCGTGGTGTTCGTCGAGCAGTCGCAGCGGCGCATTCCTGTGCAATATGCCAAACGGATGGTGGGTCGCCGAACGTACGGCGGCAACAACACCTACATTCCGATCAAGGTCAACATGGCGGGCGTGATCCCGATCATCTTCGCCTCCTCCCTGCTGTACCTTCCCGCCCTGATCGCACAGTTCAACCAGCCCCCGGCGGGCAAAGCACCCGCACCCTGGGTGACGTGGATCAACGACACCCTCACCAAGGGCGATCACCCGCTGTACATGCTGCTGTACTTCCTGCTCATCATCGGATTCACCTACTTCTACGTCGCCATCACCTTCAACCCGGAGGAAGTGGCCGACAACATGAAGAAGTACGGCGGCTTCATCCCGGGTATCCGGGCAGGTCGTCCGACGGCCGAATACCTCGATTACGTGCTGACGCGTGTCACGTTGCCCGGCTCCATCTATCTCGGCCTGATCTCGCTGATTCCTTTGATCGCATTCGTGCTGATCGGGGCCAACCAGAACTTCCCGTTCGGTGGCGCCTCGATTCTGATCGTCGTCGGTGTCGGCCTTGAGACGGTGAAACAGATCGACTCTCAGCTGCAGCAACGGCACTACGAAGGGCTGCTCAAGTGAGCCGGGCCGCACGCGGCTGCCGGATGCTCATCGTCGGTCCGCCCGGTGCGGGCAAGGGCACGCAGGCGGCACGGCTGGCAACGCGCTTCGGCATTCCCGAGATTTCCACCGGCGACATCTTCCGTACGAACATTCGGGAAGAGACCGAGCTCGGTGTTCAGGTGAAGGCCATTGTCGATGCCGGGGACTACGTGCCCGACTCGCTGACCAACGCCCTCGTCGTCTCCCGTTTGGAAGAGGATGACGCGGCGGACGGTTTTCTGCTCGACGGCTACCCGCGCACGCCCGAGCAGGTCGAGTACCTCGACGCGCTGCTCGCGGGCAAAGGCCAGCAGATCGATGTCGTGATTCAGCTCGTCGCCGAGCAGGACGAGATCGTCAAACGCCTCACCGGGCGCGCCAAGGAACAGGGGCGTGCCGACGACACCGAGGATGCCATCCGTCATCGTCAGCAGGTCTATATCCGTGAGACAGCACCTCTGATCGATGTGTTCAAAGAGCGGGGCCTGCTTGTGCAGGTCGACGGCCTTGGTGAGATCGATGAGGTTGCGGATCGCATCACGAAGGCGCTCGCTGAGCGCGGCATCGGCGACGTCGCATCCGGCGCGTAAGACTTTCATGAATTTGCGCCGATCCATCTACAAGTCGCCTGCGCAGTTGCGCCTCATGGTGCAGCCCGGGCTGGCCACCGCGGCGTCCCTCGATGCTGTCGCCGCGGGCATCCGGCCGGGTGTGACGACTCTCGAGTTGGATGCGATGGCCGAGGCGGCGATTCTCGGCTACGGTGGCGCGCCGAATTTCAAACTCGAGCACGGCTACCACCACACCGTGTGTGCCTCGGTCAATGATGACGTGGTTCATGGGATTCCCGGTGACCGCATTGTTGCGCCCGGCGACATCGTCTCGATCGACAGCGGTGCGATTCTGGGCGGCTGGAACGGCGACGCGGCGCGCAGCTTCGTGATCGCCGACGAATCGCGCCCCGACGTCGTGGCTGAGCGTCTGCGGCTGTCGGATATCACCGAGCAGTCGCTGTGGCACGGCATCGCCCGACTCTCCCGCGCATCCCACCTCAATGAGGTCGGCGAGGCAGTGGAGGACTACATTCGCTCGCAAGGTGACTACGGCATCCTGACCGACTACATCGGCCACGGCATCGGCCGCAGCATGCACGAGGACCCGCCCGTCTTCAACTACCGGGTGCGCGCCAAGGGCCCCGAGGTGAAGCCGGGCCTCGTCGTGGCGATCGAGCCGATGGTTGTGCTCGGCGACCCCGACACCTATGTGCGCGACGACGGCTGGACGGTCGCGACAACCGACGGCGAATCCGCGGCGCACTGGGAGCACAGCGTTGCCGTGCACAAGGACGGCATCTGGGTGCTGACCGCCGCCGACGGTGGAGCGTCGGGCCTGGCGCAATTCGGCATCACGCCCGTTCCCATCGCGTAGCCGGGCTCAGCTGTCCATGACGTGCACAAGCTCCTCGATGAACGAGGGAAAGTCCACCGCGCGCTTGATCAGTCCACGCACGACATCGCGGTCGGAGAAGACCTCAACGAACTGATCGAACACGGCCTGAAACGCCTCGCGCCCGCTCGCGCTGAACGCGATCAGCGCTATCACGTGCACGCGGCTGTCTCCCCAGGGCACGGCGCTCTCGTTCACGACGATGGCGATGGCTGTGCGGGAGGCGGTCATGGTCATCGAGTGCGGCACGGCCAGATCATCGGTGAATGCGGTTGAGGAGAGCGCCTCCCGGGCGATGGCCTCCTCGATGTACGCCTCGTCGATGATGCCCTGTGCACGCATCCGTTCGCCGAGGGCACGGATCATCGCCGCGTCGTTCTCGGCCGGAAAATCGCGCAGAAAAAGTGACTCGTCGAAATAGTGCAGCAACTGGTCCTTGATGCGCGCCCGATGCCGGATGCGACGCACGCGACCGGCAGCGGCCCGCAGCTTCTCGACATCCGACTCGGTCAGGAAGGGCTGAATGACCACGACGTTGTCGCCGGGCACGGCGGTCGGCAGCGTTGTGACGATGAGATCGGCCGAGAGGCCCGTCCACTCGACATCCGTTCTCGTGATCACGATCTCGACCTGCAGCTCGTCTCCGAGTTTCTCCTCGATGCGGCGGCGCAACTCCAGGTGAATGTCGTAGTAATTCGGGCACACAATCGCGCACGTGACTCGCTGCTCGCGCCGCGCCTGCCGTTCGAGGTAGGAGCCGACGTGCAGCGCGATGTAGGCGATCTCGTCGTCGTTGATGTCGATGGAGGCGTAGCGCTGCAGCTCGCTGGCGATGAACACCGCGAGCTCGTAGATCAGGGGATACGCGGTCTTGATCGAGCGGGTCATCGGGTTGCGCGAGTAGCTCTTGTCCTGGGCGCGCGCCACCAGGTTGGCGACGTGCAGCGAGAGCCGCACCATGAACTCCTCGTCGTCGAGATCGACAAGGTACTCGGTGTTCACCTGTGCGACGATGCGACGCACGGCCGCCAGATGGTCGCTCTGCACGTAGCTGTCTACGACAGCCTCGGTGGGCTGGCCGTGCCCGGGGGTCACCACCCGGGTTGTCAGCAGCATGGCCAGGTAGTCGAGGTCGGTGCGCCGCAGCTGTACCTCGAAGTGTCGGCGAATGAGGGTGTCGAGTTCGGTGGAGATCTCGGCCACGCGGTCGGAGACCGGTGTCGATGCGCGCACCGGAGTGGACGCATCCATGTCGACACGGTCGACGGCGATGGCCACGTGCAGCAGCACATTGTCGACGCCGTATTCATTGACGAAGTACCCGTTGGCGTCGAGCATGGCGATGAGGTCGGTCTTGAATGCTCGCAGGCTGTCGGTGTAGAACTCGCTCTGGATGCCGCCCAGCCGCAGAAAGCGCCCCGCGCTCTCGTCGCGGAAAATGCGGCTCAGAAGTCGGCGCAGGTCGTATTCGCTGCCCACCAGGCGCACGGTGCTTGACTGGCGCACGAGACGGAGACCGGCCCGCTCGGCCAGCGCCTTGATCTTGCGCAGATCGGTCTCGATGGTGGATTCGCTGACGAACAGGTTGTCGGCAAGCGCGTGTACGTCGAGCCCATCCGGGGAATCGGCCAGCCGGCGCACGAGATGGTACATGCGATCCTGCGGCGTCGTCGGCGAGTCATCGCCGGTGCGCGACGACGCCAGAAAGCCGGTGTACCGCTCGCGGTCGAGCCGGTAGCCCTCCGTCGAAGACTCGATCAGTTCGAGCGGCGCGGACATCGCCTTCACCGCCGTGACGTAGCTGCGCACGCTGCGTGTCGTGACGCCCAGGCGGTCCGCCAGCTCGGCGGCCGTCACCCAACCGTCTGCCTGCGAGAGGAACTCGAGCAGGCGTTCATGTCTGTCACTCATCGATATCCCTGGGGAGAGTCAACCACCTTCCGGGCGCTCTGTGCGCCCCCAGCTCGTTTCCGCCCGGTGCGGAAGGTTTCCTGTTGGCCGCCGCATGCGGGTCTCGGCCATCATGAGTGGCAGGACGAACGCGAGGAGGCGCCGATGACATCCGTTGTGATTGTGTGCGGTGCCGGCGCGTCCAGCACCTTTCTCGCGCACAAGATGAATCGCAGCGCGAAGGTACGCAGCCTGGCCATCACGACGCAGGCGGCTACGCACCAGGACTACCAGCTTCGGCTGCGCCCCGGTGACGTGCTGCTGGTCGGCCCGCAGCTCGGTGCCGCGTTCGAGGAGATCCGGATGCGCGCGGAGCAGCTCGAGGCTCATGTCGCGTTGCTTCCCGAGACCATCTTTGGTCCGGGCGGTGCCGAGGAGGCGCTGCGCATGGTTGAAGAACTGGCCGCAAACGACACGAACGGGGGAGAGTAGGGGGTGCACCACCGTGCACCTCACACTCAGGGAGAAAATCATGGCTGAACGAACCGTACAGATCGCATCCGCTCACGGCTTGCACGCGCGCCCCGCCTCGCTGTTCACCCAGGCGGCCGCCAAGTCCGGTCTTGCCGTGCAGCTGACCAAGGGCGAGAAGACCGTGAACGCCGCCAGCATTCTCGGTGTGATCTCGCTGGGCATCGACCATGGCGACGAGGTCACCCTCGCGGCAGACGGTGACAACGCCGAGACCGTGCTCGACGCGCTCGTCGAGCTTCTCGTCACGGACCACGACGCGTAACGGACCGTGGGAGGCACAGACATGGAATTTCACGGATCAGGAATCGGTGGCGGGATAGCCCTCGGCACGGTTCTGCGCATGCCCGACCCCCTGCCCGAGCCGGCCGACGTGCCCGCCACGGCGGCGGTCGAGACGGAGAAGACGCGCGCGGCAACCTCGCTCGCGGCGGCCTCGCATGACATCAGCGCTCGCGGCGAGCGCGCCGGCGGATCGGCCAAAGAGGTGCTCGAGGCGCAGTCGATGATGGCGGCAGACCCGACGCTGAGCGACGATGTCAACGCGCGCATCGACGCGGGCAAGACGGCAGAGCGGGCCGTTTTTGAAGCCTTCGCCGCTTTTCGAGACATGCTTCTCGAGCTGGGCGGATACATGGCAGAGCGGGCCACCGACCTCGATGACGTCTCCCAGCGGGTCATCGCCCATCTGCGGGGCGTTGCCGCGCCGGGCGTTCCGGATTCGGCCACGCCGTTCATTCTCGTCGCGCGCGATCTGGCCCCGGCCGACACCGCCCTGCTCGATCTCGACAAGGTGTTGGCGCTGGTCACCAGCGACGGCGGCCCCACCTCGCACACGGCGATCCTGGCCCGGGAGAAATCCATCGTCGCCGTCGTCGGCGCGGCCGGTGTGCTCGACATCTCCGAGGGCGACACCGTCATAGTGAATGCCGCCGCTGGCTTGATCTCGGTGGCGCCGAGTGCCGAGGAGCGGGCGGGCGCCGAGGCCGCCATCGCCGAGCGCAAGGCACGAACGGATGCTCCGCTGACCCCGGGCGCGCTGGCCGACGGCACAGCCATCCCGTTGCTCGCCAACCTCGGATCGACGGCCGGAGCGGCCGAGGCCGTGGCCAGGGGTGCAGAGGGTGTCGGGCTCTTCCGCACCGAGTTCCTCTTTCTCGACTCGACCGAGGCGCCCAGCGTGCAGGCGCAGCAGGAACAGTACACGAGCCTGCTCGCCGCATTCCCGGGGCGCAAGGTAGTCGTGCGCGCGCTCGATGCGGGCGCGGACAAGCCGCTCGCCTTCCTCAATGACGCCGAAGAGGAGAACCCCGCGCTCGGCTTGCGCGGCCTGCGCTCGCTGCGGGCCAGCGAACAGATTCTGCGCGATCAGCTCACGGCTCTTGCGAATGCGGCGGCCGTCACCGAGGCGGATGTCTGGATCATGGCTCCCATGGTCGCCACCGTTGAAGAGACTCGGTACTTCACCGATCTCGCGCACGAACTCGGGCTGAAGACCGCCGGGGTGATGGTGGAGATCCCCTCCGCGGCACTTCTGGCGGATCAGGTTCTTGCAGTGGCTGACTTTGCCAGTATCGGCACGAACGACCTCACCCAGTACACGATGGCGGCCGACCGCATGCTCGGCTCGGTGGCCTCGTATCAGAGCCCGTGGCATCCGGCTGTGCTGCGCCTGGTAGCCGAAGTCGGCAGGGCAGGAGCCGCGCTGGGTAAGCCGGTAGGCATCTGCGGCGAGGCCGCGGCCGACCCGCTGCTCGCCGTCGTGCTGGTAGGGCTCGGCGCCACCAGCCTGTCCATGTCGCCGGCGGCGCTCGCCGACGTACGGGCCGAACTCGCGCGGTTCACGCTCGAGCAGGCCACGGAATTTTCCCAGATCGCCCTCGGTGCCAGTGGCGCATCCGAGGCTCAGGCCGCTGTTTCGGCAGCGGCATCCCGGTAGCACATACACACAAGAGAAATCGGAGCACACACCATGACAACGACGTCACCAACCCCGAATGCGGGCGGTGGAGCCAGGGTGGGGATTCAGCGTTTCGGCGCGTTCCTGAGTGGCATGATCATGCCGAACATCGCTGCTTTCATCGCGTGGGGCCTCATCACGGCCTTCTTCATCCCCACCGGATGGACACCGAACGAGGCGCTTGGCGGGCTGGTCAACCCGATGATCACCTATCTGCTTCCGCTGCTCATCGCCAACACGGCAGGGCGCATGATCTATGGCACGCGTGGTGGCGTCGTCGCCGCCATCGCGACGATGGGCGTGATCGTCGGCGCGACGATCCCGATGTTCATCGGCGCCATGATCGTGGGGCCCATCGCAGCCTGGCTCATGAAGAAGGTCGACTCGATCTGGGACGGCAAGATCAAGCCCGGATTCGAGATGCTCGTCGACAACTTTTCGGCAGGCATCCTCGGTATGATCCTCGCGATCCTCGCGTGGCTCGGCATCTCGCCGGCCGTCACCTGGCTGAGCAACATCCTCTCGGAAGCGGTGCACTGGCTGATCAACATCGGCCTGCTCCCCCTGGTGAGCATCTTCATCGAGCCCGGCAAGGTACTGTTCCTCAACAACGCCATCAACCACGGGGTACTCGACGCCATCGGTATCCAGGACGTTGCGAAGACGGGCAAGTCCATCGCCTTCCTGCTCGAGGCCAACCCCGGACCAGGCGTCGGTCTCCTGCTTGCGTTCGCGTTCTTCGGCGTCGGCCTCTCCAAGGCGAGCGCACCCGGTGCGATCATCATCCAGTTCTTCGGCGGCATTCACGAGATCTACTTCCCGTACGTTCTCATGAAGCCGATCCTGGTGCTGTCGGTGATCTTCGGTGGCATGACAGGTGTGGCGATCAACGTCGCGTTCGGATCGGGCCTGCGAGCTCCGGCTTCCCCGGGAAGCATCATCGCCGTTCTCATCAACACCGCCTCGGACAGCTACGTCGGCGTGATCCTGTCGGTGATCGGCGCTGCAGCCGTGTCGTTCATCATCGCCGCGGTCATTTTGCGGGCCAGCCGGAAGAAGGATCTGGCGGCCGAGGCCGCTGGCGAGGCTAGCTCATTCGGTGCCGCCGTCGCGCAGACCGAGGCGAACAAGGGCAAGAAGAGCTCGGTTCTCGGCAATCTTCGCGAGGAAGACCGGGAGACCGCGGTCGGTGCCGCCGAAGTACATGGGGCCGCCGGTAGCGCCACGACGACGGCGCAGTTGGTGAAGAGCATCGTGTTCGCCTGCGACGCGGGTATGGGCTCGAGCGCGATGGGCGCATCCGTGCTGCGCAACAAGATCAAGAAGGCGGGGGTCGACGACGTGACGGTGGTCAACAAGTCGATCGCCAACCTCACCGATGAGTACGACCTCGTGGTCACTCACAAGGATCTGACGGCCCGAGCGCAGCCGTACACTCCCAGCGCCCAACACGTATCCGTGGACAACTTCATGAACTCGCCGAAGTACGACGAGATCGTGGAGCTGGTCAAGGGGCAGCACGGGCAGTAAGCACTGTGGCAGGGATAGGTTGAGAGGAAACAGGAGGGGTCTCATGAGCGAGAACGTATTGACACTCGATCGCATCAGCGTCACCGGGTCGGCGACGACACGTGACGACGCGATCAGGGAGGCAGGGCGCGCGCTGGTCGCCGCCGGCGCCGTGACCGCCGAGTACATCGACTACATGCTCGAGCGTGAGACCTCCGTTTCCACCTACATGGGCAACTATCTGGCGATTCCACATGGCACGAACGAGGGCAAGGACACGATTCTCGACTCCGCGCTCTCGTTCGTGCGCTACGACACCCCCATCGACTGGGATGGCAACGAGGTGCGCTTCGTTGTCGGCATCGCGGGCAAAGACAACGGGCACCTGGAGATCCTGTCGAAGATCGCGATCATCTTCAGCGATGACGACGAGGTGCAGAAACTGCTCGACGCCGACTCGGCTGAGGCCGTCTTCGCGCTGCTCGGCGATGTCAACGAATCATGAAGGCCGTTCACTTCGGGGCAGGCAACATCGGCCGGGGTTTCGTCGGGCTCATCCTGCACAACGCCGGCTATGAGGTGGTCTTCGCCGATGTGAACGCTGAGCTCATCGACCAGCTGGCGGCGGCTCCGAGTTACCGCGTGCACGAGGTAGGGGAGTCGGCCAGGGACTGGACGGTCGACAATTTTCGCGCACTCAACAGTTCGACGCATGAGCCGGATGTCCTCGCTGAGGTGGCCACGGCCGATGTCGTCACGACGGCGGTGGGGCCGAACATCCTGAAGTTCATTGCCCCCGTGATCGCCGCAGGAATCGCGGCGCGCTCGCCGCAACTCGCACCGTTGCAGGTGATGGCCTGCGAGAACGCGATCAACGCCACGGATGTGCTCAAGTCGCACGTGCTCACAAACCTTCCGGCGGATGTCGGCGGCCGGCTCGAGCGCGCGGCCGTGTTCGCGAACACCGCCGTCGACCGCATCGTGCCTAACCAGGAGCCGGGCGCAGGCCTCGATGTCACGGTCGAGGACTTCTTCGAGTGGGCGGTGGAGGCCGGCCCGTTCGGTGACGCGGTTCCGAGAATTGCAGATGCCCACTTCGTGGACGATCTCGCACCGTTCATTGAGCGCAAGCTCTTCACCGTCAACACCGGTCACGCCTCACTCGCCTATCACGGCTTCGCGGCGGGGGCGCAGTCCCTCTCCGAGGCCATGGCGATCCCCGCGGTCGCCGCCGAGGTGAGCGCCGTACTGGCAGAGACGAAGGCACTGCTGGTTGCGCGGCACGATTTCTCCGCCGAGACGCAGGAGGAGTACGTACAGAAGAACCTACGGCGCTTTGCCAACCCGTATCTGCCCGACACTCCCGCGCGCGTGGGGCGGCAGCCCCTGCGCAAGCTCTCCCGCACCGAGCGATTCATCGGGCCGGCTGCGGCGCTTGCCGAAGCGGGGACGGTTCCAGAGGCGTTGCTGCGCGCGATCGGCGCCGCGCTGCGCTTCGATGTACCCGAGGATTCCGAGAGCGTCGAGCTCAAGGCCTTGCTGGCGAGCGCGAGCCCGGATGCGTTCACGGCGCAGGTGACGGGACTGGAGCCGGAGCATCCGCTGTACTCGCCCCTCGTCGCAGTGGTGGCCGAAGCGCAGGCGGATTAGAAGGCAGGGTCGCTGATTTCGAGACGCCGGCTCGTTCCTCGACGGCTCCTCAACCAGCGTGACGGTTTGCGGGCGGCGCCCGATGGGCATAAGATAGACCCTTGGTGCTTTGCGCACGTTTTTTGCGTGCCTGCTGTGCCACAATCCAACCGCACGACCAGCATTCCATACATGTGTAACAACACAGACGAGCGACGAAGAGGCTATGGCCAAAAAAGACGGTGTCATCGAGATCGAGGGCGCGGTAGTCGAGGCTCTGCCCAACGCGATGTTTCGCGTTGAGCTGACCAATGGCCACCGGGTTCTTGCCCATATTTCGGGCAAGATGCGCCAGCACTACATCCGCATCCTCCCTGAGGACCGCGTGATCGTGGAGCTGAGCCCCTACGACCTGACCCGTGGTCGCATCGTCTACCGCTACAAGTAAGGACTGCTGTAAGTAACGGCCTGTTTTTCTCGGGTCTCGATACGGTCGCAAAGCGACCTATTCGACCACCGGAATTGGAACAGGTACGAAGACAGCGAACAAAGGTAAAAAAATGAAGGTCAACCCCTCGGTCAAGCGCATCTGCGACAAGTGCAAGGTCATTCGTCGCAACGGGCGCGTCATGGTCATCTGCGAGAACCCGCGTCACAAGCAGCGTCAGGGTTAGGCAGCCTCCGGTCTCGATACGCGCTTCGCGCTACTCGACCGCCGGTATCTACAACTCAATATCGAAATAGCGATTCCGGGAACCCGTGACGGGTGACACCATCGGTTGGAGGCCGATGCACAGGAGCCGCTACAGACCTCCACTCACTCACAGGAGAAGCCACAATGGCACGTCTAGCCGGCGTTGACATCCCGCGCGACAAGCGCGTGGAAGTTGCACTGACGTACATCTACGGTGTTGGCCGCACGAGGGCACTCAAGACCCTCGCCGACACCGCAATCGACGGAAACATCCGCGTCAAGGATCTGACCGACGAGCAGCTCATCGCCCTTCGCGATCACATCGAAGGCAACTTCAAGGTAGAAGGTGACCTTCGTCGTGAGGTTGCCGCCGACATCCGCCGCAAGGTCGAGATCGGCAGCTACGAGGGTATTCGCCACCGCAAGGGCCTTCCGGTTCGCGGTCAGCGCACCAAGACCAACGCTCGCACCCGCAAGGGCCCGAAGCGCACCGTCGCCGGCAAGAAGAAGGCTCGCTAGGCCCCGGCCAGCGAGTCACGCGCCTTTAGGATTCAGGAGAAATCATGGCAGCACCCAAGTCGGCCGTACGGAAGCCGCGCAAGAAGGAAAAGAAGAACATCGCTCTGGGCCAGGCCCACATCAAGAGCACGTTCAACAACACCATCGTCTCGATCACCGACCCTTCGGGCGCGGTTATCAGCTGGGCGTCATCTGGTGCTGTTGGCTTCAAGGGTTCGCGCAAGTCGACCCCGTTCGCCGCTCAGCTCGCAGCCGAGTCGGCAGCGCGCCAGGCGCAGGAGCACGGCATGAAGAAGGTTGACGTCTTCGTCAAGGGGCCGGGTTCCGGCCGCGAGACGGCGATCCGCTCGCTGCAGGCCGCCGGCCTCGAGGTGGGTTCGATCAACGACGTCACCCCGCAGGCGCACAACGGCTGCCGCCCGCCGAAGCGCAGAAGGGTCTAGTCGCCGCAGGCGCTCGACGCTTCTGCGGGTTGAGGAGTGAGCGCCAGCGAGCGTTTCGAAACCCCTCTGTACCTCCGCGAGACGTTGGATGACGATCTCGACGCGAGCCGCAGGTTTCGAGACGCTCGTACCTCGCTCCTCAACCAGCATCACTTCTTAATAACTCAATACCTCGCTAACGCAAGTGTCATATAGCGGACACTTGGCCGAAAGGAATCAATAGTGCTTATTGCACAGCGTCCAACGCTCGCCGAAGAGAACATCTCGGAGTTCCGCTCGCGGTTCGTCATCGAGCCGCTCGAACCCGGTTTCGGGTACACCCTCGGAAACTCCCTGCGCCGCACCCTGCTCTCCTCGATTCCGGGCGCTGCTGTCACCAGCATCCGCATCGACGGTGTTTTGCACGAGTTCAGCACCGTTCCCGGTGTCAAGGAAGATGTCACCGAGATCATCCTGAATATCAAGGGACTCGTCGTCTCGAGCGAGCACGATGAACCGATCACCGCTTACCTGCGCAAGACGGGTGCCGGTCAGGTCACGGCCGCCGACATTTCCGCTCCGGCCGGTGTCGAGATCCACAACCCCGAGCTGGTCATCGCGACGCTCAACGAGAAGGCGAAGTTCGAGGTGGAGCTCACGATCGAGCGTGGCCGCGGCTACGTCTCCGCCACGCAGAACCGCAACGAGTACAGCGAAGCCGGTCAGATTCCGATCGACTCCATCTACTCGCCCGTTCTCAAGGTCACCTACCGTGTCGAGGCAACTCGTGCCGGTGAGCGCACCGACTTCGACCGCCTCGTGGTGGATGTCGAAACCAAGCCCGCGATCAGCCCGCGTGACGCCATCGCATCCGCGGGTCGCACGCTGACCGAACTGTTCGGTCTGGCCCGCGAGCTCAACAACCAGGCTGAGGGCATCGAGATCGGCCCGGCGCCGGTCGACGCCGTTCTCAGCTCAGAGCTGTCGATGCCGATCGAGGATCTGGACCTGTCGGTTCGTTCGTACAACTGCCTCAAGCGCGAGGGGATCAACAACGTCAGCGAACTGGTGTCGCTGTCGGAGACCCAGCTCATGAACATCCGCAACTTCGGTCAGAAGTCGGTGGATGAGGTCAAGGACAAGCTCGTTGAGATGGGCCTGTCGCTGAAGGATTCGGTGCCCGGCTTCGACGGAGCGCACTTCTACAGCGGCTACGAAGAAGAAGAGACGACCAACTAGGCGCTGGTTCCCCCACCTGCCTGATCATTTAGTACTGGAGAAAACCAATGCCTACGCCAACCAAGGGCCCTCGCCTCGGAGGCGGGCCGGCGCACGAGCGCCTGATGCTCGCCAACCTGGCCGCCGCCCTGTTCACCCACAAGTCGATCAAGACGACCGAGACGAAGGCCAAGCGCCTGCGCCCCGTCGCCGAGCGACTGATCACCTTCGCCAAGCGGGGCGACCTGCACGCGCGCCGTCGCGTGCTGGCCACCATTGGCGACAAGAGCGTCGTGCACGAACTGTTCACGCAGATCGCGCCGCTCGTTGCCGAGCGTGAGGGCGGGTACACCCGCATCACCAAGCTCGGATTCCGCAAGGGCGACAACGCATCCATGGTGCAGATCGAGCTCGTTCTCGAGCCCGTTGCTCCGAAGTCCAAGCCGGCCAAGACGAGCCAGAAGGCGGCCAAGCCCGCCCCGGCCGCCGAGGAGCCGGAGGCCGACGAGGTCGTCGAGGCTGAGGCTGCTGCCGACGCTCCTGAAGCGGATGCTGCTGCTGACGCTACGGAGCCGACCGACGCTCCGGAATCGACCGACGCTGGCGAGGCTCCCGAGGACGACGCGAAGTAGTTTCACTCGTTACACGAAGCCCCGGGCATCCGAATGGATGTCCGGGGCTTCGTCGTTGCCGGGCCAGGCCGGGCGGGGCGTATCGCAGTAGCGATCGATCGCATTGCGCATGCAGGCCTAGCGGGGGCGGGGGAGGGCGCGGCTGTCGTCGTAGCGGTGCGGCGGGGGAACGTCCACGAGGCGCTGCAGGGCGTCGCGCACCACGGCTGCGTAGACGCGGCCTCCCGCCGATCCGGGGTGAATCTGGTCGTCGGCGAGCAGATTGAGATGTGGGGCAATCACGTTCTGCCAGTCGGCGAGAGCAACGTGACGCCGGTGGGTGGAGGCGTAGTCGGTGAGCGTCGAGTTCACCTCCGGAGTCCAGTCGCGCGGCGCCTGCACCGTGAGGAAGACGAGCCGCCTGGACGGCCCCGCGATCGTCTGCAACTCGCTCAGTGTGTCGGGGGAGATGTATCCGTTGGTGCCGAGGCCTATCAACACGACGGGGCGCAGCGTGTGCGCCCTCGCCTGGGCCCGCACGATCGCGGGCGCGGCGTGCATCTGCCGTGAGACGACGGCATCGATGGCGATGCCGGGGAATGCACTCTGCAACTCGGGCGCCGACGCGAGCATGACGGAGTCCCCGATGGCGGTGATCTGGTCGCCTGTCGGCAGAGGCGAGTGCGCCGAAGACGGGTCGGTTTCGGCCCCTCCGCGCGGCGGGGCAGGCCGCTCACCCGGAGTGGTCGGCACCGGTGCTGGTGTCGACGTCGCGTGCGTCTGAGGGTCGGCTATCGCCTGCTGCCCGCGCTCGACAAGTTGCTCGGCCGTTGTGGCATGAGGAGCGGATGCCACGGCGGCGACCGTGCCACCGAAGCACAGCACCACACCGAGTCCCGCGGCGAGCCAGACGGGCCGGCGCGGATGCGGGCCCCGCAGCGTACGGGCGAGCAGTCGTGCCGCACCACGCACACCGTGGCGCCGAATCGGCTGTTCGATGAATCGATACGAGACGGATGCTGCCGCGACGGTCACCAGCACGGTGACCCCGCCCGCCACCCACCCCGTCGGGCCGGGCACTGCAGACGATCCCGGCGACCCGGCCGTCGAGGGCAGCGATGCCGTCACCAGCAGCAGCACCGGCCAGTGCCAAAGGTAGAGACCGTACGACCGCTCGCCGATCACGCGCAGTGGGGTGACATCGAGGGCGCGGCCGAGCCGGGAACGGGGCGTCACGGCGGCCCAGATCACGAGCGCGGTGAGCAGGCTGGTGAGCAGCAGCCCGCCGCGGTACGTGGCATCCGCATCGTCATGCAGCCACCAGGCGGCGGTACAGACGCCGATCAGGCTGAGCACGCCGACGGTCGGCAGCCACGCGTTGATGAAACGCTGGCGGATGAAGCGCTGCGTGCGCTTCTCGCCGACGTTCAGATCGACGGGGTGCAGCCCTGCGACCATGAACGCGAGCGCGGCACCGACGGCGAGCCCGAAGCTGTGCGTATCCGAACCGAAGTAGACGCGCGTGGCATCCGAACCCGGGCGGAAGAGTGCGGCCATCGCCGTGGCGGAGGTCAGCGCGAGCGCGCTCACGAGCAGAATCTGCAACCAGCGCCTGCGAGTGAAAAGCAGGGCGATGACCAGAACCGGCCAGAGCAGATAGAACTGTTCCTCGACCGCGAGCGACCAGAGATTACGGAAGAGCTCGGGGGTGTCGCGGGCGAAGTAGCTGCCTCCCGCGGCGATATCCAGCCAGTTGCTGCTGAACGTGGCCGCCCCCAGAACCTGGCGACCGATGCTCACCAGCACATCGCCCCCGATGAGCCACGCCGTGGTGCAACACACCACAACCACGGTGATCAGGGCGGGCAGCAGCCGTCGTGCGCGACGCTGCCAGAACCGACCGAGGTCGATGCGACCGTGGCGCTCGTGTTCGGCCACGAGCAGGCGCGTGATGAGAAAACCACTGATAACGAAGAAGACGTCGACCCCGATGAATCCCCCGGGCAGCAGGCCGGGAAAGCAGTGATAGACGATGACCGCGATGACCGCGAGTGCACGCAGGCCGTCGAGCCCGGCGAAGCGGGCACCCGTGTGCGGCGCGGATTCAGGGAGGGCTGTGCTGTCGGGGCGGAGGCGTGAGGGCGTGGTCATAGGGAGGCAGGAGGCAGGCGGGGCCTTAACGATAACAACCGAAGCTGACTCTTAGAATGGCTGTCGTGAACGAACGAGAGGCCCGCTCGAACGGCGAAGCGATGGATGCCGTGACGGAGTCCTCGAGCACCGACACTCTCACGCGTTTTCGCCTCGACATCGCCTACGACGGCGGCGGCTTCAACGGCTGGGCCGTTCAACCGCAGCAGCGCACGGTGCAGGGGGAGATCGAGAACGCCCTCGGCATGGTCTTTCGTCGCGACCCACCGACGCCGCGGCTCGTCGTGGCCGGTCGCACCGATGCTGGCGTGCACGCGGCGGGACAGGTGGCGCACCTGGACCTGACACCCGCCCAGCTGAAGACGCTGCGCCGTCGACGCTCGGTGCCGGCCGAGGAGCGGGAGGACGGTGCGATGCTCGCGCGGCGCATCAACGGCATCCAGGGCGCCCACCCCGACCTTGTTGTCACGAAGGCCGCGCTCGCGCCTGCAGGCTTCGACGCGCGGTTCTCCGCCCTCTGGCGTCGCTATCAGTACCGGGTCGCCGACTCCGTCTCGCGCAGGGATCCACTGCAGCGGCACCGCACCACGTGGCATCCGGCTCACCTCGATGTTGACGCGATGGATGCCGCAGCAGTAAGCCTCGTGGGTCTGCACGACTTCGCGTCGTACTGCAAGCCGCGCGAGGGCGCCACCACTATTCGCACTCTGCAGGAGTTCCGCTGGAGTCGCGACGAGCACGGCGTGCTCATCGCACGACTGCAGGCGGATGCCTTCTGTCACAGCATGGTGCGCGCGCTTGTCGGCGCCTGTGTGGCCGTCGGCGAGGGCAAACTGGCCGTCGGCGACGTCGTGCTGTTGCGTGATCTCGGCGACAAGACGGCAGATGCGTTCAAGGTCATGCAGGCGCGCGGGCTCACCCTCATGGAGGTCGGGTATCCGGATGCCGCCGAACTCGCGGTGCGGGCGCAGCAGACGCGGGCGCGGCGATCGGCGGATGCGGAGCCTGCCCTGCGTTTGACGCCGTAGCACCGCGTCACGTAACATAGACCCTTGGTGCCTGCGCTTTTGCGGCGCGACACTACGAAGTTGAGCCCTCCACCTGCGGCGTTCCGGTGTTTTTCGACAGACATGGAACTCCCAACGGAGTGGGATTCACGAACCTCCAACTCCGATACGAGAAAGCAGCCACTACTGTGACGCGCACATACACCCCGAAGGCCAACGAGATCCAGCGCGACTGGATCATCATCGACGCGGCAGACGTCGTGCTCGGCCGCCTGGCCAGCCAGACCGCCATTCTGCTTCGCGGAAAGCACAAGGCCACGTTCGCCAACCACATCGACACGGGTGACTTCGTCATCATCGTGAACGCCGACAAGGTCGCTCTGACCGGCTCAAAGGCCGAGCAGAAGAAGGCGTACCGCCACTCCGGTTACCCGGGCGGCCTCAGCTCCATGACCTACAGCGAGCTTCTCGCCAAGAACCCGGTTCGCGCCGTCGAGAAGGCCGTGCGCGGCATGCTGCCGAAGAACTCGATCGGTCGCGCTCAGCTCACCAAGCTCAAGGTCTACGCCGGCCCCGAGCACCCCCACTCGGCGCAGCAGCCGAAGCCGTTCGCCTTCGACCAGGTCGCGCAGTAAGCGTCGGCGCTTCGAAACCCTAGAGACTCTAAGAAAAGGATTCACCATCGTGGCGAAGATCGCAGACAGCATTGACGCGGCCGTGTCGGCCGAAACCCCCGAGAACTTCACGACCGAGACGCCGGCCGAGCCCGCCGTCAAGGCTCCCCGTGCCGTTCTCAACGTTCCCGGTGCAGCCGTGGGCCGTCGCAAGCAGGCTATTGCCCGCGTGCGCCTGGTTCCCGGTGCAGGCACCATCAAGGTGAACGGCCGCGAGTTCGCGGACTACTTTCCGAATAAGCTGCACCAGCAGCTGATCAACGACCCGTTCAAGGTTCTCGAGCTTCTCGGCAGCTACGATGTGATCGCCCGCATCACCGGCGGTGGCCCCTCGGGCCAGGCCGGCGCGCTGCGTCTCGGCATCGCCCGTGCGCTCAACGAGATCGACGAAGAGAACAACCGCGCGACGCTCAAGAAGAACGGCTTCCTGAGCCGTGACGCTCGCGTCAAGGAGCGCAAGAAGGCCGGTCTCAAGAAGGCCCGCAAGGCTCCTCAGTTCTCGAAGCGCTAATTCGGCATCCCGGGGTTTCGCCTCTATGCCTCGTCTTTTTGGTACGGATGGTGTTCGCGGACTCGCGAATGCCGAGTTGACGGCCGACCTCGCACTCGGCCTTGCGCAAGCCGCCGCAACGGTTTTGACGCAGGGTCGCAGTGCCGAGGCGCGCCGTGCCGCAGGACGTCGCCCCGTCGCGGTACTCGCACGCGATCCGCGCATCTCCGGTGAGTTCATCGCTGCCGCGGTGGCAGCGGGGCTGGCCAGCTCGGGCATTGACGTGCTCGACGCCGGTGTCATCCCCACCCCGGCCGCTGCGTACCTGATCGCGGACATCGACGCCGACTTCGGTGTCATGGTGTCGGCCTCGCACAACCCGGCACCCGACAACGGCATCAAGATTTTCGCGCGCGGTGGCACCAAGCTGCCGGATGTCGTCGAGGACCGTATCGAGGAACATCTGCAGCGCGAGAAGCTGGCCCCCACGGGAGCCGGCGTGGGGCGCATCCGCCGTTTCGCCGATGCCGAAGACCGCTACGCCGTGCACCTGATAGCAAGCCTGCCGCATCGACTCGACGGCCTGCACGTCGTGCTCGATTGTGCCAACGGCGCGGCCGCCGGCGTCTCGCCCGAGGTGTTCAGACTTGCCGGCGCGAAGCTCACGGTGATCGGCAACGACCCCGACGGCCTCAACATCAACGACGGGGTCGGCTCGACGCATCTCGACAAGCTGGCCGCCGCCGTCGTTGAAGCGGGGGCCGATGTCGGCATCGCGCACGACGGCGACGCCGACCGGTGCCTCGCTGTCGACCGGGACGGCAACATCGTCGACGGCGACCAGATCATGGCGATCATCGCCATCGGCATGGCCGAGCGCGGCGTGCTGAAAGACAACACCCTCGTCACCACGGTGATGAGCAATCTCGGGCTGAGCATCGCCATGGAGGCCCACGGCATCCGAACGGTGCAGACCAAGGTCGGCGACCGTTACGTGCTCGAGGAGATGAACGAGCACGAGTTTTCCCTCGGTGGTGAGCAGAGCGGTCACGTCATCATGCGCGACTTCGCGACCACGGGCGACGGCATACTCACCGGTATTCACCTCGTCAGCGAGATGGCCCGCACCGGCAAGACCCTGGCGGAACTCGCGTCGGTCATGACGGTCTTCCCGCAGACGCTCGTGAACGTGCGCGGGGTCGACCACCACGCTCTGCACGACGACGCCGTGGTGGCGTCGGCCGTGGCGGATGCCGAGCGTGAGCTCGGCGCATCCGGTCGCGTTCTGCTGCGCCCCTCTGGCACGGAGCCGATGGTGCGCGTGATGGTGGAGGCGGCCGATCAGCTCGCGTGCGATCGCATCGCGCACGCCCTCGCCGACGTCGTGCGCGACCGCCTCAGCCTCTAGCGGCTGCTGCCCTCAGAGCTTGCGGAGGAGCACCGAGCTCACCGTGTGCTCGGCGCCTTTGCGCAGCACGAGCTTGGCGCGGGAGCGTGTAGGGCGGATGTTCTGCAGCAGGTTCGGCTCGTTGATGCTCGACCAGATCTCGCTCGCCCGCGCGCGGGCCTCTTCTTCGGTGAGGCTCGCGTAGCGGTGAAAGTATGACTTCGGGTTGGCGAAGGCGCCGCGCTGCAGCTTGAGGAAGCGCTCCTCGTACCAGCGCGCGATGTCGCGGGTGCGGGCATCCACGTAGATGCTGAAGTCGAAGAGATCACTCACCGCCAGGCGGTTACCGCCCCCGCCGGCCGGCTGCAGCACGTTGAGGCCCTCGACGATGAGCACATCCGGTTGCCGCACCACCACCTGGGCGCCGTCGACGATGTCGTAGCTCAGGTGCGAGTAGAACGGCGCGCGCACCTCGGGAACCCCGGATTTGATGGCGGTGACGAAGCGCAGTAGTGCCCGGCGATCGTATGACTCGGGAAAGCCCTTGCGTTCCATGAGGCCGCGGCGGGTGAGCTCGGCATTCGGCAGCAGGAATCCGTCGGTCGTCACGAGCTCGACGCGGGGAGTGTTCTCCCACCGTGAGAGCAGTTCGCGCAGCAGACGCGCGATAGTCGACTTGCCGACCGCGACCGATCCGGCGACGCCGATGACGAACGGCGTGCCCTTCGCCCTCTCGCCGAGAAAGTCGCTCGTCACCCGGTGCAGGGCCTTGGTTCCACTCACGTGCAGGTTGAGCAAACGGCTCAACGGCAGATAGACCTCGGCAACCTCGGACATCTCCAGCGGATCGCCGAGCCCGCGCAACTGAACGAGCTCGGTCTCCGTCAGCGGCAGGCTGGCATTCTGAGCCAGTTCCGACCACTCGGCACGGTCGATCTCCACAAAAGGAGACGTCTGGCCCGATCCATTGCCGTTGCCGCCGCCCGCGCCCGTGTCAGCCATAGGCTGCTTATTCTATGGGAGTCGACGCGTGCGAGACGCCTGCGGTCGTCGGTACGGCTCCATGCCGTCTAAAATCAAGTCCATGTGTGGAATCGTGGGATACGTCGGTCGTGAGCGCAGTCTCGAAGTTCTGCTCGGGGGGTTGAAGCGGCTCGAGTACCGGGGCTATGACTCCGCGGGCGTCGCCATCATCGCCGACGACGGGCAGCTGCACACGGCCAAGCGCGCCGGAAGGCTGTCGGTGCTCACCGACGAACTGCAGCGGCACCCGATCAGCAACGGACGCACCGGCATCGGGCACACCCGCTGGGCCACCCACGGTGGGCCCACCGACCACAACGCGCACCCGCACCTGGGCGATGACGGCAAGCTTGCCCTGATTCACAACGGCATCATCGAGAACTTCTCCGCTCTCAAAGAGGAACTGCTCGCCGAGGGTTACACCTTCACGAGCGAGACCGACTCCGAGGCCGCGGCCGTTCTGCTCGGCCGGGAGTATGCGGCAACGGGTGACCTCGTCGAGGCGTTCCGCCGGGTGGTCACGCGTCTCGAGGGCGCGTTCACGCTGCTCGCCCTGCACCAGGACCAGCCGGATGTCGTGGTCGGCGCCCGACGCAACTCGCCGCTCGTCATCGGCCTCGGTGACGGCGAGAACTTCCTCGGCTCGGATGTCGCGGCGTTCGTCGAGTACACCAAGCGCGCCGTGGCCATCGGCCAGGACCAGATCGTGACCATCACGCCGGATGCCGTCACCGTCACCGATTTCGACGGCAACGTCGTCGAGGTGGACGAATTCGAGATCGCGTGGGACGCATCCGCTTCGGAAAAGGGCGGCTGGTCCAGCTTCATGGCCAAGGAGATCAGCGAAGAGCCGGATGCCGTGGCCAACACCATTCTCGGCCGCGTCGTCGACGGCAAGGTGGTCATTCCCGAGCTCGACGAGCTCGGCGACGAGGTACTCACCGACATCAACCGCATCGTCATCATCGCCTGTGGCACCGCCGCGTACGCCGGCATGGTGGGCAGCTACGCGATAGAGCAGTGGGCGCGCGTGCCCGTGCAGGTGGAGCTGAGCCACGAGTTCCGTTACCGCGACCCGGTGCTCACGCCGCAGACGCTCGTGATCTCGATCAGCCAGTCGGGCGAGACCATGGACACGCTCATGGCCGTCAAATATGCGCGCGAGGCCGGCGCCCGCGCGATCTCCGTGTGCAACACCCAGGGCGCGACGATTCCGCGCGAATCGGATGCCGCCGTCTACACACACGCCGGCCCCGAGGTCGCCGTCGCCTCCACGAAGGCGTTCGTGGCGCAGATCACCGCGCTCTACCTGTTCGGCCTGCACCTGGCCCGTGTGCGCGGTGCACTCGACGAGGCGCAGCTTGCGGCGAACGTGGCCGAGCTCACGGCGATTCCCGAGAAGCTCGCGCGCGTGCTGGAGTCGTCGGAGAGCATCGCTCAGTTGGCCCGGTGGATGTCTGACACCCGTGCCGTGCTGTTCCTCGGCCGCCATGTGGGCTACCCCATAGCGCTCGAGGGCGCGCTCAAGCTCAAGGAGCTCGCATACATCCACGCGGAGGGCTTCGCCGCCGGTGAGCTCAAGCACGGGCCGATCGCACTGATCGAGGCCGGTCAGCCGGTCTTCGTGGTGGTGCCGAGCCCGATCGGATCGCCCGAACTGCACAAGAAGGTCGTCTCCAACATTCAGGAGATCCGTGCGCGCGGTGCCCGGGTGATAGCCATCGCCGAGCAGGGTGACGCCGCAGTGCTGCCTTTTGCCGACGAGGTCGTTCCGATTCCGCTGGCCGGGCCGTTGTTCGAGCCGCTGCTCGGCGTGATCCCGCTGCAGATCTTCGCCATGGAGCTGGCCGCGGCCAAGGGCCTCGACGTCGACCAGCCGCGCAACCTTGCCAAGTCGGTCACGGTCGAATAGGCAGGTCGAATAGGCGCGGTCGAGTAGGCACGCTTGAGTAAGCACAGTCGAGTAGGCGGGGAATGACGTGATCAAGGGCATCGGCGTCGACATCGTCGATCTGGCACGCTTCAACCGCGCCATCACCCGCACTCCGGCCCTACTGGCTCGCCTGTTCACTGAGAGCGAACGCGGTCTGCCAATGCACTCGCTGGCGGCGCGATTCGCGGCCAAAGAGGCCTTCATCAAAGCGCTCGGTGGCTCAGATGGCGTCAGCTGGCAGAACGTCGAGGTCGTCGCATCCGCCGCCGGCGACCCGGGCTTCGCCCTGCACGGGGTGCTCGCCGAGAGCGTTGCCGCGCGCGGCATCGCCTCGCTGCACCTCTCGATGACCCACGACGCCGGTGTGGCCTGCGCCTTCGTGGTGGCCGAGGGCGGCGCGTCGTGAGCGAGCAGGCGAACGGGGCGCGCGCAGGCGAAGCGCGCGCTGACGGGGCGCCGCAGCGGCCCGCCGTCGGGTTCCGCGAGGCCGTCATCGACCTCGGGGCGCTCGCCCGCAACGTCGCACGGCTGCGCGCGACCGTCGGAACACCCCATGTGATGGCCGTGGTCAAGGCGAACGGATACGGTCACGGTGCCGTTGAGAGCGCCCGAGCGGCGCTTGCCGGCGGCGCGGACTGGCTCGGGGTGGCCGACGTTGCTGAGGGGCTCGCGTTGCGTGATGCAGGCATTCGCGCTCCCGTGCTTGCCTGGCTGCACGAGCCCGAGACCGACTTCGCGCCGGCCGTCGCGGCCGGCATCGACATCGGCATCTCTTCCGTCGAACAACTCGACGCGGTGGCGGATGCCGTGGTGCGCGTGAGCGAGGCGACTCCGGATGCCGGTGGGCCGGCATCCGTGCAGCTCAAGCTCGAGACGGGGCTGAGTCGCAATGGCTTGTCGCAGCCCGAGTGGCCGGCAGTCTTCGCCCGGGCACGCGAGTTGGAGCAGGCGGGCACGATTGCGGTGCGCGGCCTCTTCAGCCACCTCTCCAACGCCTCGCCCGATGACGACGCGCAGGCGATCGAGTTGTTCGACGGCGGCGTCGAGGCGGCCCGTGCAGCAGGCCTCGCACCTGAACTGCTGCACATCGCGGCATCGGCGGCGGCACTGCGCATTCCGCGGGCGCGATACAACCTGGTGCGTCTCGGCATCACGATCTACGGCCTCTCGCCCTTCGGCGACCAGTCTTCGGCCGAACTCGGGCTCACGCCCGTGATGACGCTGCGTGGGCGGGTCGCCGCGGTACGCCGCGCCGCAGCCGGGGCGGGGGTCTCCTACGACTACACATACCGCACCACGCGCGCAACGACGCTCGTGCTCGTGCCGCTCGGTTACGCCGAGGGGGTGCCGCGCGCGGCCTCGAACGGCGCCGCCGTGTCGATCGGCGGGCGCCGTTTCGCCATCTGCGGCCGGGTCGCGATGGACCAGTTCGTCGTCGACGTGGGCGATCTGCCGGTCGCCGTGGGCGACGAGGTGGTGCTCTTCGGCGACCCCGAGACCGGCGTGCCGAGCGCCGACGACTGGGCACGCGAGGTCGGCTCCATCAACTACGAGATAGTGACGCGCATCGGTTCCCGCGTGCGGCGCACCTTTCTGCAGCCGTGAGTGCGCAGCCAGCCGAGGTACGGCGCATCGACACCCCGGAGCAGATGGAGCAGTTCGGCCACGAGTTGGCCGCGAGGCTATGCCCCGGTGACCTCGTCGTGCTCACCGGCGCGCTCGGCGCGGGAAAGACCACGCTGACGCGCGGACTCGGCGACGGGCTGGGCGTGCGGGGGCCGGTGACGAGCCCGACCTTCGTGCTGGCGCGCACGCATCCGAGTCTCACGGGCGGCGCACCGCTCGTGCATGTCGATGCCTACCGGCTCGGCAGTGCCATGGAACTCGACGATCTCGACATCGACTTCGCCCGCTCGATCACGGTGGTCGAATGGGGTGCGGGCATGCTCGACGGCGTCGCCGAATCCTGGCTGGAGGTCGTGATCGAGAGGCCGACGGGCGCATCCGGTGGCGCGGGCGGCCTCACACGCGGCAGCGGCGCGACTGGCAGCACGACGGATGCCGATGCCGATGCCGATGCCGATGCCGTGCTCGCCCTCGACGCCCCCGAGCCACGCACCGTCACCATCACGGGCCACGGAGGGCGCTGGCGCGCCTGAGCGTCGAGCGTCGAGCTCTGAGCGCTCTGCGCATAACTCATGCAGTTTGCCGCAGCCTGCCAGCGCTTCCGCGTGATTCCGGGAGTGGACCGCGCGCATCCGGCGTTCTGCATGAGTTATGCGCAGGTGGGCGCCGGGAGTCGGCCGCCCCCTTGAGACTGGCCGCAGCCGTGACGCCGCGCGGCGCTTAGGCTGGAGGGGTGCTGCTCGCCATCGATACCTCCGCCGGATCGAGCGTCGCCGTCGTCGATCGGGACGGGGGCGTACTGGCTGAGCGCTCGGTTGAAGACACGATGCGCCACGCCGAGGTCGTCGGGCGCTTGATTCACGAGTGCCTGGAGGAATCCGGTGTGGCCGTCCGCGAGCTCTCCGGTGTGGCCGTCGGCATGGGGCCGGGCCCGTTCACCGGACTGCGGGTCGGCATCGCGGCGGCCCGCACCTTCGCGTTCGGCGCGGCAAAGCCCGTGGTGCCGGTGGTCAGCCACGACGCGATTGCCTTCGAGCGCTACCGCGCCGGCGCGAGTGGAGGGATGCTCGTGGTCACCGACGCGCGCCGCCGCGAGCTGTACTGGTCGGCCTATGTGGGCGTCGACGAGTTCGGACTGCCGCTGCGGGAGGACGGGCCCGGGCTGTGCAAGCCCGACGCGGTGCCGCATCCGCAGTTGAACCGCGTGGATGCCGCCGTCGTCTCCGCCGGCGCGCTGGGCATGCTCGCTGAATTCCTGTTCCTGCACAAGCGCGCCTTCGCCGGCGACGAGCCGCTCTATCTGCGCTCCCCGGATGTGACGCTCTCCGCAGGCCGCAAGCGGGTCAGCCGATGAGCGGCCACAGCTGGCAGATGCGCCGGGCGACCGAGGCCGATCTCGAGGCGATCATGCTGCTCGAATCCTCGATCTTCGCGAGCGACGCCTGGTCGAGCGAGACGATGCGCGGCGAGCTGGGGAACCCGCACGCGTACTACCTGGTCGCGTTTGAGCCCGAGAACCCGGATGCCATCGCCGGCTACGCGGGACTGCTCGCGCCCCGGGGCGCCCCCGAGAGCGACATCCAGACGATCGCCGTCGACGAGAACGCCCGGCGCCACGGTCTCGGGCGTGCGCTCATCGGCAGCCTTGTGGGGGAAGCCCGCAGGCGCGGGGCGAAGGAGATCTTCCTGGAGGTGCGTGCCGACAATCCCGGTGCGCAGCGGCTGTATGCGGAGTTCGGATTCGAGGAGCTGGGTGTGCGCCGTGGCTATTACCAGCCCGACAATGTGGATGCGATTGTGATGCGCCTGCTCGTCACAGATCCTGCCACTGCGCTCGCCGTCGGGAGCGAGGTCAGCCCATGAACCGCGACAACCCTCTCGTTCTCGGCATCGAGACCTCCTGCGACGAGACCGGCATCGGCGTCGTGCGCGGCACCCGACTGCTCTCCAACACGATCTCCTCGTCCATGGAGCAGCACGCCCGCTACGGCGGTGTCGTGCCCGAGGTGGCGGCCCGCGCCCACCTCGAGGAGATGGTGCCCGCGTTGCGGGCCGCCGTCGCCGACGCGGGCATCGAACTCGCCGACCTTGACGCGATAGCCGTGACGAGCGGACCCGGTCTCGCGGGCGCGCTCATGGTGGGCGTCGGTGCCGCCAAGGCCCTCGCCCTCGCCCTCGGCAAGCCCATCTACGCCGTCAACCATCTGGTCGGTCACGTCGGTGCCGACCTGCTCGACGCCGACGGAGGGCCCGGCCGCGCGGTCGATCTGCCCACCATCGCGCTGCTTGTCTCGGGCGGGCACACCTCGCTGCTGCACGTGCGCGATCTTGTCGGCGACGTTGATCTGCTCGGCGAGACCATCGACGACGCCGCCGGGGAGGCCTTCGACAAGGTGGCCCGAGTACTCGGGCTGCCGTATCCGGGAGGTCCGCAGATCGACGCGCTCGCGGCATCCGGAGACCCGAAGGCGATTCGTTTTCCGCGCGGGCTCAGCCTGCCCAAGGACATGGCGAAGCACCGCTACGACTTCTCCTTCTCGGGGCTGAAGACCTCGGTGGCGCGCTGGGTGGAGCAGCGACAGGATGCCGGCGAGGCCGTGCCCGTCGAAGACGTCGCGGCGAGCTTTCGCGAGGCCGTCGCCGACGTGCTGCTCACCAAGGCCATCGCCGCCTGCACCGAGCGAGAGGTTCCGCGGCTGCTGCTCGGTGGCGGCGTGGTGGCCAACGCACGCATCCGCGAGCTTGCGGCCGAACGCGCGCAGGCCGCCGGCATCGCCCTGCGCATTCCCGCCCTGTCGCTTTGCACCGACAACGGGGCCATGATCGCGGCCCTCGCCGCGCAGCTGATCATGGCAGGCCACGAGCCGTCCTCGCTCGATTTCGGGGCGGATTCGACGCTGCCCGTCACCGAGATTCAGGTGCCGTAGCGCCAAGCATCCGCTAGTGTCATGGGCATGACGAGCGTGCCCCCCGACCAGCCGACCGAGCCACAGCAACCGCCGCAGCCGCCCGAGCCGCCGCAGCCGCAGGACCCGCCCCAGCCGCAGTATAGCGCGCCCCAGTACGTCGAAACACAGCCGCAGTATGCCGCCCAGGCCCCTGCGCCCGTCGGATACTCCCAGCCCGCGGCGCAGTACCCACAGGCATACCCGCCACAGTATGGCTACGCTGCGGCAGCGCCGCGCACCAATGTACTCGCCATCATCGCCCTCGTGCTCTCACTCATCAGCGTGAGCATCGGGGGAGTCATCACGGGGCACATCGCGCTTTCGCAGATCAAGAAGACGGGCGAGCAGGGTCGCGGGCTCGCCCTCGCCGGCCTGATCATCGGCTACATCGGCAGCGCCGGATGGGTGCTTTTCTGGGTGTTCCTGATCGTTGCCCCGCTCATCTTCGCGGCAACCATGGCCACCACGATGGGGAGCCTCGACTACAGCGGAACCTAGGGCGATGCCTTCAGCCATGGGGAGTTCTCTCCATTGACACCCCTTGTTCAGGGCTGACACTATGGTCTGCGCGTAAGCACTTCAAACATCGAGAGGAGATTGGTCCCCATGACCGATCCGAATATTCCCAACGAGCCGGCTAACCCCGAGCAGCCCGTGGGTGGCCAGGCGCCCGGTGCCCCGGTTCCCCCGGCACCGCCCGCGGCACCCGCCGCACCCGCAGCGGGAACCCCGTATGGCGCACCGCCTGCGGCTCCTCAGGGTGCTCCGTACGCGACCGGTGGCCCCGTGAAGAAGTCGCCGATCCTCAGCATCATCTCGCTCATCGCGGGAATCGTGGGTGTCGTCGGATTCTTCGTCGTGTTCATCCCGATCATCGGCTCGATCCTGGAGCTCTTCATTCCGGCCGCCGCCGTCGTTCTCGGCTTTCTCGGTAAGAAGAAGGAGCCGGCCTCCAAGGGCCTCTGGCTCACCGGTATCGTTCTGGGCTTCGTCGGCCTGGCCATCGCGATCATCTCGCTCATCCTGTGGATCGTGGCACTCGCCTCGCTCTGCAGCGGTGGAGCGTGCAGCACCAGCGGCTACTAAGGATTTCTTCGGGACGAGGCCGGGCGACGCGTGTGTCGCCCGGCCTTTCTCGTCTCGGCTTCGGCTGGGGTCGAGCGACCTCAGCCGAGGCGTTCGACCAGCAGTGCGCTGTGTCGTCCGGCCACGCGGGTCAGAACGACCGTGGCGCTCTTGGGGCCCTTGAGGCCGAGGCGCTTGCGCAGCGTGGCCGGGTCGACATCCACACCACGCTTCTTGATCTCGAGAGTGCCGATGCCGCGGGCCTTCAGCGAGCGAGCGAGTTCCTTCTCGGCAAACGGCAGTTGCTCGAGCACCCGAAAACCGGTGGCGAACGGGGTGCTCACCGGGGCATCCGCGGTGAGCCAGGCGATGCCGTCGCTGAGCATGCGCGCGTCGAGGCTGCGCGCGAGATCGCCGATGAGGCGGGCGCGGATCACGGCGCCGTTCGGCTCATACAGGTACTCGCCGAGCGTGCCGGTTTCGGCGTCGGCGCTGTCGGCGTCGGCCGACATCTCGGCTGCACCGTCGGCATCCAGCACGAGGGCAGAACGACGGATGCCGTCGCGGGCGAGCGCGCCGAACCACAGCCCCAGCTCCACGAGTTGGCCATCGATCGAGACCCATTGCGCCTCGGCGTCGGCGGGGATCAGCTCGCGGTCGATGCCGGGGCCGAGCTTGATGCCGATCGGCAGACGCTCGGCGAGGCCGAATGCGAAGTCGAGCGACGGCGAATAGTCGTCGGGGTCGGTGAGTCGCCTGGTGTCGCTGTGGCCGGAGGTGCGCCGTGCCGGGTCAAGGTAGGCGGCGTCGACATCGCCCAGCTCGGTGGTCTCGGCGGTGCCGTTCTCCACGCTGGCACGAGGAAACGGCGCGAGGTTGTAGCTGGCGATGGCCGCGGTGACTTCGTCGGCATCCACGGCCTTCACGTCGATGTCGAGGGCGGCAAAGGCCATAGCATCGCCGCCGATGCCGCAGCCGAGATCGGCAACGCGGGTGAGCCCCGCCTGCTGGAAGCGTCCGGCGTGCAGGGCGGCGACGCGCAGCCGCGTCGCCTGTTCGAGACCGGCCTCGGTAAACAGCATCCGGCGGGCGAAATCGCCGAATTTAGCCGCAGCCTTGGCGCGGAGTCGGTTCTGCGTGAGCACCGTGGCGACGAGGCCGGGCGAGTGCCCCTGCTTGCGCAGATCGGCGACGACCCGCACGACGTCTGTGGCCGACCGATACGGGGGCAGCGAGTCGAGCAGCCGCAATCCCTCGGGTGACAGCAACTCGACGAATTCGCTGCGTTCCATCTCGCCAACTTACCGCGCGCACGCTGACATTTTCTGGCACTCACGTTGCAAGAGTGCCAGTCAAGGTTCTAAACTCTAATTAGCACCCTCGGTATGAGAGTGCTAACTCCAGTCTTCGTCTAAGAAAGAGGTCAAACGTGTCGGTCTCCATCAAGCCGCTCGAGGATCGCATCGTCATCAAGCAGGTCGAGGCCGAGCAGACCACTGCTTCCGGTCTGGTCATTCCCGACACCGCGAAGGAGAAGCCCCAGGAGGGTGAAGTCATCGCGGTCGGCCCCGGTCGCATCGACGACAACGGTAACCGCGTTCCCCTCGACGTCGCCGTCGGCGACAAGGTGCTCTACTCCAAGTACGGCGGAACCGAGGTCAAGTTCGGCGCCGACGAGTACCTCGTGCTCTCCGCTCGCGACGTTCTCGCGGTGGTCGTTCACTAAGCATTTCGTACCATCACAGAAGACCCGGGTGTTCGCATCCGGGTCTTCTGCATTTGCGCCGCAGGAATAGGTACAGCTTTCTACCGTTAACATGGAATATCCCCCTCGATGGCGTCGGGCGGATAACCTCCATACTCGCGACCTCAAAGGGGTGTAATGGATCAGTCGGATCCCTTCGGCTTCATCGGATTGACCTACGACGACGTGATGCTGCTGCCCGGGCACACCGACGTCATACCCAGCGAGGCGGATACCTCCACCCGACTGACGAAGCGGATCACCGTCGCGTCACCGCTGCTCTCCTCCGCCATGGATACCGTGACCGAGGCGCGCATGGCGATTGCCATGGCGCGTAATGGCGGCATCGGCATCCTGCATCGCAATCTCTCCATCGAGGATCAGGCCGCATTCGTCGACAAGGTCAAGCGCAGCGAATCCGGCATGATCACCAATCCGGTGACCACCACCCCGGATGCGACGGTGGCCGAGGTCGACGCCCTCTGCGGCCAGTTCCGCGTGAGCGGCCTGCCCGTTGTCGAAGCTGACGGCACTCTCGTCGGCATCATCACCAATCGCGACATGCGTTTCGTCTCGGTGAGCGAGAAATCCACGACGCTCGTGCGCGACGTCATGACCCATGCCCCGCTCATCACGGCCGCCGTCGGAATCGATCCGGAGACGGCCGTTTCCATTTTCGCCGAGCACAAGATCGAGAAGCTGCCGCTGGTGGATGCCGATGGCAAGCTCACCGGCCTCATCACCGTCAAGGACTTTGACAAGTCTGAGCAGTACCCGAACGCCACGAAAGACGACGAGGGGCGGCTGCGCGTCGGGGCCGCCATCGGCTTCTTCGGCGACGCCTGGGAGCGAGCGATGGCGCTGGTCGACGCGGGCGTTGACGTTCTCGTCGTCGACACGGCCAACGGTGACAGTGCGGGCGTAATAGACATCATCCGTCGACTCAAGGCCGAACCGCGCGCCGCGCACGTAGACATCATCGGGGGCAACGTCGCTACCCGCGCAGGAGCGCAGGCTCTGATCGACGCGGGCGTTGACGCCGTCAAGGTGGGCGTCGGCCCCGGCTCCATCTGCACGACGCGCGTCGTCGCCGGCGTGGGCGTTCCGCAGGTGACAGCCGTCTACGAGGCGTCGCTGGCCGCGCGCGAGGCCGGAGTTCCGGTGATCGCCGACGGCGGGCTGCAGTACTCGGGTGACATCGCGAAGGCGCTCGTCGCCGGTGCCGACTCGGTGATGCTCGGCTCGCTTTTGGCCGGCTGCGACGAGAGCCCGGGTGACCTGGTCTTCGTCAACGGCAAGCAGTTCAAGAACTATCGCGGCATGGGTTCGCTCGGTGCCCTGCAGACGCGCGGCAAGAAGACCTCATATTCACGCGACAGGTATTTTCAGGCGGATGTTCCCAGCGACGAGCAGCTGATCGCCGAGGGCATCGAGGGCCAGGTTCCCTACCGCGGCCCGCTCTCGGCCGTCTCGTACCAGCTCATCGGTGGGCTGCGCCAGTCGATGTTCTACGTCGGTGCGCGCACGATCTCCGAGCTGAAGGAGCGCGGCAAGTTCGTGCGCATCACGGCTGCCGGGCTCAAGGAGTCGCACCCGCACGACATCCAAATGGTTGTAGAGGCGCCGAACTACCGCCGGTAGGTCTTTCGTGGGTGGTCGGGTTCGGGGGCGGCGTGGGCAGTCTCTGCCCATAGATGCCCGCCGAACCCGGAGACTGCCCACGCCGCCCCCGAACCCTTGAAGTTGGCCCTACCGGCTTCGTTCGCTGTGATGGAGAGAAAAGCTACCCCGCGGCGGCTAGGCGGGTGACGGCCTCGGTGAGAGTGTCGGGGGAGCAGGCAAAGTTCAGGCGGGCGAAGCCGCGGCCCTGGGTGCCGAAGGTCTGGCCGGAGTTCAGCGCAACGCGGGCGCGGGACAGCGCACGCACGCTCGGGTCGTTGCCCCAGTCGAGGCCGCGGCAGTCGAGCCAGGCCAGGTAGCTGGCGCGCGGCGCGCGGTAACGGATGCGTGGCATCCGCTCGTCAAGCAGTGACGCCAGCAGGGCGGCGTTGCTCTCGATAGTCTCGAGCGCCGCATCCAGCCAGGGCTCGCCCTCGGTGAAGGCGGCCGTCGCGGCGATGCGGCCGAACAGGCTGGTGCGAAAGTGCACCTCCTCGGGCAGGGCGGAAAGCAGCCGCGACATGCGCTGGCTCGCGGTGACGAACATGGCGCACTTGAGACCGGCGAGATTCCAGGCCTTGCTCGCGCTCGCCGCGGTGATGCCGTGCTCGCGCGCGGCATCCGAAACGCTGAGGAACGCGGTGAAGTTGGTGGTCGAGTGGGTCAGCGGCGCATGGATCTCATCGGAGATGACCGTGACGTCATAGCGGGTGGCAAGTTCGGCCACTGCCGTCAGCTGCTCGGCGCTGTGTACGAGGCCCACCGGGTTGTGCGGGCTGCACAACAGGTACGCGCGTGCGCCGGCGGCGAAGGCGGCCTCCAGCCCGTCAAGATCGAGTGCCCAGCCCTCGGTCGCTGAGCCCTCAGGCGGGAGCAACGGCACCTCAACGACCCGCCCACCCGCCTCGGCGACGAGATCGGAGAATGGTGCATACACGGGCGGGTTGATGACGACGCCGTCGCCGGAGGCGATCGCGAGCCGCAGCGATTCCACGATGACGACGCTGACATCTGTCGTCGTGGAGACCTGGGCGGGATCGACGCGCCAGTTCCAGCGCCTCTCGGCGAATGCGGCGAAGGCGTCGGGCAGCGTGCTGCCGACCCCCGCATACCCGGTGTCGGAGCGACGGATGGCCGCGGTCAGCGCCTCGGCGATCGGTTCGGCAAGCGCAAAGTCCATCTCGGCGACGAACAGCGGCAGCACATCCGCCGAATACTCGCGCCACTTCTCGCTCGTGCGCGTGCGCAGTTCCTTAAGCGTGGGAACGGTCAGCTTGTGCATCGCTCCAGCATGCCGCACAGCGCCGACGCCGTCGAGTGGATCACCCGACCGGCGGGCCGTCGGTGCTGCCGCCTAGACTGGGCAGGTGAGCATGGAAATCGAGATCGGCCGCGCCAAGCGCGCCCGCCGCGTGTACGCCTTTGACGATGTAGCCGTTGTGCCGAGCCGGCGAACGCGCAACCCCGAGGATGTCTCGGTGTCGTGGTCGATCGACGCGTACCAGTTCGAAATCCCGTTTCTGGCGGCGCCCATGGACTCCGTGGTGAGCCCGCAGACGGCCATCATGATGGGGCAGCTCGGCGGCGTGGGCGTACTCGACCTCGAGGGCCTCTGGACCCGCTACGAAGACCCCGAGCCGCTGCTCGCCGAAATTCAGAGCCTGCCCGCCGAGAAGGCGACGACCCGGATGCAGCAGATCTACTCCGAGCCGATCAAGCCCGAGCTGGTGACCGCGCGCCTCTCCGAGATTCGCGAAGGCGGCGTCACGGTTGCCGGTGCTCTTTCACCGCAGCGCACCCAGGAACTTTACGAGACGGTGGTCGCCGCGGGCGTCGACCTGTTCGTCATCCGAGGCACGACGGTCTCAGCCGAGCACGTCTCCAAGGAGCAGGAGCCGCTCAATCTCAAGAAGTTCATCTATGAGCTCGACGTTCCCGTGATCGTCGGCGGCGCCGCCACCTACACGGCCGCGTTGCACCTCATGCGCACGGGAGCCGCGGGCGTTCTGGTCGGTTTCGGCGGGGGAGCCGCGTCGACCACCCGAGCGACCCTCGGCATCCACGCCCCCATGGCCACCGCTGTGGCGGACGTCGCCGGCGCACGCCGCGACTACATGGACGAGTCGGGCGGGCGCTACGTTCACGTCATCGCCGACGGCGGCCTGGGCACCTCGGGCGACATCGTCAAGGCCATCGCCTGCGGTGCGGATGCCGTCATGCTCGGCACCGCGCTGGCTCGCTCGACGGATGCACCCGGCGGCGGTTGGCACTGGGGAACCGAGGCCTATCACGGCCAGCTGCCCCGCGGAAAGCGGGTTCAGGTGGGCCAGGTCGCCTCGCTCGAGGGCGTGCTGTACGGGCCGGCGTCCGTCCCCGATGGCACCGCCAATCTGGTCGGGGCGCTGCGCCGTTCGATGGCCACGACGGGATACTCCGATTTGAAGGAATTCCAGAGGGTTGAGGTAGTGGTCGCTCCCTACCAGGTGAGCTAGGGTCGAAACAGACGGCCCCGGAGGCTCGCGCGCAGGGGCTCGAGCTTACGGCGGTGCTCGCCTCCCCGCCGCGTGGGAGTGTACTGATGGTCAAGCAGCCTGAACCTGTCTCATACCCGTCGAAGCTCGGTCCGGCCGAACGTACCAAAGCCATCGCCGCGCTGAAGGGCGCGGAGCTCGACATCCTCGTTGTTGGCGGAGGAATCGTGGGCACCGGCAGCGCCGTGGATGCCGTCACTCGCGGCCTCAATGTCGGCCTCGTCGAGGCGCGGGACTTCGCCTCCGGCACGTCGAGCCGGTCCTCGAAACTGGTGCACGGAGGCATCCGGTACCTGGAGCAGCTGGACTTTCGGCTGGTGCGCGAGGCCCTGATCGAGCGCGGACTGCTGCTGCAGCGCATCGCGCCACACCTCGTAAAGCCGGTTCGTTTTCTGTATCCGCTGAAGCGCCACGTGGTCGAGCGGGCCTACATCGGGGCAGGCATGCTGCTGTACGACATTTTCTCCTACACGGGCGGCCGACCACCCGGGGTGCCGCACCACCGCCACCTGTCGAAGCGCCAGGTGCAGCGGCTCATTCCGAGCCTCGCGAACGACGCGTTCATCGGCGGCATCACGTACTACGACGCGCAGGTGGATGACGCCCGTTACGTGGCGAATCTGGCCCGCACGGCGGCACACTACGGTGCACACGTCGCCAACCGTGTGCGCGTCGAAGGCTTTCTCAAGGTGGGGGAGCGCGTCGTCGGGGTCGAGGCCCGCGATCTGCTCACCGATGAGTTGTTCGAGATTCATGCGAAGCAGGTGGTGAACGCCACCGGCGTGTGGACCGACGACACGCAGTCGATGGTGGGCGAGCGCGGCCAGTTCAAGGTGAGGGCTTCGAAGGGCATCCACCTGGTGGTGCCCCGCGATCGCTTCCAGTCGAAGTCGGGGCTGCTGCTGCGCACCGAGAAGAGCGTGCTGTTCGTCATTCCGTGGGGCAGGCACTGGCTCATCGGCACGACGGATACGGACTGGCACCTCGACAAGGCGCACCCCGCGGCGACGGCCGCAGACATCGACTACCTGCTCGAACATGTGAACTCGGTGCTCGGGGTTCCGCTCACGCGCGAGGACGTCGAGGGCGTCTATGCGGGTCTGCGCCCCCTGCTGGCGGGTGAGTCCGATCAGACCTCCAAGCTGTCGCGGGAACACCTCGTGGCGCATTCGGTGCCGGGGCTGGTCGTGATTGCCGGCGGCAAGTGGACCACATATCGCGTGATGGCGAAGGATGCCATTGACGCCGCCGCCGACGCGCTCGACGGCAAGGTCGCGGCCTCGACGACCCAGGACATCGCGCTGGTCGGGGCCGAGGGGTATCAGGCCGCATGGAACAAACGGGGGCGGATCGCGGCGCGCAGCGGGCTGCATCCGGCGCGTGTCGAGCACCTGCTGAACCGCTACGGAACGCTCACGGAAGACCTGCTCGAACTGATTCGCCGCAGGCCCGAACTGGGCGAGCCGCTGCCCGGCGCCGACGACTATCTGGGCGCGGAGGTCGTGTATGCGGCGTCGCACGAGGGCGCCATTCATCTGGACGACGTGCTCGCCCGGCGTACCCGTATCTCGATCGAGGCGTGGGATCGCGGTGTGTCCGCCGCCCCGGTCGCGGCTGCGCTGATGGCGGATGTTCTGGGCTGGGACGCGGACCGGCAAGACCGCGAGGTGGCCTTCTACCTCGAGCGGGTAGCGGCCGAGCGCGCCAGCCAACAGCAGCCCGACGACGAGTCGGCCGAGCGCATCCGCCTGAGCGCCCCCGACATCGCGAACGCGTAGCGCCTGCGCCCGCCGCGGGACCCGGCACAGGACCACCCGCGCCCGCCCGGCGGTGGGTGCGGGCGGGCGGAGCCCGAGGCAGGCCGGGGCAGTGCTCAGATAGGATTAAGGCACTACCTAAAAACCTCAGGAGACACCACCATGGTCGACGTTCGACGGGTCAAGCTTCCCGGGGTCGGAGTGCTGCATACCTTCGTGACGGATGATGGCGGCAAGGTCGGCGTCATAGCCCACCGCTCCGGCCACAGCGACCTCATCACCTTTTCAGACGACGCCGACGGCGCGGATGTCACGAAGGTCTCCCTGAGGCTGAGCGAAGACGAGGCGCACACGCTTGCCGAACTGCTCGGCGGCACCCAGATCACCGAATCGCTGACGGCTCTCGATCAGATTCCCGGGCTCTCCATCGACTGGTTCACGGTGGACTATGACGACCACATCGCCGGGCAGACGCTTGGTCGCCCCGGCGACCGCGGCCTGGTGGGTCTCACCGTCGTCGCCGTTGTGCGCGGGGACTCCGCGAACCCCGCACCCTCGCCCGACTTCAAGGTCTTTCCCGGAGACACCCTGGTCGTCGCCGGTTCCCCTGAGAAGGTCGCCAAGGCTTTCGTCTTCTTCCGCTCCGGTGAGCTGCCCACGGCAACCACCTCCATCACCGCAACCGCAACGACCTCGTCCGACTCCCCGCCCGGGGTCTGAGCATGCACCTCGGCGAAGACCTCATTGTTCTCGGCATCCTGCTGGTCGTCGCGTATGTATTGGGGCGCCTCGGTAAGCTGATCGGCCTTCCCGCCATTCCGATCTACATGCTCGTCGGCGTGCTTGCCAGCCCGCACACGGGGTGGTTCCCGCTCAACTTCGATTCGAACTACATCGAGCTCATCGCCATTTTCGGGCTGATTCTGCTGCTGTTCAGTCTCGGCCTCGAGTTCGATCAAGACGAGTTCTTCGGCAGCGCGGGCAAGCTGCTCATCTCAGGCGGCCTCTACATCGTGCTCAACATCGGTGTCGGCTTCGCCTTCGGCATGATGACGGGCTGGGGTACCCGCGAGGCGCTCGTGATAGCCGGCATGACGGGCACGTCCTCCAGCGCCATCATCACCAAGCTCCTCATCGAGCTGCGGCGCCTGCCCAACCGCGAGACCCCCATGATTCTGGGCGTGACCGTGGTGGGCGACATCTTCATCGCGATCTACCTCGCCATCGTCTCTGTCGTGCTCAGCGGTAAGACCCAGATCTGGCCCATCGTCTTGCAGCTCTCCATCGCCTTCCTGTTCCTCATTGTCATGTTCACCATCGCCCGCTGGGGCGGCAGGGTCGTCTCCCGGCTGGTGCGCACCAAAGATGACGAGCTCTTCACGATTCTCTTCTTCGGTCTCGCCGTTCTGTTCGCCGGTATCGGCGAGCTCATCGGGGTGACGGATGCGATCGGCGCGTTCCTGATCGGCCTCGTGTTGGGAGCAAGCAGGTACCGCAACCGCATCGAGCGGGTTGCCGTGCCGCTGCGCGACGTCTTTGCCGCCTTCTTCTTCCTCAACTTCGGGCTCTCGTTGAACGTCGCGGAGTTTCCCCAGGTGATTCTGGTCGTGGTTCTCGCGGTTCTGATGACGTTCGTGCTCAACATCGTCTCGGGGCTGCTGATAGCCCGGTTGCACGGCTTCGGAGTGGCCGAGGGGGTCAACGCGACGGCCATTCTCATCAACCGCGGTGAGTTCACGCTGATTTTGGCGACGCTCTCGCTCGCTGCCGGCCTCGACTCGCGGCTGGCACCGTTCGCCGGGCTCTACGTGCTGGTCATGGCCGTGCTCGGCCCCTTGTTTGCAGCGAATTCCGAGCGAATAGGTGCTGTACTGGTGCGCGGAAGGCAGGCAAAGGTGCCCACGAACCGCAACCCGATGCTCGATGAGGAGATCGCCCTGGTCGAGGCTGCAACTTCCGGTAAAGACCTGGAGACGGATCTCGGCACCAGGCAGGCCGTCGATCGGGTGATCGAGCAGGCGATGCGGCAGGCCGATCCTGGCAACAGGGCAGACCCGGGCCGCAGGGCTGAGCGAGGCGATCGTGCCGAGCGACCGAGCACAACGAACAGGAACGACGATTAGCGAGACACTGACCCCCGAGACCTCGCTGCTGCGCATGATGGTGCGCCCCCGCTGGATCGGCGCCCTCGTTCTCGCCATGGCGGTCGCGGCCGGTTTCGCCTGGCTCGGCCAGTGGCAACTCGGGCGCGCCATTGACTCCGGCACCGAGGTCGTCTCCCCGACCGAGCACCTGGCCGAGTTGAGCAGCATCGCGAAACCGGGAGGACCCATCCGCGATGCCGTGACGGGCCAGCGTGTCACGGTGAGTGGCACGTTCAACCCGAACGACTATCACCTCATCGAAGACCGACTCAATCGCGGCAGATCCGGTTACTGGGTGGCGGCGCACTTCACCCTGAGCACACCGGATGCCTCCGGCCGGCCCGTCGCCCTCGCCGTCGCCCGCGGGTGGGCGCCCAGCAAGGCCGCGGCAGAGGCCGCCGTCACACGGCTCGAGTCCGAGCCGGCGACCACCGTGACGCTCACCGGTCGCCTCCTGCCGACGGAGGCACCCGTGGTGCCCGACCCGAAGGCCGACCCGCTGACGATGACCATGATGTCGGCCGCGCAGCTCTACAACCTGTGGTCGGATGTCGATGGCACCGACGTGTACGACGCCTACCTCGTCGATCACGAACCCGTGCCCGGTCTGGATGCGATCTACTCGCCGCCGCCCATCCAGCAGGTCACGCTGAACTGGCTGAACATCTTCTACGCCGTGGAATGGGCCGTGTTCGCCGGCTTCGCGCTGTACTTCTGGTATCGCCTCGTGAAGGACGCGAAGGAACGCGAGGATGAGGACCGAGCGGAGACACTCGCATCCGGTGACATCGGCGAGGGTGACATCGGCGAGAACGTAGACTGAAACCATGCCCTCCGACCTTCCTCCCGAGCGCAGCCAGTCCCTGCCCGGCCGCATTCTGGCCCAGCTTTTCGCACCAGAAAAGGCGCGGACGCGAGCCGTCGACATCCCCAAGATCCCGGGCGCGCTGAAGTGGTACCAGGTCTCGGCGTACGTCACCGGCATCATGCTGCTGCTGCTCGTGGCCGAGATGATCGTCAAGTACGGCTTCCACTATTCGCTCTACGCATTCGGCAACCACGGCGCGCTCGCGCTCGTGTGGTGGGACCCCACCGGCACGCTGCCGACCGCGACCGGCATGGACGTGAGCACGGCCATCCTCATCGTGCACGGCTGGCTCTACGTGGTCTACCTCTTCTGTGACTTCCGGTTGTGGAGCTTCATGCGCTGGTCGGGACCGCGGTTCCTCCTGATCGCCGCCGGCGGCGTCGTACCGTTCATGTCGTTCATCGTCGAGGGCATCATCACCAAGCAGGTCAAGGCCTTCCTCGCCACGCACCAGGCGCAGGCCAGATCAACCGTGGAGGCATCCCATTAGCACCGAGCCCGCGGCCACGACCGCGCCCGACGCCGAGCGTGAGGCCGGCGCGTCTGAGACCACCGAGTCCGCACGCACGGAGTCGGTGAAGAACACCGACGGCAGCCCTGTTGTCTCGCACCCGGTTCTCGTCGTCGACTTCGGGGCGCAGTATGCGCAACTGATCGCCCGGCGCGTGCGCGAGGCATCCGTCTATTCGGAGATCGTGCCGCACACCATCACGGCGAGCGAGGTCGCGGCGAAGAGCCCGGCCGGCATCGTGCTCTCGGGCGGGCCGTCGAGCGTGTACGAAGAGGGCGCCCCGAGCTTCGACCCGGCGATCTTCGACCTCGGCGTACCCGTGCTCGGCATCTGCTACGGCTTCCAGGTGATGGCCACGGCGCTCGGTGGCGAGGTGGCGCACACCGGCCAGCGCGAATACGGCTCGACCGACGTGCGGGTGACGGATGCCGGCGTGCTGCTGGCGGGCCAGCCCGACGCGCAGACGGCCTGGATGAGCCACGGCGACTCCGTGTCGAAGGCGCCGGAGGGCTTCTCCGTGCTGGCATCGTCGGACTCGACGCCCGTCGCGGCGTTCGGGAACGATGAGCGGCGTCTCTACGGCGTGCAGTGGCATCCGGAGGTGAAGCACACGGCGCACGGGCAGCGCGTGCTCGAGAACTTCCTGCACCGCGCGGCCGGCATCCCCGCCGACTGGAACAGCGGCAACGTCATCGCCGAGCAGGTCGCGGCCATCCGCTCGCAGGTCGGTGGCGGCAAGGTCATCTGCGGGCTCTCCGGCGGCGTCGACTCCGCCGTCGCGGCGGCGCTCGTGCACGAGGCCGTCGGCGACCAACTCGTGTGCGTCTTCGTCGACCATGGCCTGCTGCGCCAGGACGAGCGGCGCCAGGTCGAGGAGGACTACGTGGCTGCCACGGGCATCCGCCTCGTCACCGTTGACGCCCGCGAACAGTTCGTCGGCGCGCTCGCCGGCGTCAGCGACCCCGAGCAGAAGCGCAAGATCATCGGCCGTGAGTTCATCCGCACCTTCGAGAAGGCGCAGACCGACCTCATCGCCGAGGCGGCGGAGGAGGGCGACCCGATCCGGTTCCTTGTGCAGGGCACGCTCTACCCCGACGTCGTCGAGTCCGGCGGCGGCAGCGGCACCGCGAACATCAAGAGCCACCACAATGTTGGCGGACTGCCGGAGGACCTGCAGTTCGAGCTGGTCGAACCGCTGCGCACCCTGTTCAAGGACGAGGTGCGTACCATCGGCCGGCAGCTGGGCCTGCCCGAGGAGATCGTGGCACGTCAACCGTTCCCGGGGCCAGGGCTCGGCATCCGCATCGTCGGTGAGGTCACCGAGGAGCGCCTCGAACTGCTGCGCAAGGCGGATGCGATCGCTCGCGCCGAGCTGACCGCCGCCGGTCTCGACGGCGAGATCTGGCAGTGCCCGGTGGTGCTGCTGGCGGATGTGCGCTCGGTTGGAGTGCAGGGCGACGGACGCACGTACGGGCACCCGATAGTGCTGCGGCCCGTCTCGTCGGAAGACGCCATGACGGCGGACTGGACGCGCCTGCCCTACGACGTGCTCGCGAAGATCTCCAACCGCATCACCAACGAGGTTGACGGTGTGAACCGGGTAGTGCTCGACGTGACGTCGAAGCCGCCGGGCACCATCGAGTGGGAGTAACGCGGCCTCACGGCGCGGCCGGTGTTGCGAGCAAACCGAACTCGTGTGCCCGCGCTACCGCGCCGTCACGCGATTTCACGCCGAGCTTGAGGTAGAGGTTGCGCACTTGCGTCTTGACCGTATTGCGTGAAACGAAGAGGTCATCGGCCACTGCCTGTGTGCTCATCCCTTCTGCGATGCGTTCGAGAATCACCTGTTCGCGTTCGGTCAGTTCGACCAAACGCAGTTCACGTGGAAACGGAGTCGGCGTGCTTCCAAGCTCATCGAGCACATCGGATTCATGGCCCGATTCAGCAATCAGGGCGGTCAGCTCGTGGCGCGGTATGGCCATCAACGGGCGAAGAGTCCCGGTGGTTCCCACGCTATCGAGGGCGTGTCGCAGCAGTTCGCGCGCGGCGGCTGTATTGCCTAAGCGGCCTTCGGCACTGGCAGCGATAAGCAGCAGTTCCTCCGGCGAGTATTGCGTGCCTGTACGGGCCAGCCCCGCGGTCGCGCTTCGAAGCGCACGTTCGGGCTGTCCGGAGAGCAGGGCGAATCGGGCTCGTACGGAGTCGAGAGCGGAATGATGTGGTGCGCTTGTCAATAGTCGCTCGGCTTGGTTGGCCAAGCCGAGCGCGATGAGTAGGTCCGCCTCGACGGCATCGAGCAGCGGCTGCATGGTGGACTGATGGCGGAGCCACGGGGCCCGGTTTCGCTTCTCTTGCCGCACCAGGGCAAGGGCGCCGAGCCGATCCCCCCACTGGAGGGCGTACCGTGCCCGCGTGTACGCGACGAAGGGGCTCCAGCTCTGTTCGACGCGGGCAGTGATCTCGACACGGGCCATTGCATCGGTCGCCGCCACCCGGTCGAGCCGATCAATCGCTATCAGCGTTCGAGCCAGTGCGCCGCTGAGCGAAACCCATCGCGCCATCCAGTCGCTTTTGCTGTACGGACGATCGTGGCGGTCGAGCCAGATCAGTGCCTGCTTTGTGCTGCCGAGCAGCGAAAAGAAGAGCGCGATTTTGCCTGCGGCGTCGACCGACACGTGTTCTGATGTGGAGGCCGGGGCGAGCTCGTAGGCAAATCGGAGAACCTCGATCGCACGAGGGAGGTCATCGGCAAGACCTCGGGTGATGCCGACCTGCAAGAAGCTATTCGGCGCCTGCGCTACCACGGTGTCCGGCTGATGAAACCGGCCGACGCGTCCGATGAGTTCGGCTTTGTCGGCGTAGCGGAGGGCGTGCGCCAGTCGTCCGCGCATACGCATGGCGATCATCATGGCTGTCGCCGTGCCCAGTGCCTGTCGCGATAGAGGCGACCGGGCAAGGGCTTCGAGCTTGCGCGGTGTCTCTGGCAGAGGATCGGGCAGCGAGAGTAGGAGGTCGTCCGTCGGCGATGCCAGGTTCATTCGGATGTCACGTACCGCAGCGGCTTGCGGGTGAGTGGCGATGAGCGCGTGCGGAATAGCGGCGAATGCCACATCGAGCTCCGGCATGTGCATTTTGAGCAGCTCGGGCCAGCCATGCTCGATGATCTGAACCGCGTGCTTCAGATCATTTGCCTTCAGCGCGTGCCTGAGTGCCGGCGCGAAAGCGCGGCGGTCAAAGTACCAGGACGCGAGTCGGGAATGGAGCGCCGTCACCCGCTGCGGCTGTCGTCGTTCGAATTCCTCGCGGAGTGCGGCCCGGGCAACGGGAAGCCAACGATAGACGAATTCATCGCCTTCCCAGTTGGTGGTGAGGACCCCTTCCTCTTCGAGTCGTCTGAGATGGCATGCGGCCCGCTCGTCACCGCTCACCGCCACAGTGAGCTCCTCCGTCACCGAATCGGGCAGCGCTGTTGCGAAGATGACATTCAGCCGTTCATCCATTTCGAACTCCGGGACGAGGCGACGCCGCAGGTAATCTCGAGCGACTCGAGCCGACACCGTCTCAATGTCGATGGGCCCTGGTCCCGCACGGCCCAGCTCGAGGGTGAGCGCCCGGGTCGGCTCAGGCCAACCTTGACCAGCCGCGTGCACGGCGCGGATCTGACCTTCGTCGAGTTCGGCCCCGAGCACTTGTGCCAACTCGGCAGTCTCTCGAAAGTTGAAAGCCAGGTCGCGGGCGCGGATCATGGTCGCGCTGAGGTCGGACCAGACGACCGAGTCGAAGATGTCATTGCGTCGAACGCACACGATGACCTTCAGCCCGCGCCTCCGCGCGATCAATTCGTGCAGGCCGTCCTGGATCTCCCGATCGGCAACCGTGTCGAACCGATCGAGGATGATTGTCAGCTCGGAAGAACGAACATGCACGACCGAGAGGATGGCGGCGTACGGCGATGCGGCGGACGCATCGAGAATGATGCCGCTCACCGTGAAAGCGCTGGCGAGATCCGACCAAAAGGTTCGCGAGGTCGAGTGCTTTGCATCCATCCAGATGATAGCGGCGCTATCGTCACGGCGTGTGTTCGCCCATACGGAGACTGCTGTTGTCTTGCCGAACCCGGCAGGACCCTGAATAACGATGAGCGCGGAGTCCTTCTCAATCGCCGCGTGCAACCGCTCGCGGCGGACGACCTTCTCCGGGGCGCGGGGGAGTGCTCCTCTCCAATGGAAGGCGACGTCGTCCACGTCGCGAGCGCCACTGTCCCGCTTGTGCTCGCGATCTCCTATGCCTGCCGTTGACCGCACCGTCCTCCCCCTGTCCCGAGAACGGTCCCCCAACGCCTCCTCGGCAGATCGCCCCGAACGGCGAGGCGACGGCCGCGCCGTTGTGTTCATCTCCGTAGTGCCCGGGACCGGTCCGGTCACGAGCCTATCGGATCGCCCCATTCACGTGCTCGTCATCGTCGGACGACGTCCCACCCGGCGTCTGACCGGATTCCGCGACCTCCGTCTTTGCACGAGACCGCGCAGCGACCAAGGGTGAGGACCGGGGTGATTTATTGGCTCCCTACCGAGAACGCCGGTATGCAGCCAGTTAGATGGAGATGTGGTGGGCCGTCTGGACGATTCGCCACCCCTCGCGCTCGTCATCGGATGGCTTTGGAGGCCTCTGAACATGAATACTCTTTACGCCCTCGGTGGCACGCTGGTTCGCCGGGCAATGGCCGTTGTCGGTTTGCTCAGGAAGCGTCCGATCCTGGCCTCCGTCGTCGCAGTGCTTCTCGCCGTGACGACCATCGGCGGCGTCGCGGCCGCACCGGCGATGGCGGCGCCCGGCGACCTCGGCGTGACGGTCGAGTGGGTGGATCTGAGTGGGAATGGCGTCACGGATCTCACCGCTTCGACCAGCTCTCAGACGGACCTGCAGGAGCGGTTGGTGGGTGTCCGCGTGGGCTACTCGTGCGGTTCGACCGCGTGCGCGTCGGCGTCGGTCAAGGTCGACGCTATGCCCCTCGACCCGACGTACTCCTCCTACCGGTTCGCGGCGTTCAGCAGCGCGACCCTTCCCACCGGCGCCACCCGATCGGGCAATGATGCCAATGGGTACACCATCGCTCTCGGCAACCTTGGCGCGGGTTCGAGTGGTTCGTTCGTGATGTTGTACACCTACCAGGTGCGCGCGACGGCGCCGTCGCCGCAATCGTTCTTCCCCGAAGGCTATGCGGCGCGGACAGCCGCCACGATCACCTCACCCGGGCTGACCTCGGCATCCGCCGCGGATGCGGTCACGTGGCACATCGTGACTCCCGACCCTCAGATCAGCTTCTTCACCGCAAGCACAGCAGGCACCCAGCTCGTGACCGCCCGCGCGGATTCGGACTACACGTACACCGATTACATGACGTCCGGCTGTTTGTGGGACGGTGGAGGACACGGCGAACCCGTGTACGAGTGTGCCAGGAGTTACACCGCCAGCCAGACACTCCCAGCGGGCGCCGTGTTCGTCTCCGCCTCCAACGGGGGCGACTACAACGCCCAGACCAACACGGTCACCTGGACCGACACCGGCAAGGACGCGGCGACGGGATGGGGCCTTCTGTCGGGAGTCGGCAGCCCGCGCACGGTAGTCGTACGGTTTCCGTCGTCGATGATCACGGACCCGAACAACTGCGTGATCAACGTCGATACCTCGCTCGCCGTCGACACCACCTACCTCAGTGGCGCGACAAGGTCGGCCTCGTCGTCGACCCGGCACACCGTCAACGGATGTACCCCATTTGCCTCGGGTTCATCGGAGAAGTTCTCCACATCGAGCTTCGCGACCGGAACCTCCGACACCGTGGTCTGGGCGGGCAGCAGCCAGCAGTGGACGGTGCGGGTCTACAACCGCTCGAATGTTCCCGCCGTCGGCACGATCACCGAGACCCTCGACCAGGCCGGTCTGCCGGTGAATCGAATCACCAGCCCCAATGGTTCCGCGACCATGACCCTCACGCTCGATGACGCCACTGTCGTCACATACACGGGCGCCGACTACACCGCGCCGGCCGGCCGCACGATTGCGTCGGCCACCGTTGTGACGCCGACAATCGCTGGTCCGAACAACGTGGTGACCGACCAATCGAAGTCAAACTACGTTCCGATCCGGTTCTACTACACGGTCACCGGCACGGTGCCCCTGGACGGGTTCAGCCGCACCAACACCGCACAGGTCTCGCTCGCCTTCCCCGACAATCCGGAACTCGGCACCCTGAGCGCAGCTCCGGCGAACGCCACGGTGCTCGTCACGCGAAAGCCGGCCGTGTTCGCACCGACCCTCACCGCGGCGGTGCCCGGGGGAGGCAACCCCGTTTCCGGGCAGCTGGTCACCTTCACCATGACCGGCGTCACGAGCAATCAGGAAACAGGAGTCGCCTCTCAGCCGCAGTATGTGTTCGTCGCTCCGGCCGGATGGACGATTCAACCGAACTCTGCTGCGATCGTCGGGCTCTCCGACGCTACCTTCACGTACAAGACCGTTGTCGTCAATGGCGAGACGCGGCAGGCCGTCTACGCCGCCCGTCCCGCGGGCACGGTCTGGGGCATCAACGCCACCTGGCCTGCGATGACGGTGAAGGCCTCGCCCGACGCATCGCTTCCGGCCAATACCCTGAGCACCGCCCAGTTCTATCAGGGCGACGCCGGGCACAACTACGGCGCGAAGAGCGCCGTCTGGGGAGCGACACTCGGCAACGCGTGGGGCTCGTACCGCTACGATGACGCGGCCGACCTCGATGGTGATGGCGTCACCACCGAGTCGTACGCGTACGTCGAGACGCAACTCAGGATCGGCTCGGCGTCGGGACTGGTCGTGACCAAGGAGATCTGCAAGCCCGACAGCAGCCAGAGCGACGGCTGCCTCTGGGTGTCGGACCCGTCCAGCGCAGTCCCGGTCTCGCCGAACACCCCCGGCATTAAGTACCGCGTGACGATCAGCAATGGCGGTAACACAGCCTTGTCGAACGTCGTCGGCTACGACATCCTCCCGTACCCGGGCGACACGGGCGCAACGTCCGCGTCGGCCGCGACCTCGCGCGGGTCCACCTTCACCGAGCACATCAAGAGTGCGAGCGGTGTGACGGGCGTCACGCTGGCCTATTCGACCTCGGCGAATCCGTGCCGAGCGGAGGTCTACCCGAGCGCGCCCGGTTGCGTGAGCGATTGGGGCAGCACCGCGGCTGGCGCACAGGCGGTCAAGATGACGGTCGACGCCCTCGCCGTCGGCGCATCCGCGCAGTTCAGCTACCTTGCCGACGTGATCGGCGATCCCGCCGCAGGCGACAAGGCGTGCAACTCGGTCGCGGTCTCCTCCTCGAGCACCCCGGTCACCGAGCCGCCCGCCGTCTGCGCGGTGGTGGAGGCTGCCGATCTCTCCGCAAGCGGACCGGCCACGATCGACACGCAGATCGGCCGCCCGACCACCGTGCCGTTCACCTTCGAGAACATTGCGGGCACTTCGACACCGGCAACGGTGAAGATCACGCTGACAGCCGGGGTGGATGTCACCGACCTTGCGCCCGCCGGCTGGACCTGCACGGCGGCTACGGCCGCTCCGGTGACCGGTCCGGCCGAACTGAACTGCACCCGCACGCCCGATTTCGCGGTGGGCTTTCCGGCGACGATGAACCTGGACACCATCGTCACCGCCACCGGAGCATCCATCACGTCTGCCATCGCAGGCTCGATGTTCGACGCGAACGCAGACAACAACGAGCACACCACGAAGTTGGTCGCCACGGCGGCCGCCACCAGCCTCGCGGTGACCAAGGGCGACGGTGTGAGCGCGGCGAGCGTCGGAGAGAACCTGACGTACTCGATCGACGTCAAGAACCCGCTCGCCTTCGAGCCGCTCGGCGCCGTCACCATCACCGACACGCTTCCGGCGGGTCTGCAGTTCGTCTCGGCGAGCAACGGCGGTAAGTTCGACGATGGCGTCGTCACCTGGACCCTCAAGGCTCTGAGCCCCGCCGCGACCGGCACCGTCTCCGTCACCGTTCGCGTGCTCGACTCGGTGGCGGACCACTTCACCAACGGAGTACAGGCAACGGCGGCCGATCCGGCCTTTCCCGGTCAGAAACTCACCGGTTCGGCGACCGATACCGACGCCCTCGCCGCGCTCAGCCTGACGAAGACTGGATCGGCATCCAACGCCACCAACCCGGCGCCCGGCGACACGATCACGTACACCTTCACCGCGCGCAACACGGGCGGTGCACCTCTGTCTGGGGTGGGGATTACGGACACGATGGCCGGTCTGTCGGCTATTACGTTCGGGGCCTGGCCGTCGAGCGCAGGCACTCTCGGCGAAGGTGAGCAGGTGAAGGCCACGGCCACATACACGCTCACCCAGACCGACATCGATGCGGGCAAGGTTGTCAACACGGCCCAGACCTCCGCGACGACGGCCGACAAAGCCGCCGTGGACGCCACGGCCGGCACGACGGTCAATCTGGGGCAGGCTCCGGCCATCCAGTTGACCAAGTCCGGCGAGGCACTGATCGCGACCGCGGGTGATCAGGCCACCTTTACTCTGGTGGCGAAGAACACCGGAAACGTCACCCTCACTGGAGTGGATCTGACCGACTCGCTGGGCGGCCTCTCGGCGCTCAGCTACAGCTGGCCCGCGGGGCCCGGCCTGCTTGTGCCCGGCCAGTCCGTGACGGCGACGGCGGGCTACTCGCTCACCCAGGACGACGTGGATGCCCACTATGTGGAGAACGACGCCACCGTGACCGGCACTGCGCCGAACGGCGCCGCCGTCGCCGCTGACGCCACGGTGCGCGTGAATGTTCCATCGACGACGAGTCTGAAGCTGACGAAGTCCGGCACCGTGAATAGCGCCGGGGACGCGGCTGTGGGCGACATCATCACCTGGAGCTTCGAGCTGGTCAACGACGGCGACGTCACCCTGACCAGCGCCGATATCGACGATACCCTCAACGGCGTATCGGCCATTTACTACACATGGCCGGCGGCAGACGGCGTCCTCGCTCCGAACGCGACCGTGACAGCCACGGCCACATCGACGATCACGCAGGCAGACGTCGATCGTGGCTACGTCATCAACGAGGCGACCGCTTCCGCGAAGCCGGCGAGCGGTCCTGCCGTAATCGCCACAGGGGAGGCGCGAGTCAACCTCGCGCAGCATGGTGCGCTGACCCTGACCAAGAAGGGAACGATCGGCGCCGGCGAGGTCAAAGCGGGTGACAAGATCAGCTACACGTTCGATGTCGAGAACACCGGAAACGTCACCGTCGACGGCGTCGACATCGCCGATCCGCTCCCGGGGTTGACGTCCGTCACCTACGGGGCGTGGCCGGGCGCAAGCGGCGTGCTCGCGCCCGGCTCGAAGGTCAGCGCGACCGCCGTTTACGCGGTGACACAGGCCGACATCGACGCCGGCACCGTGCACAACGCAGCCATCGCAAAGGCTAAGACGCCGACGGCCGGCGACGTGCTCGGAACCGCGGAGACGGACGTTCCGCTTGCCGCGACCGCGAGCATCCGACTGGTGAAGACGGGAAACTATGGCGGCGCTGCTCTCGCCACACCGGGTGGGCTCGTCGACTTCACCTTCGAGATCACCAACACCGGAAACCTCACCCTCACTCGCCTGGGTATCACCGACGGGCTCACAGGGCTCTCGAACATCAGCTACGCGGCCTGGCCGGGTTCATTCGCGACGCTCGCGCCTGGGCAGAAGGTGACGGCAACGGCCACTTATGCAGTGACCCAGAAGGACATTGACGCGGGAGCAATCGTCAACGCCGCTACGGCGGTCGGCACTCCTTCGCGCGGCTCCGTTGTCACCAGCGACAGCGAGGTGACCGTGGCCTTGCCGAGCACGTCCGGGCTGGCTGTCGTGAAGACCGCGACCCTGAGCGACGCGAACCACGACTCCAAGGCAAATCCGGACGAGGCCATCGGGTACACATTCGCGATCACGAACACCGGAACGGTCACCATCACGGATGTCGGAATCGACGATCCGAAGGTGGCTGTCACCGGTACGATCGCCGCGATCGGGCCGGGCCAGACGCTGGTGCTGACGAGCAAGGCGTACACCGTGACGCAGGCGGACGCCAAGGCGGGCAAGGTGGTCAACACGGCCACTGCGCATGGCACGCTGCCAAACCAGATCACGATCGTCTCCGATCCGTCTACAGCGACCACTATCGCCGGAATCGTGCCGGCTCCGATCGTGCAGACACCGACTGAGGTCGCCGCCGATGCGGCGCTCGCTCGCACAGGCTCCGACGTCGGCTTGGGCGTGCTCGCGGCGAGCCTCTTGTTCGTCTTGGCCGGACTCCTGCTCGTGGTGATCAACCGTCGTCGACGTCGAAACGCCTAACATGCCGAGCGGCTCCTCGACGGGCCTCAGCTGGTCGAGGAGCCGCGAGCGTGGAATGGTGGAGGGATACCGTTCGCCGAGGAGGTACCGTGCGCAATTCGAGCAGAGTACGTGATCAGCCGGCGCTGACGACGTCGAGCGGCAAGAGCTGGCTCATCATGGGGGCGCTGCTCGCGATCATCAGCGTGATAGTGCTGATCCCGTTGATGCAGCGGGAACCGCGGGCGGTCGCCGTCATCGGCGTCATTGCCGTCGTGGTGCTCTACGCGGTCATCGTCGTGGCGCGTCTGCTTGTCGGGCCGGGACGGCTGCGACTGGGCATCATGGCCATTGCGATGCTCTGCATGGCGGCCAGCGCGCTGACCTGCGTGCTCATCATCGCCGGCGCGCAACCCCGATAGTTGTCCTGAGCCTCACTGCCGCCGTGGGAGCGCCCACCCTCGATGGGCGGATGCGCCCCTGCCTCTGGACGGCTCCTGAGCGTATCGTGTGAATCGCGGACCGGCATCGTGGCCGATCGCGGAAGGAGGCGACCGAGATGTCGCATACCCAGAACACAGGATTCCCCGCCGTTCCCGAGGCTCCGGCTTCGCCCGCAGCCGCCGTCGCCGCGGCGTTCGGCGACCCCGCCGGGCTCGGCCTCGGCGCATTCGCGCTCACCACCTTCGTACTCAGCGTCGTCAACGCGGGCTGGGTCGCCGGCGGAGCCGTCGGCGCCGTCATGGGCCTCGCGCTCTTCTATGGAGGGGTTGCGCAACTCTTCGCCGGCATGTGGGAGTTCGCCAATCGCAACACCTTCGGTGCCGTGGCATTCAGTTCGTATGGTGCTTTCTGGCTGTCGTTCTGGTACTTGGAGACCTTCGTCAAGGTGCCCACCGCCGACGCCGGTGCCGCGGTCGGGCTCTACCTTCTGGCGTGGGGAATCTTCACGCTGTACATGACCATCGCGGCGTTCCGCACGAACTGGGTGGTCTTCCTGGTGTTCGTCTTCCTGACCCTCACCTTCTTCGCCCTCGCGATCGGCGAATTCTCCGGCACGAAGGGCATCTCGACGCTCGGTGGCTACCTGGGCATCCTCACCGCGCTGCTAGCTTGGTATGGTTCGTTCGCAACGGTGACCAACTTCACCTTCAAGCGGGTCGTGCTTCCCGTCGGCCCGTCAAGCAAGTAGCAAAGGCGCACTATGACAGACGCATCGGCACAGTCCGACCAAACGATTTCCAATCTGCTGCACGAGAACCGGCGTTTCGCCCCGAGCGACGCGTTCGCCGCTCAGGCGAATGTGAAGGCGGATGCCTACACGGAGGCATCCGAGGATCGCCTCGCGTTCTGGGAGAAGCAGGCCAAGAGGCTGTCGTGGAGCGAGCCGTGGACGCAGGCCCTGGACTGGTCCAACCCGCCGTTCGCCAAATGGTTCGTCGGCGGCAAGCTCAACGCCGCATACAACTGCCTTGACCGGCACGTGGAGGCCGGCCTCGGCGATCGTGTCGCGTACTACTTCGAGGGCGACCGTGGCGACACCCGCACGATCACCTACAGGGAGCTGACCGAGCTCGTGTGCCAGGCGGCCAACGCGCTCACCGAGCTGGGTGTGAAGACCGGTGACCGGGTGGCCATCTACATGCCGATGATTCCGGAGACGGTCGTCGCCATGCTCGCCTGCGCGCGCCTCGGCGCCCCGCACACCGTCGTGTTCGGCGGCTTCTCCGCCGATTCGCTGCGCAGCCGCATCGACGACTGCCAGGCCCGCGTTGTCATCACGGCCGACGGGGGATTCCGCAAGGGCGCCGCGTCGCCGCTCAAGCCGGCCGTCGACCAGGCCATCGCCGATGGCGCCGACGTCGACACCGTGCTCGTCGTCAAGCGCACCGGCGACGACGTCGAGTGGACCGATGGCCGCGACGTCTGGTGGCACGACACGGTGGAGAAGGCCTCGAAGACGCACGAGGTGCAGGCGTTCGACGCGGAGCATCCGCTGTACGTCATGTACACCTCGGGAACCACGGGCAAGCCGAAGGGCATTCTGCACACCACCGGCGGGTACATGGTCGGCTGTTCATACACGCAGTGGGCCGTGTTCGACCTCAAGCCCGAGACGGATGTCTACTGGACCGCCGCCGACATCGGCTGGGTCACCGGGCACAGTTACATCGTGTACGGCCCGCTCGCCAACGGCACCACCTCGGTGCTGTATGAGGGCACGCCGGATTCGCCGCACCAGGGCCGCTGGTGGGAGATCATCGACAAGTACAAGGTGACGCAGCTGTACTGCGCGCCCACCGCCATCCGCACACTGATGAAGTGGGGGGCGCAGGTACCGGCCAAGTACGACCTCTCCTCGCTCAAGCTGATCGGCTCGGTCGGCGAGCCCATCAACCCGGAAGCGTACGTCTGGTACCGGCACCATGTCGGCCACGACAACACGCCCGTGGTCGACACCTGGTGGCAGACCGAGACGGGCATGATCATGATCAGCCCGCTGCCCGGTGTGACCGCCGGCAAGCCGGGCGCCGCCATGAAGGCCCTTCCCGGAATCGTGGCGGACGTTGTCGACGACGCCGGCAACTCGGTGCCGAACGGATCGGGCGGGTACGTCGTGCTCACCGAACCGTGGCCCGCCATGCTGCGCACGATCTGGGGGGACGACGACCGCTACGTCGACACGTACTGGTCGCGGTTCCCCGGCAAGTACTTTGCCGGCGATGGCGCGAAGAAGGACGAGGACGGCGACATCTGGCTGCTCGGCCGGGTGGACGACGTGATGAACGTCTCGGGTCACCGGCTCTCGACGACCGAGATCGAGTCGGCGCTGGTGTCGAACCCGAAGGTTGCGGAGGCGGCGGTTGTCGGGGCATCCGATGAGATGACCGGCCAGGCTGTCGTGGCGTTCGTGATTCTGCGCAGTGAGGCCGCCGACGGCGGGCCGCACGTGGTCTCGGAGCTGCGCGAACACGTCGCCAGTCAGATCGGCAAGCTCGCCCGGCCGCGCCAGATCATGGTCGTGGCCGAACTGCCCAAGACCCGCAGCGGCAAGATCATGAGGCGGCTGCTGCGCGATGTGGCCGAGAACCGCGAGATCGGCGACGTCACAACGCTGGCCGACTCCACGGTGATGGATCTGATCCAGACGGGTATGGCGAGCGGCTCCCACACCGACGACTAACGCGTTTTGCGCGTGGGCTACCCGCTCACGAGTCGCGCCAAATGGCCCTCTCCGTATGCTGGGGAGGGCCATTTGGCACGAGTCGGCATGACGACGGCAGCGGGCTATGGCGTCTCGTCGGAATCGGCCCCGCCGGGCGGGGCGGGGATCGGGTTCGCGCGGGCGCCGAGCTCGTCCCGAATCGCCTTGCGCACGATCCAATAGACGAGAAAGAGCACGACGGCGACCGGCACGAGGTATAGCGCAAGGGTCGCGAGCATAGCGAGAATCTGCATGCTGCAGCGTACCGCGCCTCACAAGCACGGCGACGGATGCGCGCTAGCTGCGCGCGGCATCGGGCGTGTGAAGCGGCCCCGCCCCCGAAGGCGGGCTAGTTGCGGGAGAGGGCGAACATGCGCAGGAACTCGATGTAGAGCCAGATGATCGTGACCATGAGGCCGAATGCTCCGGTCCAGCCGTACTTGCGCGGGGCGCGGTTCGCGACGCCGTTCTTGATGAAGTCGAAGTCGAGCACCAGCGAGTACGCGGCCATGATCACGGCGAGCACGCCGATGATGATGCCCAGCGGGATGCCGAAGACCAGCTGCGAGCGCCAGCCGAACGCCATGTCGCTGTTGCCGAAGATCATGAAGCCCACATTGGCGAGGCTGAACACCCCATAGCCGATCATGGCGATGAGAAAGACCTTGGTGGCCTTCTTGGAGGCGCGCACCTTGCCGCTGGCGAACAGCGCAAGCGTGACGCCGAAGACCACGAGCGTGGCGAGCACGGCCTGCATGACCACGCCGCCCCAGTTAGCCTCGAAGAACGCCGAGATTCCGCCGATGAACAGGCCCTGTGCTGCGGCGTACGCGACGATCAGCGGCGCGGATGGCTCCTTCTTAAAGGCGTTGACGAGACCGAGAACGAGGCCGACCACAGCGCCGGCGATCCAGACATACGGCACGAACCAGCCGACGCCGGCAGCAAGCAGCAGCACGATGAAGAGCACCACCGTCTTGCCGATGGTGTCTTCGTAGCTCATGCGGTCGGTGTCGGAGGAGGTTGCCGACGGAGACTCATAGAGGTTCTGCAGGCCCTCGGCGGTGGCCAGCTGCGTGGCCTGGGCGGTCTCGGTGGCGAATGCTGCGCCGTTGCCGGGCTTGAACGCCGGGTTCTTCGAAAGGGCGGGGTTGCGGGATGCCATGTGTTCCTCTGCTCTCGCGTACATCACGTGATGCACGTAATGGGCGGGCATGAACGCCGCCGTTCACCTCAATCTATCGGAGATCACCCGTGTCGCGGCTGATAGTTCCATGGGTGCTTGATGCTGCGCGGGATGCGGTCCACGCGGAGAACGCGCGGGCGGTCCAGGCGCATCCGACTGTCACGATGGCACCCGCGGTAAGCACTACCCACCCCGAGTTGTAGTCGACCTCGATGCCATCGGGGATGGTACCGCTCACGAGTATCCCGAGCAGAATGGGGGCTATCGCGAGCACGAACGCGAGAGGCGGGCGGTGCCGCACGAGCAGCCAGGCAGCGAGGATGACCGCCAGCGACCCCGCGAATCCGCCGCCGCCGAGAAGCAGGCACGATGCCAGGATCGCCGGAACGAACACCGTCATGCGCCTCCAGCCGACCGAGGGCAGAATCGTCCAGCCGATGGCCTGCAACAGGCATCCGAGGGCGAGAAATTGCAGGCTGTACGTCGTGGTGATCTGCACGGATGCGACGCCCAGCGTGACGAGCGCGAGGCCGGCGAGAACACGTGGCCGGTAACGACCCCAGCGCAACGGCAGCAGCGACGTGGGCTCGACCCAGCGCGGGGCGGTCGGAGTGGGCGCGGCGGTCACGATATCGATTGTGGCACTCTCGCCAACGGAGCTCGCGAGGGCGCGTCATAGTATCGAGCCATGGGCTCGCATCCGTCTCCCGTCGTCATCGGTCACCGTGGAGCGAGCGGCTACCGCCCCGAACACACCGCCGCAGCGTACGAACTCGCCTTCGCGCTCGGCGCCGACGCGGTTGAGCCCGACATCGTGGCCACGCGCGACGGTGTGCTCGTGATTCGGCACGAGAACGAGATCTCGACCACCACCGATGTGGCCGACCACCCCGAGTTCGCCGATCGTCGCGCGACGAAGACCGTCGACGGCGTCGAGCTCACCGGCTGGTTCACCGAGGACTTCACCTGGGCGGAACTCTCGGGTCTGCGAGCCACGGAGCGGCTCGGCCCGCTGCGACAGGCGAGCAGCACCTTCGGCGGCCTCTACCCGATTCTGCGCCTGGCCGACCTGTTCGAGATCGCGGATGCCGCCTCCGCGCTCGCGGATCGCCCCATCGGCATCGTGGCCGAGATCAAGCACCCCAGCTATTTCGCCGGCATCGGCCTGCCGCTGGACGAACTGTTCGCGGCCGAGGTGAAGGAGAGCGGCTGGGACCAGGACATGCTCACGGTGGAATGTTTCGAGAAGACGGTGCTCTCGCAGGTTCATGCGCGCGGCATCCACAGCGAACGGGTGTATCTCGTGGAGGCGAGCGGTGCGCCGTACGATCGCGTGGCATCCGCGGGCAGTGCGGCGGTTGAGTATGCGCACGATGTGACCGAGCGCGGCCTGTACGAGCTGGCATCGGCTCCGCCCGTCGAGCGCGTGAACGGGGTGAGCGTGAACACCTCGATGCTGTTCGAGACGGATGCCACGGGTGCGGCAATCGGTGTCACCGGACTTGTCGACGATGCCCACTCGGCCGGACTCGGCGTGTTCTGCTGGACGCTGCGCGCAGAGAACCGCTTTCTCGCCCCGAACTTTCGCCGCGGCGAGCGCGATGCCGACTACGGCGACTGGCGCTCGCAGTTCGGCCTGCTGCTCAGCTCGGGTGTCGACGGCGTCTTCGCCGACCAGCCGGACCTGGCCGTGGCCGTGCGCGACGGGCGGTAGCAGAGCCTCTTCGCTGGTTGAGGAGCGGTCGAGGGACGAGGCCGCGTCTCGAAACCTGCGTGGCGCGGCTGGTTTCGAGACGCGCTCGTTCCTCGCGCTCCTCAACCAGCAGAGGCGGGCGCTTGTCAGGGGCCTCGCCTAGAATTGGCTTCACGATGACCTTTCTGATCGAGCCTGACTCCGGCGCGCCCGGGCGTACCGCCGCGACCCCCGTGATTGTGGACGGAGCGGCAGGGCCCGGCGGCTCGGGCGAGGCATCCGACCGCCTGCTCGACGGGCTCAACCCGCAGCAGCGCGAGGCGGTCGAGTACCGCGGGCCAGCCCTGCTCATCGTCGCGGGCGCCGGCTCCGGCAAGACGAGCGTGCTCACCCGACGCATCGCGAGTCTCATCGATGCCAGGGAGGCGTGGCCCAGCCAGATTCTCGCCATCACCTTCACGAACAAGGCCGCGGCCGAGATGCGCGAGCGCGTCGAGGCGCTCATGGGCCAGGCCGCGCAGGGCATGTGGATCTCCACCTTCCACTCGGCGTGCGTGCGCATCCTTCGCCGCGAGGCCGAGAGCCTCGGCAAGACGACCAGCTTCACCATCTACGATTCGGGCGACACGCGCGCCCTCACCAAACGCATCATCAAGCAGCTGGATGCCGACACGCTCGGCTTCACCGTCGCATCCGTCTCGGGCAAGATCTCCAAGCTCAAGAACGAGCTGGCCGATGTCGAATCCTACGCGCGCGATGCCAACCTGAACGACCCGCAGGAGGTCATGTTCCTCGAGATCTGGCGGCAGTACACGCGCGAGCTGCGGCGCGCAAACGCCTACGATTTCGACGATCTCATCGCCGAGACCGTGTACCTGTTTCGGGCGTTCCCGAAGATCGCCGCGCTGTATCAGCGCCGCTTCCGGCACATTCTGGTTGACGAGTACCAGGACACGAACCATGCGCAATACTCGCTCATCCGCGAACTCACCCAGCCGGTCACGGCCGAGCTTGCAGATGACATGGAGGCGCAGGGGCTGCATGTGAGGGCGATGCAGGATGCCACGGGCGCGATTCCCGGCGCCTCGCTGACCGTCGTGGGCGACTCCGACCAGTCGATCTATGCGTTCCGCGGGGCGGACATCCGCAACATCTCGGAATTCGAGCGGGACTTTCGTGGCGCCAAGGTGGTGCTGCTCGAGCAGAACTACCGCTCAACCCAGAACATTCTCTCCGCGGCCAATGCGGTGATCTCGCACAACTTCGATCGCAAAGACAAGAAGCTGTGGACGAGCGTGGGCGACGGCGAGAAGATCGTGGGATTCACGGGCTATTCCGGTCATGACGAGGCGCAGTTCGTGGCCGACGAGATCGAGAAGCTGCACGCCGCCGGCACCGATTACCGTAACATCGCCGTCTTCTATCGCACCAACGCACAGACGCGCGCGCTGGAGGAGATTTTCATTCGCTCGGCGTTGCCGTACCGCATCATGGGCGGCACCAAGTTCTACGAACGGGCCGAGATCAAGGATGCGATGGCGTACCTGATCAGCGTCGCGAACCCGCAGGATCCGATGGCGCTGCGCCGCATTCTGAACACACCGAAGCGCGGTATCGGGCCGGCCACCGAGACGCAGCTGAACAACTGGGCCGAAGACAACCAGGTGAGCTACCGCCAGGCCATGCGCGACGCCGGCTCGCTCGGTCTCGGGCCCAAGGTGACCGGGGCGATTCTGCAACTGGCGACGCTGCTCGACGAGGCGGCGGCCATGATCGACCCGGATGCCCCGGGCGGCGTCGAACCCGCCTCTGCGGTGCTGACGTTTCTGCTCGAGAAGAGTGGTTTCATCGAGGCGCTGCGCACCAGCCGTGACCCGCAGGATGAGGCGCGGGCAGAGAACGTGGACGAGCTCGTGGCGGTGACCAAGGAGTTCGCGAAGAACAACCCCGACGGCACGCTCATCGACTTTCTCACCGAGGTCTCGCTCGTGGCCGCCGCCGATGATCTCGACGATTCCAGCGGAACCGTCTCGCTCATGACGCTGCACACGGCCAAGGGCCTCGAATATGACGCCGTTTTCCTCACCGGCGTCGAGGAAGATCTGCTGCCGCACCGCATGTCGGCCGCAGAGCCGGGCGGGCCTGCGGAGGAGCGGCGGCTGTTCTACGTGGGCATCACGCGGGCGCGCAAGCGGTTGTATCTCTCGCTCGCGATGACGCGCGCACAGTATGGCGAGACCGCCGTTGCGATGCCGAGCCGGTACCTGCAGGAGATTCCCGGTGAACTGATCGACTGGCGGCAGTCGCCGGGCACGGCGACCAGCCGTGGCGGCACGCAGACGCGCGCGCTGAACGGTCGGCGTGATTCACTCTCCGGCTCAAGCGGATACGGTGGCCGCGGCGGCGAGACCCGGGCGGGCGGCCGCTGGTCTGAGAGCCCGGCGCTCGCGCCGGGCAAGCCCAAGGCGGAATGGCCCAACCGCGTGACGGGCACGGTGCGCGACAATGGTGACCTGACCCTGGAAGCGGGGGATCGCATTCGGCACAGCGATTTCGGCGAAGGTCGCGTGAACGCGGTGACCGGCGAGGGCACCAAGCGCGTGGCTCACGTGCAGTTTGACGCGGCGGGTACGAAGAAGCTCCTCATCAAGATTGCTCCCATTGAGAAACTCTGACGAGCTTCACCCTCCTTATTGGCGACACAATGCGTCTGTGTCGCCCCCATTGAGAAACTCTGACGAGCTCTAGATGATTCGCCGCTGGCTTCCGGTGGTTCGGGGCCTGGAATTCGAGGTGGCGACCCGGGCCGGAATTGCGGTGGCCGTTCCGCTGTTCGCGCTGTATGCATCCGGGCGCATGGATCTCACCGCGTACGCCTCCTTCGGCGCCATGACTGCCCTCTACGGGCGCAGCGAGCCGTACCGCGCGCGGCTACGCACGGTAACCGCAGCAGGCATCGGTCTTCTCGTGTGCATCGCGCTCGGAGCTGTCATGGCCGCGGCATCGGCGCCGCTCGCCGTGGTCGTGCTGGGCCTGCTCGTCGTGATCGCAGCCGGCATCATCACGGAGGCGCGGGTCGGAATGTTTCCGCCCACGCCCATCTTCTTCGTGTTCGCGTTCACGGTGTGCGCGCTGTTGCCGACTCCGCTCGGAGAGCTCGGCGGCAGGCTGCTTCTGGCGATGGCCTGCGCGGCGTTAGCCTGGCTGCTCGTGATGTCGGGGTGGGCGGTTCGACGGCTGGCGGGCGAACGCAACTCCTCCCTGTTCAAGGCTCTGCCCCGACGACCAGTGCGGCGCCGTCGTGTTTGGCGGGATCGGGCAGTGCTCTTCTCCATCGCGCAGAGTCTCATCGGAGTTCTTGCCGCCGGCGCCATAGCCATGGCGCTCGGAATCGGGCATCCGTACTGGGCCGTTGTCAGCGTGATAGCGGTGCTCCCGCCTCCGGGGGCGAAGCATTCCATCACTCGCTCACTGCACCGCATTGCGGGAACGACGGCCGGCGTTGTGGTGACGGGCCTCATTCTTCTGCCAGGGCCGTCGCAACTGCTGCTCATCATCGTTGTCATCGTCGCGCAATTCGGTGCGGAGATTCTCGTCGGTCGCCACTACGGGGCAGCGCTGCTGTTCATCACCCCGCTTGCCATTACCGTGTCGCACATGGCCAGTCCGGTGCCGGTCGGGCAACTTCTTGTGGACAGGGTCATCGAGACCGCGCTCGGCGCCGCGATTGGGCTCGTACTTGTACTGCTGGCGCGTGTGGTCGAGCCGCGGCTCGCGCGACTGCGCTGACGCCGAACTTCCTCATCTGCGCCCACGGGCCAGGCGTCGGCGATGTTACCGAGCAGCGCACAGGCGCGGGCGATCGCGCTCTCTCACCCGACCTCGCCTGGACAACGCCGCCGATCGGCACAGCGGAACTCGTGCTCATCGTGCAAGACCCTGACGTGCCTATCGGGAAGGCCGCGACCCATGCGCTCACTCGAGGCATAGACCCGGCGCTGCACTGCATCCCTGAGGGTGGTCTCACCCAGCCCAGCTCGATTGGCGGACTCAAACCCGGCACAGGCGCCCTCGGCCACCGCGGTTGGGCCGGCCCCATGCCGGTACGCTCGCACGGTCAGCACTCCTACGTTTTCCAACTCTTCGCCCTGAACTACCCGCTCGAGCTGCCCGACACCTTCACCCTTGCCGCCCTCGGCCGCGATACCCCTGAGCCCGAGCGCCATGCGCTGACTGTATCTGCGTGCGCTCAATTCAGGAGTTTCTTGGCGACACGCCGCTCGCGCATGCCCGGGCGCGGCGTGTCGCCAAGAAGCTCCTGAATAGTGCGCGGGTCAGGGCGGCTCAGTGCGGCTCAGTGCGGGTCAGAGCGGCTCACTGCCCGCGCGGGGCGGTGAGGGCGGCGCGTAGCTCCGCAGGCAGGGGCTCCGGGGTGCCGTCGGCACCGACGTGCACGGCGGCCGTCGTGCCTTCGAAGCACAACTCGTCGTCGCGCAGCGCCCGCCACGCGTAACCGATCGAGGATGACCCGACGCGCGCGACCTCGATCTCGAGCACGAACTCGTCGTCGAAGGCGAGCGCCCGGTGGAACGTCGCCTCCACGTGACGGCGAGGAAAGACCGTGAGAACGGATGCCCCCGCCGCACGCAGCAGCTCATGCTCGGCCAGCTCCGCCCAGCGGAACGCGGCGGTGTGATGGATGCGGCCGCCGGCATCCGTGTCCACCCACTGCACGCGCAGACGCACGCGCACGAGTGGACCGGTGCCGCCGCCGGGCTCGGCCGCCGCCTCGGTCATTCGATCGGGGGAAGAACGATGCCGGATTTCTGCTGGTGCTCGGCAAAGGTCGCGGGCCACGCTGCCGAGATCTCGTCTGCGCTCCAGCCGCCTTCGCGGTATTCGAGCGAGATCTCATCGGAGTGTGAGTACAGCGACAGCTTGTCTCCGCCGATGCCTATTGCCTGCCCCGTGACCGACGCCGAGTCGTCTGAGGCCAGCCACACGAGCACGGGGGCCACATCCTCCGGCCCGCCGAGCGCGTGTTCCTGGCGCACCACGCGGGGCAGCGGCTTGCCCGCCTCGTAGTCGGCGTAGACATCCTTGTAGATCGGAATCGTGGCCGTCATGGCGGTGAGCGCCGTGGGCACCACCGCGTTCACGGTGATGTTCGCGCGGGCCAGCTCGAGCGACCAGGTACGCGCCATCGCCACGATGCCGGCCTTCGCCGCCGAGTAGTTGGTCTGGCCGAAGTTGCCGTGCTGGCCGGCGGGGGAGCCGATCACGATGATGCGCCCGCCCTCGCCCTGCTCGCGCATGCGGATCGCTGCGGCGCGCCCCGTGGTGAACGTGCCGCGCAGGTGGGTCTGAATGACGAGGTCGAAGTCGTCGTCGCTCATCTTCCACAGCACGGTGTCGCGCAGCACTCCGGCGTTCGTGACGAGAATATCGAGGCGACCGAACTCCGAGACAGCCGTCTCGACGAGCTTGTCGGCCGTTTCGGTGGGGCCCACCGGCGCGACGACGGCGACGGCCTTGCCGCCGGCATCCGTGATCGAGGCGACGGCGGATGCCGCGGTGTCGGGATTCACGTCGTTGATCACCACGGATGCGCCGGCCGCTGCCAGCGCCTTCGCGTAGGCGAGCCCGAGCCCCTGCCCGCTGCCCGTGACGATGGCGACCTTGCCGTCGAGGCTGATGCCGCTCATGCGTAGTACCTCACGATCATGACGGAGACGGCGACCGGCTTGGCCTGGCCCTCCGCCTCGAAGGTGTTCTCATAGACGGCCTGAACGCCGCCGGCGACATCGGTGACGCTCGTGAGCACCGAAGAGACGCGGATGCGCGCCCCTACCAGCACGGGCGCCGGAAAGCGCAGCTTGTCGAGTCCGTAGTTGATGCCGGTGCCCAGGTCGGTGACCTCGATGAATTCCTCCATGAGCGGCACGATGAGCGCGAGGGTGAAGTAGCCGTGCACGATGGTGCCGCCGAACGGCGTGTTCTTGGCGAACTCCGGGTCGATGTGCACGCGGTTGTGGTCACCGGTGAGGTCGGCGAACTGGTTCACCTGCTCCTGCGTGACGGTGCGCCACGACGATGGGCCGAGCTTCGTGCCGACCAGGTCTTTCAGGCCGGCGATGGTCGTCGAGGTCTTGACGACGGGGGTGTCAGTAGTCATGGACGGTTCCTCTTTCTTGTGGGGATGGTGTGTGGTGATGCAGGAGTGCTCAGTCGCCGACCTTGATCAGCACGGCGCCGGCGGAGTCGCCCGCGGCGCATCCGGCGAAGAGACCGATGCCTCCGCCGCGAATGTGCAGTGCCTGAATGAGCTCGGCGATGGAGCGGGCCCCGGTGGGCCCCTGCGGGTGCCCGTAGATGAGCGACGAACCATACGGGTTCATCTTCTCCAGCGGGTAACCGGTCTCACGCGAGAACCACAGGTCGTTGACGGCGAACGGGTTGTGGCTGGTCATGATGTCGACCTGGGAGATATCGACGTCGGCATCGGCGAGCGCCCGGCGGGCCGCGCCGACGGGAGCCTTGGGCATGAAACCGGGGTCGGCCCGGCTGAAGCCCGTGGAGAGAATCTGCACGCTCACGCCGTCCTGGCCGATCTCGCGTGCGCGCTCCTCCGTGGCGACCACGATGCCGGCTGCGCCATCCGCCGGATGCGTTTGCGAACCGAAAGTGACCACCCCACCCTCCTGCCCCGCTTTGAGCGCGGCGAGGCCCTCGGCCGTGGTCGGGAAGATGCCGTAGTCCTCCTCGAGGAAGGTGTCTGCCTTGCGGCCCGGGATACGCACGGGAACCATGTAACGCTTCTGGAACTCCCGGTCGTTGTCGAGCGCACGGGTGTACTGCTCGTAGCGCTGCAGGGTGAGCTCGTCGATCTGCTGCCTGGTGAAGCCCGCGTCGGCCGCCGTGTTCTCGGCGGTGGAATACATGCCCTTCCTGGTGGTCGGCTCGAAGGCCATCGGGTCGTTCACCCAGTGCTCGGTCACGGGGGCGGCACTCGGTGTGGTCTGGCTGGCGAAGACCATGAGGGGACCGTTGCTGGTGCGGTCGGTGAGCACGCCGATGGTCGTCTCGTGCGCCCCGAGCTCCACCTGGGCGGCGAGGTGCTCGACTACCGCGGCGGATGTCGCACACGCCCGGGCGATCCACGGACCGGAGTACGCGCCGGCACCCAGGCGGCGCGCCATGACCGTGACACCCCAGAAGCCGTTGGGCTGTGGAACGGTGCAGCCCAAGGCCCATTCGGTGATCTCCTCGGCCGGGAGGCCACGCTCGTCGAGAGCCCTGCGGGTTACGTCTTCTGCCATGTCGAGGCTGTTGAGATTGGCGAGCGGCCCCTGCCATTTAGAGAACGGGGTGGCCCACGAAAAGCCCATTGGAACGAACGCTTTGTTGAACCGCATCGAAGCTCCCATGTCGTCGCTGACGGCGGCACCGACACGGCCGCACCTCTAAAGATTATCAGGTTTACTGTTAGTTGCAATACTCAATCGTGACGTCGTGTTTCGTGGACGGAGGCGACTCCATGATCGAGGGTTGACGCGACCCACCGGGTCGTTCATACTTTCTGGTAGTCAGGCAACCTGATAATCGCCCGGCTCCTGCATTCAACGACGAATCGGAGTGACCATGAGGTCCAAGACATTGCTCGCCGTCACAGCGTTTGCGACGGCATCCATCACAGCACTCGCACTGGCGGGATGTACCACCAGCACGGGGGGCGCATCGCCCTCGAGCGGCACCAGCGGCCCCATCAAGATCGGCGCCGTCATGCCACTGACCGGTCCGCTCGCGGCTCTCGGCGCCGGCGACAAGGAGGCGGCCGAGCAGACGGTCGCAGACATCAACAAGGCCGGCGGCATCAAGGGCCAGAAGATCGAACTCACGGTCGTCGACGACAAGACCAACCCCACCGAGTCGGTCAAGCAGTTCAACCAGATGGCGTCTGACAGCAGCTATTCGGCGATGCTGGCGAGTTCGATGACGTCTGCGGCGCTGGCGGTCAGCTCCAGCATCAAGCAGTACAAGATCCCGACGATCGCGCTCAGCCCCGTCGATCAGTATGTCGACGGCAGCAATTCGTACGCGTTCACATCGCCCGGCAGCACGAAGATTTATGCCGCGGCACTCGTGAACTATTGGAAGTCGATCAACGTCAAGACCGTCGCCGTGGCCTACACCGGCACCGACCTGTACGGTCAGACCGGCGAGAAGTCGACCAAGAGCCTGGCCGAGGCGGCCGGCATGAAGATCGTGCTCGACGAGGCCTACGACCCCGCCGCGACGGACTTCACGCCGTTGATCACCAAGGTGGTCGCCGCCAAGCCCGACGCCTTCGTGCAGTGGGGCTCCGGACCGGCGCCCGTCATCATCACGAAGCAGATCGCAGGCAAGGGCGTGCCCTTCTTTGTGACCGGCTCACAGGCGTCGAACCTCTGGCTGCAGCCGTCCGGTGCGGCCGCCGAGGGCGTCATCGGTGCCACGACCGCTGCACTGGATCCTGACGCCATCCCGGCCGGCCCGTACAAGGACCTGGTGATGGCCGTGGCCACTCCGTGGCGCGCCCAGAATAAGAATGTGAACCCGCCCGAGTTCGCGTATGGCGGCGCGACCGCGATCGAGTTGCTCAAGAACGCCATCGAAAAAGCCGGCTCGACCAATCGCGACAAGATCCGCGATGCGCTGGAAACGACCGATCTGCTTACCCCGAACGGTCACTATCACTACAGCAAGACCGACCACATGGGCCTGGACGCCAGCGCCATCGGCATCATGGTCGTCAAGGATGGTGTCTGGAAGGCGACTGACTACCAGGTAAGCGCGTTCAAGACGAACGTCCCGAAGTAACGATGCTCGAAGTCGACCGGCTCTCCCGGGCGTTCGGCGGCGTCTACGCGGCGCGGGATGTCTCGCTTACCGTCGCAGACGGCGAACTTCGCGGGGTGATCGGCCCGAATGGTGCAGGTAAGTCCACGCTGTTCACGATGATCAGTGGGCACCTGCATCCGCATTCGGGCCGCATCACCCTGGACGGTGAGCACATCGACCGGCTCCCGCCGCACCGGCGGGCTCAGCTCGGCGTGGCGATCGTGTTCCAGGGGGCGCGGATCTTCCCGGGGATGTCGGTGCTGACCAACGTTGCCGTGGGCGCCACCGCTCGCACCAGGGCGGGGGCGGCCAGCGCCGTGCTGCGCCTGCCGCGGCACCGGCGCGAGGAGCGTGAGATCTTCGCCGCAGCGCACGAGGCGCTGGGTCGGGTCGGACTGGCGGACTGGGCGAATCGTGACGCCGAGCAGCTTCCGCTGGGCCAGCAGCGGCGACTGCAGCTGGCACGGGCGCTGACCGCCCGGCCGAAGCTGCTGCTGCTGGACGAGCCGGCGTCGGGCCTGCGCGCCAACGAGCGGCGCGAGCTGTCGCAGCTGATCCGCGAGCTGCACGGTGACGGCATGACGATCATGCTGATCGAGCACGATGTGTCGATGGTGACGACCCTCGCCGATCGAATCACGGTGCTGGATCTGGGCGAGGTGATCGCCGACGGTACCCCTGACGAGATTCGCCGTGATCCGCGCGTGATCTCGGCGTACCTGGGCCAAGGGGCCGCGGCATGATGCTCACCGTTGAGGACCTCGTCGTGCACTACGGTGCGGCCACGGCCCTGGATGGAGTGTCGCTGAGGGTGGATGACGCGGAGCTGGTCGCTCTGGTCGGCCCGAACGGCGCGGGCAAGACGTCGCTCGTGAACGCGGTCTCGGGGCTGGTCAAGCCCGTGTCCGGCCGGATCGAGGTCGGCGGACGCGTGGCGCAGGTGCCCGAGGGGCGGCAGATGTTCGGCGAGCTCAGCGTCGAAGACAACCTGCGCCTGGGCGCCTGGCGGCACCGTCCGAAAGACCTCTCTCCGGTGTACGAGCTGCTGCCCGATCTGCAGCGGCTGCGCAAGCAGCGAGCCGATACCCTGTCGGGGGGCCAGCAGCAGATGGTAGCGGTCGGGCGGGCACTGATGGCCCAGCCCGATCTGCTTGTCGTCGACGAGCTGTCGCTTGGCCTCGCGCCCATGGTGGCCGCCCAGCTCGTCGATCACCTCGCCGCGCTCAACCGCTCGCAGGGGACCGCCGTGCTGCTCATCGAACAGGAGATCGGCTTGGCCTTCGAACTGTGCTCGCGCGCCTACGTGCTCGAATCCGGACAGATCGTCGCCGAGGGTCCCACTTCGCGGCTGCGCGACGCCCCCGAGCTGCAGGACGCCTACTTCGGCGGACTGGATGTCACGGAAGTGGAGGACTGATCGTGGAGGATCTGATCACCTATGTGTTGTCCGGCCTTGCGCAGGCCGGATCCTTCGCGCTGGTCGGCAGCGGACTCGTCGTCGTCTACCGGGTCACCCACGTGCTCAACTTCGCGCAGGGCATGGTCGCCGTGTTCGGCGCGATGATCTCATACTCCCTGCTCAGTGGCATCCTGCCGCACGGTCTCGCGGAACTCGTCGCCGTGCTGTGCTGCGCCGTGATCGGCGTGGTTCTGGGCGTCGCGGCGATCGGCAAGCGCGGCACCCCGCCGATGATCTCGCTGCTGATCACCCTCGGGCTCGGCATGATCGCCGAGGCCGTGGTCGTAGCAATGTGGGGCCAGACACCGGTCTCGCCGCCGGGAGTCACCGGCTCGGTCGAGATCTTCGGTGTGAGCCTGGAGACCCAGCGCATCGTCGTCTTCCTGGCTGCGCTGGTCGCCTTCGCCCTGCTGAGCCTGTTCTTCGCACGAACCGACATCGGCAAGGCGCTGACGGCGTCGGCATCCAACCCGCGTGCCGCGCGGCTTGTCGGAATCAACACCCTCGCGATGGGGCTGATCGCGTTCGCGATCGCCGGCGCGCTCGGCGGGCTTGCCGGAGTGCTGATCGCCCCCACCACCGCGATTTCGGTCGCCTCGGACCTCCCGCTCATCCTCAGTGGTTTCGCCGCCGCAATCTTCGGTGGTCTGCGCAGCCCGTGGATGACCTTCCTGGGCGCGGTGATCCTGGGGGTCGTCGGACAGCTGGTCGCCGCGTATGGCAACGGCTCATACCAGACCCCGGTGGCCCTGCTGATGATGCTGATCATCATGATCGTGCGGGCCGGCACCATGGCCCCGGAGGAGGCGAAATGAGTACCAACACCATGCGCGTGCGTGCGGGCGTGGGCCCGGCACGCTGGATCGCCGCCGTCGTCGTGTTCGTCATCCTGGGGCTGGTCCCGCTCGTGCTCACCGATCTGACGTTCTTCGTTCAGACGGTGCTCGCGGCGGTGGTGGTCACCGGACTGTCGCTGTTCATGGGCTACGCCGGCCAGGTCTCACTGGGGCAGAGCGCGTTCGTGGCCATCGGCGGGCTCGCCGTTGCGACGCTGACCGTCAACCTCGGATGGCCGCCGCTGCTCACGCTGGTGCTGGCGCCCGTTCTTGGCGCTTTCGTGGCTGCCCTCATCGGCTGGCCACTGCTGCGCCTGCGCGGACACTACCTCGCCTTCGGCACCCTGGCCGTGCTGCTGATCCTGCAGACGGTCATGGCGACCGTGCCCTTCCTCGGCGGCGGCGTCGGCATCTTCGGTATCCCGCCGCTGTCGGTCGGACCTCTCATGTTCAGCGGTCAGCTGCCATACGCCTACCTTGCGCTTGCCGTTCTGGCCGCCGCCATGGTGGCCGCGCACAATCTCGTGAACTCCCGGTTCGGCCGCGGCATCCGCGCGCTTGCCGGCAGTGAGAGCGCGGCGGCCTCCAGCGGCGTTTCGGTGCTGCGCAGCAAGATCGTGGTGTTCGCGATCGCCGGCGCTTTCGCGGGGCTGGCCGGCGGCATCGGCGCCTTCTTCACGCCGTTCGTCAGCCAGGACACCTACCCACCATTGGCCTCGTTCGGCTACGTCATCATGGCGATGATCGGCGGTCTGGGAACGCTCTGGGGCGGAGTGGTCGGCGCCGTGGCGATCAGTTTGTGGCTGCAGCTGCTGAGCGCGCTGGCCGCACTGCCCGGTCTGCCGCCGACGGCGGGGCCCATCCTGCAGTACGCCGGCTACGGCATCGTGTTGGTCGTGTTCCTGCTGGTGCTGCCCCGCGGCATCGTTCCCTCGGTGGCGTCTGCAGCGTCGTGGTGGCGTTCGCGTCGGCGCCCGCCGCCGACCAGCGAGGCCGCGCGAGAGGAGGACGTCGTCGATGCCCGATAGCGCGCCGTCCGCCGCCACGGTCACGACCGAGGTGCCGCCGGTGACGATGCTGTTCCTCATCAAGCAGGTCGAGCTCGCCGCCCGCTCCCGCCTCGATCAACTGAGCGCAGCGCACGGCATCACCACGATCCAATACACGGCTCTGACGGTGCTTGAACGGCACACGGGCCTGATCGCCGCGCAGCTGGCACGGATGTCGTTCGTGCGGCCGCAGAGCATGACCCAGTTGCTGGATGCCCTCGAATCGCGTGGACTCGTGCGCCGTGTGCCCGATCCGTCGTCGCGGCGTCAGATGCAGATCTCGCTCACCGATGCCGCGCGCGAGCTGCTGGACCGGATGCGCGTGGCCGCCGTCGAGATCGAGCAGGACATGACGTCGAGGCTGTCTTCCGCAGATGTGCAGCTGCTGGGCGGGATGCTGCAATCCTGCCGGTTGGCGCTCGCGGACAGCGCCCACGATCGCCCGTGCGATGCGCCCGTGTCGCGAGCGTAAAGCGGATGCGCCGGGCGCGACACGCGCTCCTGCGGACCGGCGGCATCCGGGCGTGGATAATGGCTGAGTCCGATCGCGCCGAGGTCAGGAAAAGGAGACACCATGACTGCCCAGCCCACCACTGCAGCGACGTTGCTCTATCTCACCAAGCAACTTGAGCTCGCGATGCGTTACCAGCTCGACGATGTCGCCGATGCGGAGAAGCTCACTTCCTTGCAGTACACGGCGTTGACCGTGCTGGAGCGGCATCCCGGCCTGACCTCGGCCGAACTCGCCCGCAACTCCTTCGTGCGCGCCCAGACAATGGCGCAGATGGTGAACACGCTTGAAGGCCGAGGGCTCATCGAGCGGAAGCGCGACCCGGCAAGCAGACGTCAGTATCTGCTGGCGCTCACCGACGAGGGTGCGCGGGTGCTCGACCGGCTGCGTGAGCCGGTCGCCGACATCGAGAAGCGCATGGTCGCCGGTCTGGGAGACGCGGAGGTCGCCGCCTTCCGCCGCGCACTGCGGTTTTGCCGGGTTGCCCTCGGCGGTGGCCAGGCGCACTGACGCCAAGAACACGGGTGCCAGGGCGCGGCTCAGGAGGCGGCGGTGGGCGCGTCGCGAATGACCTCGCGCACATCCGGAGCGTCGAGCAGTGCGGTGAGCAAGCGCTGCAGTTCGCCCCGGTCGGCCGGGGCCAGCGTGTCGGTGAGAATGTGATCAACCCGCTGCACGCGCGGGATCAGTAGCTGCCATTCGGCCTCGCCGCGCTTGCTGAGGTGCAGAATATTGCGCCGCCGGTCCTTCGTGTCGCGAATGCGTTCGATGAGACCGCGGGCCTGCAACCGCGCGACGATGTCGGCGATGGTCGAGCGGTCAAGGTCGAGACCGTCACACAGCTCGCGCTGGCTGGAGCCCGGGGTGCGGTGCAGCAGATTGAGCACACCGAACTGCACGCTGGTGACCTCTGCCGAGACCTCCCGCTGCCACACCGCGACGTGCGCCTGTTGCGCGCGCCGGATGAGAAAGCCGGTGAAGGTGGAGAGGTCGAGAGAGTTCATAGGCGACGATTGTCCCACGGCGTGGAACGTGCGGTCGCTCGCGGTCATATCCAGCGTGGTGCGCGAGCGGCGGCGTCTCCGTCTGCCGTGAGCACGCCCGTGGTGCCGCGGCCGGATGCCCATTGCGCCAGGCGCGCCGCGGTACCGCGCAAGATGACCGGCGTTTCGGATGCCTCGCCCACCGTGATCGACTCCTCACGATCGCTGGGCTCGAGCACGAACGATGGGATTCCCTCCGCCTTCTGGCGCTTCGCCCAGTTGCCGGCGATGTCGGCCAGCAGCCTGTCGAGGAACTCGGGCGGAAAATGCTCGAAGCGGCCGCCGTTGTCGAGGTCAACGGCGTGCAGCCACACCTCGCGGGCCCGCATCCAGGCCGTCTCAGAGACGGGCACGACGCGCCCCTGGGCGGTGCGCACCTGGTTGCTCCAGGCATCCGTCGGCAGGTCACGCCACTCCACGTTCAGGTGCACAATCGCGTGATCGGAGAGGTTGCGCAGCGCGAGCACGTTGAGGGTCGAGCCGTACTCGATCTCCTCGTTGCGCTGCGCCGCGGATGCGTACATCGGCGTCTCGACGCCCGTCGCCGCCCACTCGGTGAGCCGGGTGAGCGCGCGGGCGTTGTAGCCCACGTGGGCAATCACGTGCCGCCGCTGCCAGCCGGCCAGCAATGACGGCCCGTCGTATTCTTCGTCGCTGAGTTCGTTGAGCTTGCGGGAGAAGTACGCGCTGCCGCGGCGTGCGAGCAGCAGGTCGGCGGCTATGCGGGGATCGGTGACCTGATCTCTGCGGGCGACCACGTCACTGCCCCTTGCGCACGGGGTTGGTGAGCGTGCCGATGCCGTCAATCGTGGTGGTGAGCACCGAGCCGTCGGCGAGGTAGCGCGGGGGTTTGCGCGCGTGGCCGACGCCGCCGGGCGTTCCGCTGGCTATCACGTCGCCGGGGTTCAGCGTGAAGATCGTCGAGATGTACTCGACGAGCGCCTCCGGTCCGAAGACGAGGTCGTCGGTGGGGGTGTGCTGCACGAGCTCGCCGTCGACATCCGTGCGCAGCTCGGGGCCGGGGGAGAATTCGTCGGTTGTGACGAGATACGGCCCGAACGGCGTGGTGGCCTCGAAGGTCTTGCCCTGGAACCACTCGGGCGTTCGGTACTGGAAGTCGCGCATGGTCACGTCGTTGATCACGGCGTAACCCGCGATGGTCGCACCGGCTTCGCTGGCCGGCGTGCGACGTGCCGTCGCGCCCATCACAATGGCCAGCTCGCCCTCCCAGTCGACGGCATCCGCGGCCTCGGGCGGCAGCACGATGGTGTCGTACGGGCCGATGAGGGCCTCGGGGTACTTGGCGAACAGCGTCGGAAACTCGGGCAGCTCGCGCCCCATCTCCCGAATGTGGTTGGCATAGTTCAGGCCGACGCAGACGATCTTGCTCGGGCGGGGAACAACGGGTGCCCAATCGGTGAGCGCGAGATCATCGAGTTCATGGATGGTTCCGGATGCGCCGCGCGCGGCATCCTGCCACCCCGCCGATGCGAGCAAGGCTCCCACATCCGCGAAGCCGGCGATCTCGATGGCGATGTTCTCGTCGATGCGCACCGCGACGGTGCCGGTCTCCTGCGTGCTGCCTGTCGCGGCGCTGCTGCTCCCGACGCGGAGCGTGCCGAGCCTCATTTCGTTTCCGCCGGAACGTAGCTGCGGGCGAAGGAGAGGCGGTCGATGATCGGACCGTCATTGAAGCGGAACAGGTCGAAGGAAGCGGTGGTGGAGGCGTGCAGCGACCACGGCACCCAGCTGGGCACCACGAAGATGTCTCCGGTTTCGAGTGTGTGTTCCTCACCGCCGAGAACGACGCTGCCCTCTCCCTCGAAGACCTGCCACACCGAGGATCCGACCTCGTGGCGGGTGGGCGTTTCCGCCCCCGGGCGCAGCCGGTGGAACTCGCAGCGGATCGTCGGCATCACGTCGCCGCCGGTGGTGGGGTTCGTGTAGCGAATGGCGGCGTGGCCCTGTTCGACGGTGGCCGGGTAGCCCTCGTCTTCGAGCTTGAGCTGCTCGCGCAGGGAGGCATCCGTATGCTCCCAGCGGTAGGCCGAGAGCGGGGAACTCGTGCGGTTCTCGAGCCCGGAGAGCGGGCGCAGGCCGGGGTGCGCCCAGAGGCGCTCGGCGCGGGAAACGTCGGGGGAGGCCTCGTCGGTGACACGCTCGGAACCGTATTCGAAGAAGCCGACATCGGTGTAGTTGGAGAACGGAATGTCGAGGCCGTCGATCCAGGCCATGGGGTTGGCCGTGTCGTTGTGGTGGCCGTGGAAGTTCCAGCCCGGCGTCAGCAGCAGGTCGCCGCGGCGCATCGCCACTGGGTCGCCGTTGACGACGGTCCACACGCCCTCGCCCTCGACCACGAAACGGAAGGCGTTCTGGCTGTGGCGGTGCTCGGGCGCCGTCTCGTGACCGCCGAGGTACTGGATGGCGCACCACAGGGTGGGAGTTGCATAGGCCGTGCCTGGCAGGCCCGGGTTGCTCAGGCCGACGGCGCGGCGCTCGCCGCCGCGGCCCACGGGAACGAGGTCGCCGGAGCGTCGGGCGATGTCGTAGAGGGTCTTCCAGCGCCAGACGTATGGGATCGCCTGCGGTGAGGGCGCCATCGGCATGAGGTCGTCGCGCTGGGTCCACAGCGGCGACATGTGGTTCGCGTCGAAGTCGCGGTAGAGCTGCTCGAGCTCCGGGGTGTCTGCTGTGCCGTCCATCTGCTGCATTGCAGTTCCTTCCTGGCGGTGCGTGGCATCCGCGCCACTAAATAGTCAGTACCCCAACTATATGCACGGATGCTCGCTACCGCCACACCCGTCTCGCCGTCAGTCGACGACGAAGACGTTGAGGCGCACCTCGTCGGGGTAGCGCTCGCCCGTGGCGACCAGGATGCGTGAACCCAGCCAGGACCAGCGCTCTCCGGATGCGCTCATGCGTGGCGAGCAACGAAAGTAGATGCGCGACGGATCGACCTCTTCGCCACGAACCAGGGCAGCGATATCGTCGGCGTCGCCGGCGCGCAGGCCGAAGTTGTCCACGTAGATGTGTTCGCCGTCATCCGTCTCGATGGCGTACTTGGCGACGAGCTCGGTCACGCCCGGCGAGCGCAGCAGCTGGTAGTCGGCGCCCGCCGCCAGCACGGTGCCGCGCAGTTCGGGGCCGACCACGCGGCCGCCCGTGATGGGAATGATGCGGCGAGGGCCGTCATCCATCATGCCGAGCTCGATCGGCGTGCCGACCTGCACAGAGATGGTCGCCAGAAAGGTAAGCCCGGGGGTGCCGGTCGTGTGGATCGCCACGTCGCTGTCATGAATCACGAGGGCGACACTAGCAACGGTTCAGCCGCCACCGCGATGACGAATTTACCGGCATCGCACGCCGGAATAATCACCTTGACGACCGCGATGAGCCCCCCTCAGAATCGGTCACAACCCGCACTCTCAACCCAAGGACGGCAATGAAGCCCGAGACTCCCGATGCCGACGTCACCATCGTCTTCGACGCTACGTGCACCCTGAGCGACGGCACAGTGCTGCGCGCGAATGTCTACGCGCCGCGCACAGACGAGAAGGTGCCGGTGCTGCTGCTGCGGCATCCGTACAGCAAAGACAACCCGTTCGTCATGGGCTACCTCGATGTATTCCGAGTGGTGCGTGCCGGCTACATCGTGGTGATTCAGGATGTTCGCGGCCGGTTCGCGTCGGACGGCGAATTTGCGCCGACCACGCAGGAGCAGGCGGACGGCGTCGAGGCTGTCGCCTGGGCTGCGGCTCTTGCCGGCAGCAACGGGATTGTCGGCACCTGGGGGGCCTCATACGGTGCCGAGACGCAGTGGAGCTCGGCGCTCGGGCGCCCCGCGGCATTGAAATCGATGGTCACGGTCAACAGCCCTTCTCATTCGCACACGCGCGGATTCGTGATGCGCGGCGGTGCCCACGAACTCGGCAGCCGGCTGGGATGGGGCCACGGCGCCGTCGGCCTGGAGTCCACTCGACGGCACAACCCACCCGGCGCCGAAGGCTTCGCGAATGCGCTGCGTGCGCACGCCGAGGTGCAGGATCTCTTCGACGACGACAAAATCTTCACGACCCGCCCGCTGCGCGATCTGCCGACCGCGGAGCCGATGCTCACCTGGGTGGCCGAATCACTCGGTCGCGACTCCACCGACCCCTGGCGCAGCATTAATATGACGGCCGGCCACTATGACGACATCGATCAGGCCGTCTTCGTCGTGGGCGGCTGGTATGACGTCTTTCTCGGCTCGACGCTGGAGCAGTACCGCGGTGTGCTGGAGCATACGAAGCGGGCGGGTTTGCCGCTGCCGCACCTCGTCATCGGTCCCTGGTCGCACACTTCCCAGGCAGATCGGCTGGGCGAGCTGGCTTTCGGCACCTTCAGCTCGGCTTTCTTTCCGGGTGCGGATGTCGGCCTGACTGAGCAACATCTGCGCTGGTACGACGCGACGCTCAAGGGGCGCACCGAACTGCTGGAGAACGTACCGCCGGTGCGCATCTTCGTGATGGGCGAGAACCGTTGGCGCATCATGAATGAATTCCCGCCGCGAGCGCACGAGTTGCAGCGGTGGTACCTCGGCGCGGATGGCGAGCTGGCGTTGCAGCCGGGGCACGAGGCATCCGGCTCGAGCTATTCATATGACCCCGCCGACCCCGTGCCCACGCGCGGCGGCGCCACGCTGTTGCCGCCTCCATACCAGCCGGGCCCCTTCGACCAGTCGCCGCTCTACGAGCGCAGCGACGTGCTCTCGTTCACCTCGGCGGCCCTCGACGAGGACGTCACCGTGATAGGCGATCTCGAGGTGACGTTGTTCGCCTCGTCGTCGGCCGTGGACACCGACTTCGTCGCACGCCTGTGCGACGTGTATCCGGACGGTCGCTCCATGCTGATCGCGGACGGCATCATCCGTGCCTCCGCGCGCGAGAACGACGGATCGCTCGGCTCGGCCGGCCCGCGACCCTCGCCCATCGAACCGGGCACCGTGTACGAGTACCGCATCGATCTGTGGGCGACCGCCAACACCTTCCTGGCCGGGCACCGCATTCGCGTGGATGTCACCTCCAGCAGCAACCCGCGCTGGGACCCGAACCCGAACACGGGCAAGACGGCGTACACCTCGGCCGAGAGGGTCGCGGCCGAACAGACGATCTTTCACGATGCGGCTCACCCGAGCCGCATCACCCTGCCGATCATCGGCACGCCCGGCACCGAGACGGGCCGCGCAGTTCCTGCATCGGATTCGACGAAGAATGAGAGGCAATAGATCATGAAGAGCAAGAGATATGTGCTCGCGGCCGTCGTGGCCGCGGCGGCACTCGTGCTGACCGGATGCTCCGGTGGCGGCACGAGCGCCACAAAGTCGGGACCCCCGACCCTGACAGTGGGAATGTCCACGGCGCCGGTGAGTCTCGACCCGCTCAAGGCGGCAAGTGGCAGCCCCAACCGCTGGTTTGAAGACCCCGCGTACGCGGCACTGCTGAACACCGACAAGGACGGCAAGCTGATTGCCGGCCTCGCCACCAAGTGGGGCTACGTGGGCACCGACAACAAGAAGTTCGAGCTGACGCTGCGGCCCGGTTTGAAATTCGCCGACGGCACACCACTGACCGCGAAGGAAGTCGTCGCGTCGTTCCAGTATTTCGTCTCGACCGGCACCGGACCCACGAGAGCCTACTTTCTCGATATGACGTTCACGGCAGAGGGAGCCGACAAAGTCGTCATCACCAGCAAGACGCCCAACCCGATGATCGACAGGCTGATGACTCCGGACTACTACGCGGCTGACCCGATCAGCCCCGCGGGCATCGCGAATCCCAAGGAAACCGCGGCCAAGACTTTCGGGGCCGGCCAGTACGTGCTCGACTCCAGCCAGACCGTCGCAGGCGATCACTACGTTTATACGAAGAACAAGAACTTCTACGACCAGAGCCTGATCAACTATTCCAAGATCACCGTCAAGGTCATTCCCAACGTGACGCAGCAGGTTCAGGCCCTGAAGACCGGGCAGATCGACGTGATGTCCGGTGACTCCACCGTGGGCGGCACCGCGACGGGTGCGAACCTCACAGAGATCCACCACGCGTCGAACTGGAGCGGACTCTATCTTCTCGACCGCGACGGCAAGGTCGTTCCGGCGCTCAAATCGGTGAAGGTTCGCCAGGCACTGAACTACGCGGTGGACCGGGCGGCTATCACCAAGGCGGCCTATGGCGCCTATGGCAAGGCAACTGCGCAGCCAGCAACCGTGGGCGGCCCGGAAAATGGATACGACGCATCATTGGATGACACATATCCGTACGACGTCGCGAAGGCAAAGTCCTTGATGGCCGATGCGGGATATGCCAATGGGTTCACCCTGCCGGTCTTCTACCAGTCCTTCAGCGCCGCCGACACCAAGATGATCCAGGCGGTCTCCTCCCAACTCGGTGACATCGGCGTGAAGCTCCAGCTCAAGCCGAACGCGAACTTCGGCGACTGGGTGAACGATCTCGTCGGCGGAAAATTCGGCGCCACGGTATTGGGCGGCGGCGGGGGACCGCAGTACATCAATACGGCATTCGGATTCCTGCCGACCGGCGTCATGAACTCGTTCAAGGTGGTGGATCCGGCGGTCGTCAGTGCGTACGACACGCTCGCCGCGGCATCCGGCGACCAGGTGGGGTCGGCCGCTAAAGCGGTGACCAAGGTACTCGTCGACAACGCGGATGCGCTGCCCATCGCGCAGACCGACGCGATCTACATGTTCAACACCAAAGTCTCCGGTGTGCAGTTCGTGGGCCAGACCGGCGACCTCACGTCGATCATCGACTGGTCCAACAAGTAAGTCCGTAAGCGGTGGGGCACCGGACGTGCGCCGGTGCCCCGCCATCCATTCGTCATCTTTTCCAAAGGTCAGCATGCTGCGCATCATCGTTCGACGACTCCTGATCTCGATACCGCTGCTCTTCGTGGTCTCGGTGATCACCTTCGTGCTGCAGAGCTTCGTGCCGGGAGATCCGGCACGTTCGCTGCTCGGCGTGTTCGCCACGCCCGAGCAGTATGCGGCGTTGCGGCAGACGCTGCATCTGAACGAGCCGATCCTCGGCCAGTACTGGATCTACCTGACGGGCGTCTTCCACGGTGATCTGGGCACGTCGATCTTCACCGGCGACCCGGTGCTGACCACGCTGGGGCAGCGCGTGCCGGTGTCGCTGTCGATCATCCTGGGCGGCACGCTCGTCTCTGCGCTGATCGGCATCTCCCTGGGCGTATTCAGCGCTACCCGGGGGCGAGTGCTGCGACGCGTCATAGATGTGGTCTCTCTTGCCGGATTCGCCCTGCCGAACTTCTGGGTGGGGCTGGTGCTGGCGTCGATCTTCGCGGTGTCACTCGCGATCCTGCCGGCGACCGGCTACATCCCGTTCGCGCAGTCACCGAGCGGATGGGCGCAGAGCCTCATCCTGCCGGTCGCCGCACTCGCTCTCTACGGCATCGCCTCCATCGCCAAGGTGGCGCGCGACGGCGTGATGACGGCGATGGGGATGGACTACATTCGCACGCTGCGGGCATCCGGGGTGCCGGAGCGCTCGCTGGTGTGGAAGCACGCGCTGCGCAACTCGGGCCTGTCGATCTCGACCATGATCGGGCTGGTCTTCGTGGGCTCTCTCTCGGGCACGATCATGGTGGAATACGTGTTCGTGCTGCCAGGGCTTGGCTCTCTCGCGGTGGATGCCACGAACAAGCACGACATCCCGGTGATCCAGGGTGTGGCGCTGGCCTTCACCGTTCTGGTCGTCATCGTCAACCTGATCGTCGACATCGCGTACGGCATCATCGATCCGAAGGTGCGTCTTTCATGAGTGCTCCCGACACCATCGCTCTCGCGGCCGCCACGACGCGCCCCGCACGCTCGGGGGCGTGGCGCGCGCTGCTCGGCAAACCGCTGGCGCTGGCCGCTCTGATTTTTCTCGTGGTCGTCACGGTCGCGGTGTTTCTGGCGAAGGTGATTGCCCCCTATGGTCCGCTGACACAGCAACTCGATCATCTGCTCGAGGGGCCATCGGCTGCCCACCTGCTGGGCACGGATGCGCTCGGTCGAGACGTTCTCAGCCGCCTGCTGTACGGAGGCCAGCCGGCCCTGGTGGGCGTGCTCATCGCGGTCGTCGCCTTTGTGGTTACCGGTGTCGTTCTGGGCATCCTGGCCGGCTACCTCGGCGGCTGGGTCGACCGCCTCATCGGCGGCATAGTGGATGTACTGATGGCGCTCCCCGGCATCGTGATAGTGCTGGTGGTGCTGTCGGTCTTCAGCCAGAGTCTGTTCGCATCGATGCTCTCGTTCGGCTTGTTGAGTTCGGGCACGCTGGTGCGCATCGTGCGCAGCGCCTGTCTGTCACTGCGCGAGGAGCTTTTTGTTTCGGCCGCGGTGGTCTCCGGTTTGGGCCATATGCGTATCATGTTGCGGCACGTGCTGCCCGGCCTCATCGGCCCGGTGATCGTGCAGCTTTCCCTTTTCAGTGGCATCACCCTGGCCGTGCAGACCGGGCTCGGCTTTCTGGGCTTGGCCACGGTTCCGCCGGCGCCGAGCTGGGGCGGGATGGTCGGTGAAGCCGCGACGGTCATACAACAGGATGGCTATCTGCTGCTGGTCACCGGGGGAACTATCGCGCTCATGACCCTGGCGTTCGGGTTGCTCGGTGATGGCATCCGCGATCTGAACGCCGAGCAGAAGAGCTCGGGCTCGGCGGCGAGAAGGCCCTCGCGTCGGGCGCGTGCCATCGCGGTGCACGCGAGAGGCGCGCTCGCGCCGACGGCTCCCGGCGCGGTGCTGGAGGTGCGCGACTATTCGGTCGGCTTCGATTCGGGTCACGGCGTCGTTCCCGTCGTACGGGAGGTGTCGTTCTCGCTCGCCGCCGGTGAGATCCTCGGTCTGGTCGGCGAGTCAGGCAGCGGCAAGACGGTGACGGCCTTGTCGCTGCTGGGGTTGTTGCCGGCCAGCGGGCGAGTGCTCGGCGGTGACGTGTGGCTTGCCGGCCAGAGCATCGCGGGATCGAGCAGCGCCCAGTATCGCCGGGTTCGGGGGCGTCGCATCGGCCTGGTCTCCCAGGAACCGATGGTGGCCCTGGACCCCTTGTTCACCATCGGCTCGCAGCTGGGTGAGGTGCTGCGGCATCTCTCGGGCGGCTCGTCGGCCGCACGCAAGGCCAGAAGCGTCGAGCTGCTGGCCAGCGTGAGGCTGCCCGATCCTGTGGATGTCCTCCGCAAGTATCCGCACGAACTTTCCGGCGGCATGATCCAGCGGGTAGCGATAGCCATTGCGCTGGCGGGAGACCCGCAGATTCTCATCGCCGACGAACCGACCACGGCACTGGATGTGACGGTGCAGGCCGGTATTCTCGACCTGCTTCGCGAGCTGCGCGAGAGGCGCAACATGGCGGTGATCCTGGTCACCCATGATCTGGGCGTGGTGGCGGATGTCTGCGACCGGGCCGTGGTGATGTCGCACGGCGAGCTTGTGGAGGCCGCGAACGTCGAGGACCTCTTCTCTGCCCCGCAGCACGAGTACACGAAGAAGCTGATCGCGGCGACGCCGTCACTGGTGAGGATCTGATGGACACCACAGCACTGCTCGAGGTCGACTCTCTCGCCGTCGAATATCGCAAGACAGGCCTGCGCGCATCCGTCAACCGCGTCATCGACGATGTTTCATTCCACATCGGCACCGGGGAGACGCTGGCGCTGGTGGGGGAGTCGGGCTCTGGAAAGTCGACGATCGGTAAGGTGATTCTCGGGCTCACCCCTGCCGCGGCCGGCAGCATCCGATTTCGCGGCCGTCAGATCGACTCCCTGAGCGCTCGCGCGCGGCGGCCCCTGGCGAGCGAACTGCAGGTGATCTTTCAGAACCCATACGGTTCGTTGAATCCCTCGCTGAAAATCGGGCGCATCCTGGCCGAGCCCTTGCTGGCGGCCGGCCGCAGCCGCCGCGAGGCCATGGGGCAGATAGCGGATTTGCTGAGCGTGGTGAACATGCCCGCCGACACGGTGGATCGTTACCCGGGTGACTTCAGCGGCGGACAGCGGCAGCGCATCGCCATTGCCCGAGCCCTGGCCCTGAAGCCGAGTCTGGTGGTGTGTGACGAACCCACCAGCGCGCTGGACGTCTCCACCCAGGCGGCGGTGCTCGAGTTGCTGGCCGAGTTACAGCAGAGGCTCGGAGTCTCGTATCTCTTCATCACGCACGACCTCGCCGTCGTGCGCCAATTCGCCGACCGCACCATCGTGCTCCAGAACGGCCGCATTGTGGAGGAGGGCTCCAGCAGCGACGTTTGCGAGAGGCCACAGCATCCATACACGCAACGGCTCGTCGCCGCGGCGCCGGTTCCTGACCCCCGCCTGCAACGTGAGCGGCGGGAACGACGAAATGCGCTCGCGGCCGCCGGGTAGCAGGCACCGGTTCGTTGCCGTGGCCCATCGGCTACAGTACGAAGCTATGCGCCACAACGACGAGACGCGCCGACGGCGGTGCCCCCGATGAGCCAGTTCACGCTGCGCCAGTTGCAGTACTTTCGCGCCATCGCCGCGACAGGCAGCATCAGTGCCGCGGCCGAACGTGAGCGAGTCTCTCGCTCGGCCATCGCATCCTCTCTCGACGAGCTTGAACGCGGGCTCGGCATCCAGTTGTGCACACTGTACAAGTCACACGGTGTCGTGCTCACCTCGGCCGGCGAGGAGGTGCTGGGCCGGGTGATCTCCCTGCTCGTGCAGGTGGAAGAGCTGGAGGCGACCGGCAGCGAGACGAAACTGGCCGGGGCGTTCACCATCGGATGCTTCTCCTCGCTCGCCCCCACCATCCTCCCCACCATGCTCAAACTGTTCGCCGAGACCCATCCGCACGCCCAATTGAACTTCGTCGTCGGGTCGGAAGACATGCTGCTCGAAAAGTTGCGCGCAGGTGAGCTGGAGCTCGTGGTCTCGTACGATCTCTCACTGGACAAGGCGTTCAGCACGGTTTCGCTCTACGAGACGCGCATGCATGTGATCCTCGCCGGGGATCATCCGCTCGCCCAGGCCGACGCCGTGCGAGCCGAGCAGCTGCGCGACGAGCCGCTCATCCTGATGGAAACACCCCCGAGCGCCGATGACATTCTGGGATACTTTGCCGCGCTGGGCATCGCCCCGAACATTCGCCACCGCACCTCGCATTTCGAGTTGGCGCGTGCGCTGGTCGGCGCGGGCCTCGGTTATTCGCTGTTCATTCAGCTGCCGAAGATCAGCCTCAGCTACGAAGGCAAGCCGGTGGTCGCCCGACCGCTGGTGCCCACGCCGCATCTGGAGCGCGCGCAGATCGCCTGGCCGGCGGGTCGACGGCTCTCGGCGAAGGCACGCGCATTCATCGCGCTCGCGAAAGAAAACGTCGACGCGTACGCGCCGGTGTCGGTATACCCGTCGACGGGGGAGGTCGCGGCGCTCGGCGCTGCGGCCGAGCACCATGGCGGTCAGCAAGTGGTCACGGGGTAAAGGTAGAGTGCTTGTGGCGAATTTATCTCGGCATCGAGCTATCTGCCGAGCGATCAGCCGCCCAGGAATGCACAGCAGTCACGGTGCGACACGTCACAAACGTGATCGGGACCATCAGCGGATTGGATAAGCGTGGATCTTTACGAGTATCAGGCCAGAGACCTGTTTGAGCAGTATGGCGTTCCGGTTCTGCCGGGCATCATCGCGGATACCCCCGAGGAGGTGCGCGCAGCTGCCGAGAAGCTCGGCGGCGTTGTCGTGGTCAAGGCCCAGGTGAAGGTCGGCGGGCGTGGCAAGGCCGGCGGCGTCAAGGTCGCCAAGACTCCGGATGACGCCGAGGCCGCGGCCCGCAGCATCCTGGGGCTCGACATCAAGGGCCACGTCGTCAAGCGCGTCATGGTCGCCGGTGGTGCCCGCATCGCGCAGGAGTTCTACTTCTCCGTGCTGCTCGACCGGGCCAACCGTTCCTACCTCTCGCTGTGCAGCGTCGAGGGCGGCATGGAGATCGAGCAGCTCGCCGTCGAGAAGCCCGAGGCGCTCGCGCGCATCGAGGTCGACCCGCTGGGCGGCATCGACGAGGCCAAGGCGGCAGAGATCGCCCGTGCCGGCGGATTCCCCGACGAGCTGATCGCCAAGGTCGCCCCGGTCATCTCCAAGCTCTATGACGTCTACAAGGGCGAAGATGCGACGCTCGTCGAGGTCAACCCTCTCGTGCTCACCGAGGAGGGCGACATCATTGCCCTCGACGGCAAGGTCACGATCGACGAGAACGCTGACTTCCGGCACCCGAACCACGCCGAGCTGGAAGATGCGGCCGCCGCTGATCCGCTCGAGGCGAAGGCCAAGGCCTCCAACCTCAACTACGTGAAGCTCGACGGCCAGGTCGGCATCATCGGCAACGGCGCCGGGCTCGTGATGAGTACGTTGGATGTCGTTGCCTACGCGGGTGAGAAGCACAAGGGTGTCAAGCCGGCGAACTTCCTCGACATCGGAGGCGGAGCATCCGCATCGGTGATGGCTGCCGGTCTCGACGTGATTCTGAACGACGCGCAGGTCAAGAGCGTGTTCGTCAACGTCTTCGGCGGCATCACCGCGTGCGACGCTGTCGCGAACGGCATCGTCAAGGCGCTCGAGATTCTGGGCGACGACGCGAACAAGCCGCTGGTCGTGCGTCTCGACGGCAACAACGTGGAGGAGGGCCGCCGCATTCTTGCCGAGGCCGCGCATCCGCTCGTCACGCTGGCGAGCACCATGGACGAGGGCGCCGACAAGGCCGCCGAGCTGGCTTCGAAGTAAGGGACCAATACACACATGTCAATCTTTCTCAACAAGGATTCCAAGGTCATCGTTCAGGGCATCACCGGCGGCGAGGGCACCAAGCACACGGCGCTCATGCTCAAGGCCGGCACCAAAGTCGTCGGCGGCGTGAACGCACGCAAGGCCGGCACCACGGTGACGCACGGCGATGTCACGCTGCCCGTGTTCGGCACGGTCGTCGAGGCGGTGAAGGAGACCGGCGCGGACGTGTCGATCGTCTTCGTGCCGCCGGCATTCGCCAAGGATGCCGTGCTCGAGGCCATAGAGGCCGAGGTTCCGCTGGTGGTGGTCATCACCGAAGGCATCCCCGTGCAGGACTCGGCCGAGTTCTGGGCGACGGCCAAGGCCAAGGGCGGCAAGACCCGCATCATCGGCCCGAACTGCCCCGGCATCATCACGCCCGGCGAGTCGCTGGTGGGCATCACGCCCGCCACCATCACCGGCAAGGGCGAGATCGGCCTGGTGTCCAAGTCGGGCACGCTCACCTACCAGATGATGTACGAGCTGCGCGATCTGGGCTTCTCCACCGCCATCGGAATCGGCGGCGACCCGGTGATCGGTACGACGCACATCGACGCGCTCGCCGCGTTCGAGGCCGACCCCGAGACCAAGGCGATAGTCATGATCGGTGAAATCGGCGGCGACGCCGAGGAGCGTGCTGCCGAGTTCATCAAGGCACACGTCACCAAGCCGGTCGTCGGCTACGTCGCGGGCTTCACCGCTCCCGAGGGCAAGACGATGGGCCACGCCGGCGCCATCGTCTCCGGCTCGGCGGGCACCGCGCAGGCCAAGAAGGAGGCCCTCGAGGCCGCCGGTGTCAAGGTCGGCAAGACGCCGAGCGAGACCGCCGCCCTGCTGCGTGAGGTCTACGCCGCGCTCTAACCGCACCTCTGCATTACCGGATGGCCCGCCTCGGCGGGCCATCCGTCGTTAAGGCTCGTCCCGCCGCGCGCGCCGCATCCGTCGTTTTCGGAGTCGGCAGGTAGGCTCGGCCCAGATGAACCGCACAACCGTCGCCCTGCTCGCCGCGCTGGAGGCGCTCATCGCCGTAGCCGTCGGGCTCGGCATCGTGCTCGTTCCCCTCACCATCCTGTGGGCGGTGCAATTCGACCTCGGCATCGACTGGGCCGTGTTCTTCAAGGCGGCGGCAGACGTCTGGCTGCTCGGTCACGGCGTCGACCTCACCATCACGCTGCCGGCGACAACCGCCGCGGCGCTGGGGTTGCCGGGGGCATCCGTGCCATTCCCCATGACCATCGCACTGCTCGGCTTTGCCCTGCTGGCGCTGCTCTTCGGCGTGCGCACGGGCCTGCGGGCCGCCCAGACGCCCTATTGGCGCATCGGCATCGTCTCGGCCGTCGTCGTCTACGGCCTGCTCGGCACGGTGATCGCGCTGTCGGCCCGCAGCGCCCTCGTGGCGTTCCCGCTGTGGCAGGGTGTACTGCTGCCGACCTTCGTCTTCGCACTCGGCGTCGCCGTCGGTGTCTGCGCAGGCATCGCCCGGCACGCGCGCGGTGATACGGATGCCGCCGCTCGCGGCATCCGCGCCCGTTTCGCCGCCCTCGCCCCGGCCACCCGCGACGGCATTCTGGCTGCACTGCGCGGAGGCACCGCCGCCACCGCCCTGCTGCTGGCCGCGGCCGCCGTGCTCACCGCCCTGCTCGTCGTGGTGAACTTCGGCACCATCATCGGCCTGTACGAGGGCCTGCACGCCGGCGCTCTCGGCGGCTCGGTGCTCACCCTGGGGGAGTTGGCTCTGCTGCCGAACCTGGTCGTCTGGGCGGCGTCGTGGCTCATCGGGCCGGGCTTCGCGCTCGGCACCGGATCCTCCGTCGGCCCGATGGGCACGCAGTTGGGGCCGATTCCCAGCCTGCCGCTCTTCGGGGTACTGCCGCAGGGCGAACTCCTGTTCGGCTTCATCGGGCTCGTTGTGCCGTTGATCTGCGGCTACCTCGCCGGGGTACTCGTGCGCTCGCGTGTTGCCGCCGTGCCGGGCAGCGCGCGAACCGCAGGGTGGAGCGCGGCAACGGCCCTCGGCATCGGTGCGGTTGCGGGCATTCAGCTCGGTCTGCTCGCCTGGTGGTCCGCCGGTGCGTTCGGCCCGGGGCGCCTGCACGAGGTGGGCCCGAACCCGTGGCTTGTCGGTGTGCTCGCGGCGATCGAGGTTGCCGTTGCGGCCGCAATAGGCCTGCTCTCCCGCGCGCGCCGCTGATCGATTCACGGCCGGCGATCGCTGCTCATTCGAGCACCGCTAGGCTGGGTGGGTGCTCTCACTTGTCGTCCTCATCTCTGGCGGCGGATCGAATCTGCGCGCGTTGCTTGAGGCATCCGAAGACGCCGAGTTTCCGGCGCGGGTCGTGGCGATCGGCGCCGATCGTGACGCAGACGGGCTGGCCCTCGCCGAGGAGTTCCGCATCCCCTCGTTCACGGTTCCGTTCACCTCGTTCGAGTCGCGCGAGGAGTGGGGCGACGCCATGCTCGAACAGATCCAGCAGTGGCAGCCCGATCTCGTGATCCTCTCCGGGCTCATGCGCCTGCTGCCGGTGCGGGTCGTCGACGCCCTCTCGCCCCAGCTGATCAACACGCATCCGGCCTATCTGCCCGAATTCCCCGGCGCGCACGGCGTGCGCGACGCGCTCGCCGCGGGTGTCGCCGAGACCGGCGCGAGCCTCATCGTGGTCGACAACGGCATCGACGCCGGGCCGCTCATCTCCCAGCAGCGCGTGCCGATCGAGCCTGCCGACACCGAGGCCACCCTGCACGAACGCATCAAAATCGTCGAACGCTCCCTGCTGGTGCAGGCCGTGCTCGATATCGCCAATGGTCACATCAACCTCAAGGAGTTACCCACCGCATGAGCGCCCCCAGCCAGGATCCCTCTCTCTACCGCGTGCGCGACGTCGTGCCTATCACGCGCGCGCTGATCTCCGTCAGCGACAAATCCGGCCTGCTCGAGCTGGCGGCGGCGCTCTCCGCGGCGGGCGTCGAGATGGTCTCCACGGGGTCGACCGCCGCGAAGATTCGCGACGCGGGCTTCGAGGTGACGGATGTCGCGGCCCTCACGGGGTTCCCCGAATCCCTCGACGGCAGGGTGAAGACGCTGCATCCTGCGGTGCACGCCGGACTGCTCGCCGACCTGCGTCTCGAGTCGCACGAACAGCAGCTGGCCGAGCTGGGCATTGCGGCGTTCCAACTGGTGGTCGTCAACCTGTATCCGTTCGCCGAGACTGTGGCATCCGGCGCCTCGGAGGATGACACGGTCGAGCAGATCGACATCGGCGGGCCTTCCATGGTGCGCGCCTCGGCCAAGAACTACGCGAATGTCGCCGTGGTGGTCTCGCCATCCGGTTACGAGGAGATCGCCTCGGCGCTGGCCGCCGGGGGAACCACACTGGAGCAGCGCAAGGCGCTTGCCGTCGCGGCCTTTCGGCACACCGCAAGCTACGACGTGAATGTGGCCACCTGGCTCGGCGGCACGGTCTCGAGCGATGCCGGTGACACGGGCTTTGCGGGCTGGATCGGCGGCTACTGGAACCGCGCGAGCATTCTGCGCTACGGCGAGAACTCGCACCAGCGCGGCGCCCTCTACGAGCAGGGCTTCGGGCTGCCCGGCATCGCCCAGGCCGAGCAGCTGCACGGCAAGGCTATGTCGTACAACAACTACGTCGATGCCGACGCCGCCCTGCGCGCGGCATACGACTTCGATGAGACCGCGGTGGCGGTCATCAAGCACGCCAACCCGTGTGGCATCGCCGTCGGCGACGATATTGCGGATGCGCACCGCAAGGCTCACGCCTGCGACCCGGTGTCGGCCTACGGCGGCGTGATAGCGGCCAACCGCACCGTGACCCTGGCGATGGCCGAGACGGTGAAAGACATCTTCACCGAGGTGCTCGTGGCCCCCGACTTCGAGCCGGATGCGCTCGAGCTGCTCTCCACCAAGAAGAACCTGCGGCTGCTGCGCCTGCCCGCCGGCTACGACCGAGCCATGGAGGAGATGCGGCAGATCTCCGGCGGCATGCTCGTGCAGAGTCGCGACAACTTTGACGACTTCAGTTCGGACGGCTGGCAGCTTGTCGCAGGAGACGAGGCGGATGCCGCGACGCGCGCCGACCTCGAGTTCGCGTGGAAGGCGTGCCGGGCCGTGAAGTCCAACGCGATCCTGCTCGCGCACGACGGCGCATCCGTCGGGGTGGGCATGGGCCAGGTGAACCGTGTGGACTCGTGTGCGCTCGCCATCACGAGGGCCGGTGAGCGCGTGACCGGCTCGGTCGCGGCATCAGACGCCTTCTTCCCGTTCGCGGATGGCGCCCAACTGCTCATCGACGCCGGCGTCCGCGCAATAGTGCAGCCCGGCGGCTCGATTCGCGACGAGGAGGTCGTCGCCGCGGCGACGGCGGCCGGCGTCACGATGTACTTCACGGGCGAGCGCCACTTCTACCACTGAGGCCTTCCACTCCTCCGCACCCGCTGGTTGAGGAGAGGTCGACGAAGGAGGCCTCGTCTCGAAACCAAGGGTGCGCGGCTCGGTTTCGAGACGCTCGTTCCTCGCTCCTCAACCTGCGGAGGCCTGGCCGAGCAGGGCGGTCGTGCGGAACGGGATGAGGTCGCGCAGCACGAGTGAGGTCGAGGTGCGCCGAATGCCGGGGCACGCCAGAATCTCCTGGCTCACCCGATACATGTCATCAGGATCTCGCGCCACCACCTGTAGAAACAGGTCGCTCTCGCCGGAGATCGCCGCGCACTCCAGCACCTCGGCGATCTGCGCGAGCGAATCCATCGCGGCGGGGAATTCGGTCTGGTCCAGCTCCGCCGTGATGATGGCGCGCATGGGCCGGCCGAGGGCATCCGGGGGCACGCGCACACTGTTCGGCAGCAGCGTGCCGTCGGAGGCGAGCCGCTCGAGTCGAGACTGCACGGTTCCGCGGGCCAGGCCCAGGCGCTGCGCGAGCAACACCACGGGAACCCGCGGGTCGTCTTCGAGCGCGAGCAGGATGCGACGGTCGGTGGCGTCGAGAGTGGGCACAGTGCACATCCAATTCGCATAAACTGACGGATGACTTGATCATATTGCCTTATGCCCTGTGTCGCACTTGCGCAGATCGCCGCATTGTATTGAGATCAGCATCATGGATGCCCACTCCGCCCAGAACATCGACCTGCTCGCCACCACCGGCGACGCTCTGCCGCACGAACGCCTTCTCGTGGTGAAGGGGCCGCGCAGTGGCCTCACCATGAGCCTCGCGGTGCACTCCACCACACTCGGTCCGGCGCTCGGCGGATGCCGCCTGTGGCACTACGACAACTGGGTCGAGGCCGTCAACGACTCCCTGCGCCTGGCCGAGGGCATGACCCTCAAGAATGCGGCGGCGGGACTCAACCGTGGCGGTGGCAAAACCGTGATCTACCTGCCCACCGGAACGGTGCTCGACGCCGAGCAGCGTCGTGACGCCATGCTCGATCTCGGCGACGCCATCGAGAGCCTCGGCGGTGCGTACATGACCGCGGAAGACGTCGGCACCAGCGCCGAGGACATGGCCGTCGTCGCCAGCCGCACTGCACACGTCTGCGGCCTGCCCTCGGCGGATGGCGGCGTGGGTGAGCCCAGCGACGCAACGGCCGCGGGCGTCTATGCCGCGCTGCTCGCGACCCTCGACGAGGCATTCGACAGCCGCGAGGTTGCCGGCCGTCACTTCATCGTTCTCGGTCTCGGCCACGTGGGCTCATTGATCGCCACACGCCTCGCCGCCGCGGGCGCACAACTCACCGTCACCGACGTCAACCCGGCCAAGCGCGAGTTCGCCACGACGCTCGGCGCGAGTTGGGTCGAGCCGGATGCGGCGCACCGGGTGCAGGCCGACGTCTTCGTGCCGGCCGGCGTCGGCGGCGTGCTCACCGACGAGGTCATCGACGCCCTGCGCGTGCGAGCCGTCGTAGGCCCCGCCAACAACCAGCTCGCGCGCCGTGACGGAGCCGCGCGCCTGGCCGCGCGCGGCATCCTGTGGGCCCCGGACTTCGTGGTGAACGCGGGCGGGGTCATCTTCCTGGCGATGATGAACGAGGAACAGCCCTCGATCGAGGTGACGAATGCGCGCATCGAGGCCATCGGCGAAACAGTTGCGCACATCTTCGCCGACGCGAAGCAGCGTGGCATCACGACCCTCGTCGCGGCCGAGGAGATCGCGGCGGCGCGACTCGGAAAACTCATAGACATCGTCCGGTAGTCTCGCAGCGTGAGTGAAACCGCTGCGCCCGTGCCCGCATCCGTCAGCCCGTCGCAGGGGAGCGGTTACCTGCAGAGGGTGATCGCCTCGCTACTCACCGCACTGGTTGTGGCGTTCGTGGCGTTCGCCGTGAACGTGCTCATGCTGTTCGGTGCCAACGGCGCCTCGTGGGCGGCCCTCGTGAGCCTCAGCGACTACTTCGCGCTCGGCACCGTGATTGTCTTCGTGCTGCTGTTCATCGCGATTCTGCTCGGCGCCCTGTCGCGGTGGTACGTCACCCTTATCGCCGGCGTCCTTGCCGGCGCAATCGGTGCTCTGCTGGGCAGCGTGTTGAAGGTCGACGGAGGCTCGATCACCTCGGCGCTCATCGGGCCACTTTTTGCGACGCTCGGTGGCATCAATCTGATCACCTGGCTTGCCGTCACGGTGGTGTTCGTCTTTCTCGCTCCGCCACTGTACGCGGCGATTCTGCGGCGTGCCGGCCGCGGTGTAGCATCCGGTCGCCGGGTGGCGTTCGTGCGCCTGCCCGCCTCGAACCTGGCCGACGGCCTGACAACGCACATCGACCGCGTGGCGATCGACGCCGAGTTGGCGGACGCGCAGTGGGACGCCTATGTCGCGGCCTTCGTGGCCGCAGGCTGGACGCCCGTCGAGGTCGCTCCCGCCGATGACCTGGCCGACTCCGTGTTCGTCGAAGACACGGCCGTCGTGCTGGGTGACACCGCCATTATCACGAGCCCCGGCGCCGAGTCGCGTCGCGACGAAACCAGCGGCACCGAGGCCAAGCTCAGCGAATACGCGCTCCGCATCACGCGCATCGAGCAGCCCGGCACGCTCGAGGGCGGCGACGTTCTGCAGGTGGGCAAGACCGTCTACGTGGGCCGCGGCGGGCGTACGAATGCCGAGGGCATTCGCCAGTTGCGTGCCATCGCCGGGCCGCTCGGCTACATCGTGATAGCCGTGCCCGTCACGAAGGCGCTGCACCTCAAGAGCGCCGTGACCGCGCTGCCCGACGGCACCGTCATCGGCCACCCCTCGCTGGTGGATGATCCCGGCCTGTTCGAGCGGTTCCTGCCGGTTCCCGAGGTCGCCGGCGCACAGGTCAACGTTCTCGGCCACGACACCGTGATGATCTCGGCCAGCGCACCTGAGTCGGCGGCGCTCATCGAAGACCTCGGCTACCGTGTGATCCGAGTCGACATCAGCGAGTTCGAGAAGCTCGAGGGCTGCGTCACCTGCCTCTCGATTCGCCTCGACTAGCGGCCCGGGCCGTCCGTCCGTCACTGAATAGCGGATGCCGCGCTCGGCGCGCCGCTCCTGCTCGCGCGACACGCGACATCCGCCCCGCAGCTCCGCCGTCCGGCGAATCGCTCACGCCGATCGGCGAAGTTGCGGCGCAGTCTTGCACACGGCTGCCGGTGCGGTATAGCCTGTAGGGCTGCCATGTGCGAGTTGCCGATACGGCCCTCGCGTGTGATTGCCGCGTCGTTACAGACGGTGCTGTGAAGCCGACAAATACCGGGAGTGTGTCATGACAGAGACAGAGAATATCCAGACCGCTGCGTGTGCGGTTCGGGGTGCTGTCTTCGGCATCCCCGCGCTCACGCCAGCCGGGTAAAGGCCGCCAGAGACTCACACTTCGGCGCAGCTCGCGCCGCTCACGACGTCGGATCGTCCCTCGAGGCGACCGACCTCTCGCATCCCGCGGAATCGGAACGTTTCACCTTTCCGGGCGCTCATACATTCATCACCATCACAGAAACTTGAGTTCACCTATGTCTGCCCCCGCTGACCACCAGCATCCGCTCATAGTCGAGCCCGCAACCGCGGCTCGACCGGGAACGGTGCGCACGCTCATGCGCATCTTCCCGTTCGCGAAGAGCGCGCTGCCGCGCATCTGCCTCGGCATGGTCGCCGCCTTGCTCGCCAGTCTCGTCGCGCTCGCCATCCCCCAGGTTCTGGGCTGGCTCGTCGACGGTCCGCTCTCCAGCGGTGACACCGCGCAGGTGTGGCCCGCCGTGATGATCGTCATCGGCCTCGGCGCCGGTGAGGCCGTGTTCATCGCGCTGCGCCGCTGGTTGGTGCTCACGCCCGGCACCCACATCGAGGCGAAGATGCGCAACGCGCTCTACGCGCGGCTGCAGGATCTGCCGGTGAACTTTCACGACCGCTGGCCCAGCGGCCAGTTGCTCTCGCGCGCCGTCAGCGACCTCAACCTCATTCGCCGCTGGCTCTCGTTCGGCATCGTGCTGTTCGTGGTCAACATCCTCACCATCGTGGCCGGCTTCATCATTCTGATCAGCTGGAACTGGGTGCTCGGCCTCATCTTCTTCGTCTGCTCGATTCCGCTGTGGATCTTCGGCTTCGTGTTCGAGGGAAAGTACTCGGTGATAGCGCGCCGTAGCCAGGACCAGGCCGGCGACCTGGCGACGGCCGTGGAAGAGTCGGTTCACGGCATCCGCGTGCTGAAGGCGTTCGGGCGCGGCAAGTACGCCCTCAAGAACTTCGCCTCGCAGGCCGAGCAACTGCGCGGCACCGAGATCGAGAAGGCCAAGGCCATTGCCGGCCTGTGGCTGTGGCTGTTGCTGATTCCCGATGTTGCCTTCGGCATCTGTCTCATCGTGGGTGTCTGGTTCGTGTCACAGGGCGAGATGACCACGGGCAACCTGGTGGCGTTCTTCGCCACCGCGACGGTGCTGCGCTTTCCGGTGGAGTCCATCGGATTCCTGCTGTCGATGACCTTCGACACCCGCACCGCCGCCGACCGCTTCTTCGACGTGATGGACACGGTGAACACCATCACCGACCCCGAGCAGCCGAAGCGCATCGAGAATCCGCGCGGCGAACTCGTCTTCGACGACCTGCACTTTCGTTACCAGGACTCGCCGGATCGTTTCGGCGATCTGCTCGACGGCGTGAGCCTGACGGTGCAGCCCGGAGAGACCATGGCCCTGGTGGGGCTCACCGGATGCGGCAAGTCCACGCTCACCGCCCTGACGACCCGCCTGTACGACGTCACCGGTGGCGCCGTGAAGATCGACGGCGTCGACGTGCGCGATCTCACGCGCGTCGACCTGCGCCGGGCCATAGCAATGGCCTTCGAAGACGCCACACTGTTCTCGGCGTCGGTGCGCGAAAACGTGCTGCTCGGTCGTGACGACATCGCTCTCGATTCGGCAGAAGCGGATGCGGTGCTCACTGAGGCACTCGAGGTCGCGCAGGCCGGTTTCGTCTACGAGTTGCCGGAGGGCATCGAGACGAAGGTCGGCGAGGAGGGGCTGAGCCTCTCCGGTGGCCAGCGCCAGCGCCTCGCGCTCGCGCGCGCCGTTGCGGCGAACCCGAGCGTGCTGGTGCTCGACGACCCGCTCTCCGCTCTGGATGTCGACACCGAGGCGCTCGTGGAGGCTGCACTTCGCCGGGTGCTCGCATCCACCACAGCGCTGATCGTGGCGCACCGCCCGTCGACCGTCATGCTCGCGGATCGCGTGGCGCTCATGCAAGACGGCCGCATCACGGCCGTCGGGCGGCACAGCGAACTGCTGGCCACCAACGAGCACTACCGCTTCGTCATCTCCAGCCTGGAGGACGAACAGGACGAACAGATTCTTCAGGAGGTGAACCTGTGAGCACGGCAACGGTTCTCGGCGTCGAAGGCGAAGAACGCAACGACTTCACGAAGCAGGAGTCGCGTCAGATTCGCGCCCGTTCGCTGCGTCTGCTGGGCTCCCTGCTCGCCCCGCTCAAGCTGCGTGTGATTCTGACCATGCTCATCGTCGTGGTGAGCACGGCGGCGCAGATCGTGGGCCCGATTCTCATCGCGTACGGCATTGACAGCGGTCTGCCGGCCCTGCTCAAGCAGGACTGGATACCCCTGGCCATGGCCGGCGTCGCGTACCTGCTCTCGGGCATTGCCGGTGCGGCGCTGATCGCGTGGTACACGGTGCTTTCGGCGCGCATCAGCCAGGCCATTCTCATCGACCTGCGCAAGCGGGTCTTCCTGCAGACGCAGCGGCTGAGCCTTGAGTTTCACGAGTCGTACACCTCGGGCCGCATCATCTCGCGTCAGACGAGCGACCTCGATTCGATTCGCGAGCTGCTCGACTCGGGCATCAACCAGCTCGTACAGGGCTTCCTGTACATGCTGTTCATCACCATTGCGCTGTTCACGCTCGACTGGGTGAGCGGCGTGGTGCTGCTGTGCTCGCTCGTGCCGCTGTACTTCTTGACCCGCTGGTTCCAGAGGCGTTCGCAGCGCCTGTTCCGCATCTCGCGGGTGGCCTCGGCGAAGGTCATCGTGCAGTTCGTCGAGACCATGACGGGCATCCGCGCGGTCAAGGCGTTCCGCAAGGAGAAGCGCAACGAGAAGGAGTTCGGCACCCTCGTCGAGGAGTACCGCGACGTCAACAACAAGACGATCCAGCTGTTCGGAATCTTCGATCCCGGGCTGGTGATGATCGGCAACGTCACCGTCGGTGTCGTGCTGCTGATCGGCGGGTTCCGAGTGGCCGAGGGCCAGCTGGCGATCGGCGCACTGCTCGGCGTGCTCTTGTACACGCGTCGCTTCTTCGACCCCATGGAGGAGATGGCGATGTTCTACAACTCCTACCAGTCGGCGGCCGCGGCGCTGGAGAAGATCTCGGGCGTGCTCGAGGAGGCGCAGAGCGTTCCCGACCCGGCGCATCCGGTCGACCTGTGGGAGTCGGCGGGGCACGTGCGCTTTGATGGCGTGCGCTTCGCCTACAAAGAGGATCGGGTGATTCTGCCCGATTTCAGCCTGGATATTCCGGCGGGGCAGACCATCGCGCTGGTCGGCTCGACGGGCGCGGGCAAGTCCACGCTGGCCAAGCTGATCTCGCGGTTCTACGACCCGACGGTGGGTGAGGTCACGCTCGACGGCGTCGACCTGCGTTCACTGCACCCGAAGGATCTGCGCCGTGCCATCGTGATGGTGACGCAGGAGGCGTACCTGTTCAGCGGTTCGGTGGCCGACAACATCGCCATCGGCAAGCCGGATGCGACGCTCGAGGAGATCACGGCCGCCGCGCGCGCGGTCGGAGCAGACGAGTTCATCCAGGGCCTGCCGAACGGCTACGACACCGATGTGAACAAGCGCGGCGGGCGCGTCTCGGCCGGTCAGCGTCAGCTCATCTCGTTCGCGCGGGCCTTTCTGGCGAACCCGACTGTGCTGATTCTGGATGAGGCGACCAGCTCGCTCGACATTCCGAGCGAGCGGCTCGTGCAGCAGGCGCTGCAGACGCTGCTGGCCGACCGCACCGCGGTGATCATCGCGCACCGCCTGTCGACGGTGGCGATAGCCGACCGGGTGCTTGTGATGGAGCACGGCATGATCGTGGAGGACGGCACGCCGGATGACCTGATTGCTGGCACGGGCCGCTTCGCCCAGCTGCACGCCGCCTGGCGCGACTCGCTCGTGTGACCGCGCTTCGGCAGGCTCAGCGACCGGTGTCCGGTCGCCAGCGCGCCGTGCGCAGGTCGATGCGGTAGCTGCCGTCGGCGCGATCCGCGAGCGGCGTGTTCTCGGCGCGATAGTGCTCGAGCGCGCGCGCATCGTGGCAGAGGGGCGGTTCGCCACTGGCTCGGATGACCCGCCACCAAGCCACGTCGCTGCCGTAGCGCGCCATCACCTGGCCGACCACGCGCGCGCCGCGCGATCCGAGTTCGGCGGCGATGCCGCCATAGGTCATGACCCGGCCCGGGGGGATATCTTCCACGATGGCCAGAACGTGCTCGACGAAGGATTCGTTCAGCACGGGGCCACCTGCGCCGCGCCGCGATGGCTCAGAGCTGGAGGGCACCGATCGTCTCGCTGTACTGCGTCTCGCCGACATCGGTGAACCCGATGCGGTGGAAGAACGCCTCCGGTCCGTCTTCGCCGGGCTCCCAGATCACGGTGATGCGGTCGAAGCCACGGGCGCGGGCTTCCTCGGCCAGCGCGCGGGTGGCGAAGGTGCCGACGCCTTGGCCCTGGGCCTCCGCGTCGACGTTGATGCGCCAGATGCAGGCGCGGAATTCCTCATGCTCGGAATCCGGGTCGAAGTTTCCATGGATGAAGCCCACCACATCGTCACCGAGGGTCACGACCCGCTGCCACGAGGTGTTCGGATTGATCACCGCGGAAGCCGCAGAATAGGAGACCGGCGCGATGAACTGCTCTTGTCCAGGCTTGAGGGTCAGATTGTTGGCGGCCACGATGTTCGACGCAGACAACTCTTCCAGTTTCAACTCAGCCATGGCAACAGGGTAACCGACCCCGGTGATCGGCGGATAGTCAGCAATTGCGCGGACAGCGAATATGACGGATGAATCGCGTCTCTCCTTTCGGGTTCTGAGGGTGCCGGATGCATGGCGCGGGATGCGAAACTGGGGCCATGCTGATTCCACGGCCGGCCTCGTTCGACGAGCGCGACGGAGAGTTTCTGCTCGACGCTGACACGCGCATTGCCGCGCCCGCCTCCCTCAGCGGCGTCGTCGCCTGGCTGCAGGCGGCGCTGAGGCCGGCAACCGGGCTGCCGCTCGGGCAGATCGCCGATACCGCGTCCGCCGGCGGCGACAACGCAATCGAGCTGTCGCTCGAGCCGTCCCTGGGTCATGAGGCGTTCCGCCTCGAGGTGGTGAGCGAGGGCATCCGCATCACCGGCGGCGACGCCGCGGGCGTCTTCTACGGCTGCCAGGCACTGCTGCAATTGCTTCCGCCGACGGTCTATCGACGTGCAGCGGTGGCCGACGCGCACTGGCGCATCCGGTGTGTGAGCATCACGGATGCGCCGCGCTTCGGCTGGCGGGGTGCCATGCTCGACGTCGCCCGGCACTTCATGCCCAAGCACGATCTGCTGCGCTTCATCGACCTGATGGCCATGCACCGCCTGAACACCCTGCATCTGCACCTGACCGAAGACCAGGGCTGGCGCATCGAGATCAGGCGGTACCCGCGGCTGACCGAGGTCGGCTCCTGGCGCCAGGAAAGTCAGGTGGGGGCCGAGGGCGGCGGCCCAGCGCCGGGCTTCGACGGTCGACCGCACGGTGGCTTCTACACGCAGGACGATATTCGCGAGATCGTCGCCTATGCCGCGGCGCGCTTCGTCACGGTGGTGCCCGAGATCGAGACGCCGGGCCACGCGCAGGCCGCCATCGCCGCGTACCCCGAGCTCGGCGTCACGAGCGAGTCGCTGAAGCCCTGGACGCGCTGGGGCGTCAACGAAAACGTGCTGAATGTCGAGGAGAGCACGCTCGAGTTTTTTACGAACGTCTTCGATGAGGTCATGGAGCTGTTCCCCTCCGCCTATATCGGCGTCGGCGGCGACGAGTGCCCCAAGGTGCAGTGGGCCTCGGATGCGCGCACCCAGAAGCGCATGCGGGAGCTGGGAGTCGAGAACGAGGAGCAGCTGCAGAGCTGGTTCATCACCCGTCTCGACGACCATCTGACCGCACGCGGACGGCGGCTGTTCGGCTGGGACGAGATTCTCGAGGGAGGGCTCGCCCCTGGGGCGACTGTCGCATCGTGGCGCGGCATGGCCGGCGCCATCGCGGCGGCCCGTCGTGGCCACGACGTCGTCTCCTGTCCCGACGACCAGGTGTACCTCGACTACCGGCAATCGGATGCCCCTGACGAGCCCATCCCCGTCGCGACGGTGCTGAGCGTCGAAGACGTCTACGCCTTCGATCCGGTCCCTTCCGAGTTGAGCGCCGCCGAGGCCGCGCACGTGCTGGGCGGGCAGGCCAATATCTGGACCGAGCACATGGATTCGCCACGCATCGTCGACTACTTTGCCTTTCCGCGCCTGTGTGCGCTCGCCGAGGCGCTGTGGAGCACGGGGGAGCGCGACTATGCGGAGTTCTCGACGCGCCTCGACGAACACCTGGCGCGCCTCGACGCCATCGGCGTCGAATACCGCCACCCGGATGGCCCGCGACCGTGGCAGACACGTCCCGGCATCCCGGGGCGGCCGGCCACCCGCGCGCAGCGCGAGGAATACATGGCGCAGATCACCGCGGGCATTGCGGACTGAACTGTGCCGACGATGACCGATATGCGACGCACAGTGGCGGCAACCCTTCTGCCCGGCTTCGAGGGCACGACCCTGCCGGAGTGGCTGCGGGCGCGCCTCGTCGATGGTTTGGGCGGCGTGTGCCTCTTCGGTGAGAACGTCGTCTCGGCGGGCCAGCTGCGCGCGCTCACCGACGCGATTCTCGACGCCAATCCGCTCGCCGTCATCGCCATCGACGAGGAGGGCGGCGACGTCACCAGACTGTTCGCCTCAACAGGATCTCCGTACCCCGGCAATGCCGTGCTCGGCCGCTGGAACGACCTGGAGGCGACCGCAGCAGTCGGGCGTGAGGTTGGCAGGCAGCTGCGCCTGGCCGGCTGTACGGTGAACTTCGCCCCGGACGTCGACATCAATTCGAACCCGGACAACCCGGTGATTGGGGTGCGCAGCTTCGGAATCGACCCCGAGGCCGTGGCCAGGCACAGCGCCGCATGGGTGACCGGGCTGCAGAGCCAGGGCGTTGCCGCAAGTGCGAAACACTTTCCCGGTCACGGTGACACGGCCCAGGACTCGCACCTGGCCCTGCCGGTCGTTGACCGCTCGCTCGAGGAGCTTCGGCAGCGTGAACTCAAGCCGTTCGAGGCGGCCATCGCCGCGGGCACACGCACCATCATGACCTCGCACATTCTGCTGCCCCAGCTCGACGCGCAGAACCCGGCGACACTGAGCCGACGCATTCTGCAGGGGCTTCTGCGCGACGAGCTCGGCTTCGAGGGCGTGATAGTCAGCGACGCACTCGACATGAAGGGCGCGAGCGGCGTGACGGGCATCCCCGTCGCCGCGGTGTGGGCCCTCGCGGCCGGCTGCGAGCTGCTCTGCATCGGAACCAGGAACACGGATGCGCAGCTCGGCGAGATCGAAGAGGAGATTCTGACGGCGCTCGGCGACGGCCGCCTCGAGTCGCAGCGTGTCGAGGCCGCCGCCGCTCAGGTGCGCGGCCTCTCCCGTGCGCTCGCGGCGCAGCGCCGCGACATCCCGATTGCGGCATCCGCCGACCGCGTCGAAGCCGATTCGCACGATGAGGCTGCCGAGGACGCCCGGGTGATCGCCGCCTTCGATGTGCAGCCCGGTGCGCACACGTGGCCCGGGCGTGGCTCCGCACGGTATACCGTGATGCGCATGGACAGCGTTGCGAACATCGCCGTCGGCGCCGCGCGTTGGGGGCCGTTCGCCGAGACCGCGCAGAATCCGGATGCCGCGGCATCCGTCGCATTCAGCGGCCAGCAGCTCCTCGCGTTCGCTGCCGGTGATTCGCTCGATGCGGCGCTCGCCATCGAGACTCCGGTGCTGCTCATCGGCAGAAACAACCACCTGCATGCTTTTGTGCGCGACGCCGTGGACGCACTGCGCGCGGCAGGGGCGTCGGTGCTTGTCGTGGATATGGGCTGGCCCTCGGAGGATCGTCGCTACGCGGATGTTGCGACGTTCGGCGCGACCCGACTGATCGGCCGCGCCCTGCTCGCCTGGCTGCGAGGGGATGCGTCGTGAGACTGACGATTGATCCGGCCCTGATAGGCGCCGGCGACAGGGAGGCGTTCTAAATGGCGGAAGTGGTTATTGTCGGCTCGGAGGCCGAGGCGGGCGAGATCGTCGCCGACAGTATTCAGGAGCTCGTGGCGCAGCATCCGGATGCCGTGCTCGGCCTGGCAACAGGATCGACACCGCTGTCGGTCTACCGCGCCCTCGCCGAGCGCGTGCGTTCGGGAAGGGCCGATCTGAGTGCCGTGCGCGGTTTCGCGCTCGACGAGTATGTCGGAATTGCGCCGGGGTCTCCGCAGAGCTATCGAACCGTGATCGAGACCGAGGTCGTGGGGCCGCTGGGGCTGGACCCCGCGCGGGTGCAGGTGCCGAACGGCACCCTCGAGACTATTCGCGCGGCAGGCGCCGACTACGAACGGGCCATCGTCGCGGCTGGCGGCATCGACGTGCAGATTCTGGGCATCGGAACCGACGGCCACATCGGGTTCAACGAACCGGGCTCCTCGTTCGCCTCGCTCACCCGGGTGAAGACCCTCACCGAACAGACGCGTCGCGACAACGCGCGCTTCTTCGACTCGCCAGACGACGTGCCGGTGCACTGCATCACGCAGGGGCTCGGTACGATTCTGCGTGCCAGGCATCTCGTGCTGCTCGCCTTCGGTGCGGGCAAGGCGGATGCGATCGCCGCCGCCATCGAGGGACCGCTGAGCGCCAGCAATCCCGCCAGCGCCATCCAGCTGCATCCGCACGCCACCGTCGTGCTCGACGAGGCCGCGGCTGCGGCACTCTCCGACCGCGACTACTACCGCTACGCCTGGGCCAATAAGCCCGAATGGCAGGGTCTCTGACCGGCCAGCAGCACACCGTTCAGGTTCTCCCTATATCTTGATATCAAGACAAGTTCAACGCACGCGACGCCAAGGAGTTACCGCACGATGGCAAAAATCATCTACACCTACACGGACGAGGCGCCGATGTTGGCAACTCACTCGTTCTTTCCCGTCATCAGCGCCTTCGCGGGCACCGCGGGTGTAGACATCGAGACGCGGGACATCTCCCTCGCCGGCCGCATCATCGCGGCGTTCCCCGAGAAGCTAACCGACGAGCAGCGGCTCGGCGACGCGCTCGCTGAACTCGGAGCTCTCGCCACCACGCCCGAGGCGAACATCATCAAGCTGCCGAACATTTCGGCGTCGCTGCCGCAGTTGAAGGCCGCCATCGCAGAGCTGCAGGCCAAGGGCTACGAGCTGCCTGACCACCCCGACGACCCGCAGACGGACGACGAGAAGCATGTACGCGCTCGCTACGACAAGCTCAAGGGTTCTGCCGTGAACCCGGTGCTGCGCGAGGGCAACTCCGACCGCCGCGCGCCGCACTCGGTCAAGGAGTACGCACGCAAGTACCCACACCGCATGGGCGCCTGGACGGCAGACTCGAAGACCAACGTCGCCACCATGGGCCACGACGACTTCTTCTCGAACGAGAAGTCGGTTGTCATCGCCGACGACGACGTTGTGCGCATTGAGCACGTGAACGCGGCCGGCGTGGCCACCACGCTGCACCCCGGCCTGAAGGTTCTCCAGGGGGAGGTCATCGACGGGACCTTCCTCAACGTTGCGAAGCTGCACGGTTTTCTCGCCGAGGCGATCGCGCGCGCGAAGGCTGAAGATGTGCTGTTCTCCGTACACCTGAAGGCGACGATGATGAAGATCTCCGACCCGATCATCTTCGGACACGTGGTGCGAGCCTTCTTCCCCGCCGTGTTCGACAAATACGGGGCCGATCTCGAGGCCGCCGGTCTCAGCCCCAACAACGGTCTCGGCGGAATCCTGGACGGGCTCGGCGCGCTGGAGAATGGCGCCGAAATTCGCGCCGCATTCGAGCAGGGTCTGAAAGATGGCCCGCGTCTCGCGATGGTCAACTCCGACAAGGGCATCACCAACCTGCATGTGCCGAGCGACGTGATAGTCGATGCCTCGATGCCGGCCATGATCCGCAGCTCCGGCCACATGTGGGGGTCGGATGGCGCCGAGCACGACACCATCGCGGTCATCCCCGACTCGAGCTACGCGGGCATCTACCAGGCCGTGATCGACGACTGCCGTGCCAACGGAGCCTACGACCCGACCACGATGGGATCGGTGCCCAACGTCGGCCTCATGGCCCAGCAAGCCGAGGAATACGGTTCGCACGACAAGACGTTCGAGATTGCCGAGGCGGGCACCGTGCGCGTCGTCAACGCGGCGGGCGAGACCCTCATCGAGCACGAGGTGCAGGCCGGTGACATCTGGCGCGCCTGCCAGACCAAGGATGTTGCGATTCGCGACTGGGTGAAGCTCGCCGTGCACCGCGCCCGCGCGACAGGAACCCCGACGGTGTTCTGGCTCGACGAGCATCGCGCGCACGACGCGAACCTCATCGCAAAGGTCAACCAGTACCTGCCCGAGCACGACACTGCCGGCCTGGACATCCGTGTGCTCGCACCCGCCGAGGCCGCGACGCTGTCGGTCGAACGCATCCGCCGCGGCGAGGACACCATCTCGGTGACCGGCAATGTGCTGCGCGACTACAACACTGATCTGTTCCCGATCCTTGAGCTCGGCACGAGCGCCAAAATGCTGTCGATTGTTCCTTTGCTCAGCGGTGGCGGTCTCTTCGAGACGGGTGCGGGCGGCTCGGCTCCGAAGCACGTGCACCAGTTGGTGGACGAGGACTACCTTCGGTGGGACAGCCTCGGCGAGTTTCTCGCGCTGGCCGCGAGTTTCGAGCACTTCGCCGACGCGAACGACAATGCCAAGGCCCGCGTGCTCGGCGCGGCCCTCGATCGTGCCACCGGAACTTTCCTTCTTGAGAACAAGTCGCCGGGCCGTGCTCTCGGCACGATCGACAACCGTGGATCGCACTACTTCCTCGCCCGCTACTGGGCCGAGGAACTGGCGAAGCAGACCGACAACTCTGAGCTCGCCGCCGCATTCGCACCGCTGGCTGCCACGCTTGGTGAGAACGAGCAGAAGATCGTCGATGAACTGATCGCCGTGCAGGGTTCGCCCGTCGACATCGGCGGTTACTACAAGGTGGATGCGGCGAAGACCGACGCGGTCATGCGGCCGTCGGCCACGTTCGTCGAGGCCCTCGCCTCGTTGTAAATTCCGGTAACCCGTGTGCGGGGCCCGAGCGGATCATCCGCTCGGGCCAACAATCCGTACGGGCAGCGGCTCTGAGGCAGCCTCGCGCACGTGAATTACAGGGTGCAGGCCTTCTGAAGCGCGGTAAAGGTGTCGCTCATCTTCTGCGACGACTTCTCAACGGCCGCGGTGTCTGGGTTCTTGGGGTCGGCGGCGAGCTTCGCGAAGTCGCCCGAGAAGTCGTTCATTGCCGCCGCAGCCTTGTCGGCCAGCGGCTTGATGTCAGACTGGGTCACCTTGCCTGCCGCGGTCGTGAAGGACGCCGCCATGTTCTTCATGGACTTCGCCGCGCCATCCGGATCGGACTGGAAGTTGCTCATGCTCGACGAGACCTCGCTCGACGCGGTCGAGACGCTCTGGGCGATGGATTTGCATGCGTCGATCTTGCTCTGACCGCCGGCACAGCCGGTGAGCAGCAGCGTCGTCATGGCGACGCCGGCCAGCGCAGAGACGAGAGCTCTCCTGCGATTTTTCATGTGTTCCCCCTGGTTGTGTGCACGGCGTTGTTGGGTGCACGGCGCTGCTCTACCCCCGTTCGGGGGCAGCGCACTTCAGCATACAGATTTGAAACCTACGGATGTGACGTCCCGCGTCAGCGACGCTGCCTCCGGAGCGCCTATTCGCGTGAGCCGGCCGGGAGCGCCGTTCCGGCAGCCCACACTTGCTGTACCGCCCATTCGTGGTCGAGCAGCACGGCGTCGGCGGCGAACCCCGGCCGCAGGTGTCCGAACTCATGTGACAGGCCGAGCGCTGTGGCCGGCGTGGCCGTCAGTGCCTCGACAGCGGCCCTCGGCTCGATTCCGCTCTGCGTGACGGCGATGCGCAACGCGGCATCCTGGGTCAGGGTCGAGCCGGCTATGGAGTTGGTTCCCGAAAGCACCGCCAGACCATCCGTCACCGTCACATTGAGCGAGCCGAGTCGGTAGTCTCCGTCGGTCGATCCGGCTGCGGCCATGGCATCCGTGATCAACGCGACACGGCCCGGTGCCGAGCGGAACGCCAGACGCGCCACCTCGGGGTGCACGTGCAGGCCGTCGAGAATGAGTTCGAGGGTGACGTCATGATTCTCGAACGCCGCGATGATCGGGCCCGGCTGCCGATGATGGATGCCGTTCATCGCGTTGAAGGTGTGGGTGAGCAACCGTGCACCCACCTCGAACGCCCGCTTGGTCTGTTCGTAGTCGGCCTCGGTGTGCCCGATGCCCACGATGACGCCGGCCTCGAGCAGCACCTCGATGGCCTCGAGCGCATTCGGGCGCTCCGGCGCAATGGTGATCTGGCGCAGCGTGCCGCGTGCGGCGCCGATGAGTTCCTCGAGCATCTCGGGCTGCGGGTCGCGAATGAAGGCGGGGTCGTGCGCACCGCGCCGCTCGATGGCGAGGAAGGGGCCCTCCAGGTGCGAGCCCAGAATGAGCGGATCGAGGTCGGTGAGGTCGGCGATGGTGCTCAGGCTCTCGCGCAGCTGCGCCAGCGGGTTCGCCACCAGGCTGATAACCGAGCGTGTCGTGCCGTGTGCCCGGTGGGTCGCCAGACCGGCGAGTATCTCCTCGGGTCCGTTGTCGAAGCCGTGGCCGCCACCTCCGTGACCGTGCAGGTCGATGAATCCGGGTGTCAGCCAGCCCCCGCCGGCATCCGTCACGTTTCTGCCTTCGACGTGCTGCCGCCAGCCGTCGCCGTGGCCGACCGCGGTGATGCGGTCCTCGCTGCTCACCAGCCAGAAATCGTCGATCTGACCGTCGGCATCGAGTTTGCGGGCACCATGAATGACCGCCCCGGATGCCTCGGCCCCGGTCATGCGAGTTCCTTGCGACCGCTGAGAATGCCGCTGGCCGTCGCCACGACCGCGAAGACGATGGCGACGATCGGCTGCCCGAGGTCCCACCATGCGAGCGCGGCAGACGCCATCACGATGATCTCCACCAACGCCCGGCCGAATGGATCGATGCGGAATACTGCGCGAGGGGAGCGGAACAGCGCCCAGAGCACTATCGCGATGGCGGGGGCGCCGATGCCGACCACGATGTTCCATGGCAAGGGCCAGGCCACGAACCCCCAGAAGCAGAGCGTGAAGAACGCGAAGAGTTCGAGCACGAATCTCAGTACGTCGTTGGGGCCGATCGAGGTCTGCGCGCGCGTCTCACTCACCCTGCCATCGTACCGGCACTCCTTTTTCAGGAAATACTGGCCGGTGGCTGGATAATCCAGCCGGGCCGCCGTATTTTCTCTGGGCTGGTGTTCGGGGCGGGCGCGGGCATCCGGGTCTCGGGTAGACTGATGGCGGTCGAACGGATCTCGCACGGCCCTGGGCGCGCACAAGAGCGCGTAGTCGACCCGCACCGAAACGTCGCATGACGCGCGTAGGGAATGAGCGGGGAACGCCTTCTGTTGGCAATCCACGTATGTCTCTTACAGAAAACTCCGTCGTCAAGAAGGCGCAGCGGTTCCCGTGGACGGGTCTGCTCGTGCTCGCTGGGGCCGTTTTCCTGTCGGTCACGAGCGAGATGCTGCCCACCGGGCTGCTGCCCGATATGAGCGAATCGCTCGGTGCGAGCCAGTCTCAGATCGGTCTGCTGGTCACGGTTTTCGCTTTCACCGTCGTGGTCACAAGCACCCCCGTCTCCGCGCTCACGAGGCGCTGGCCCCGGCGCAATCTGATGGTGGCCATCGTGCTCGTGCTGGCACTGAGCAACCTGCTCACGGCGATCTCGCCGAACTACGCCGTCGTGGTCGGCACCCGCATCCTGGGCGGCATCGCGCACGGCGTGTTCTGGGCCGTCGTCGGCGCATATGCCGGGCACCTGGTGCCCAGGGAGCAGATCGGTCGCGCCGTCTCGATCACCCTCGGCGGCGGCACGCTCGCCTTCGTCTTCGGCGTTCCTCTTGGCACGGCACTCGGTCACATCTTCGGCTGGCGGCTGACATTCGCGAGCGTCGGCCTGCTCATGATCGTGGCCGGGATGCTGGTGTGGCGGTTCCTGCCCGGCGTCACGCATAACGACGGGCCGTCGACGGATGCCGCGACCGGCGAGCGTCCGCGGCGCGATCCGACGGTCTTCGCCGTCATTCTCGTGTGCGTGGTGACCGCCATCATCATGACCGGCCACTACACGTTCTACACATTCATCGCCCCGTTCATGATCCAGTCCATGCACGTTGATCGCGGCGATGTCGGTGTGGTGCTGTTCGCCTACGGAATCGCCGGGGCGATAGGCCTCGCGCTTGCGGGATCGGTACTGGGCCGCCGCCCCCAACTCGGACTCATCATCGTCATCGTCGTCAGCGCCCTGGCCATTGCCGCGGTCGCCGTGTTCGCGGCCCAGCCGCTGCTCGGCATGGCCTCGCTCATGCTCTGGGGCCTGGCCTTCGGCGCGCTGCCCCCTCTCTTGCAGACGCGCCTGCTGCACACCTCATCGGCGGCATTCCGCGACGTGGCGAGCGCCATCTACACCACGGGATTCAACGTCGGCATCGGCGGCGGGGCACTGCTCGGCGCGGTGCTGTACGACGTCAGCGGAGTGCGGGATCTGCCCTGGGTGTACCTCGGCATTCTCGTGGTGGCGCTCGCCCTTGTGCTCATGATCGGCGCGCGCAAGCGGCGACCCGCCTGAGGCGTTACCCGCGTCGTTACGAGGCGTTGATGAGCACCAGGACACTCACGGATGTCTCCACCCCGAATCGGGTCGGGTCCCCCGCGTCGACATAGCGAACCGCAACGGTGTGGGTACCGAAAAGGATCAGTCCCGAAATCGGCAGATCGAAGCCCAGCGTGCCGCTCTCAGGGATGAGGTATTCACCTGCATCCCAGATCGCGTCGAATCGTGCTTCGACGCGGGCGCCCGGAGTACCGGAGAGCTGAATGTGTACAGATCCGAGGCCGAGCACGGGAGCGCCGTCGATCGGCTGGTCGAGAACGGGGGCGTGCAACTCGACGGCCGCGGTCGTGCCCGCCGGTGAGGTTCCGGCGAAGTTGGTCTGCGACACGCTGAAGGGGCCCGGATCGGCGATCTGGTCGGTCTTCCACTTTCCCGACGCGTCGACGCTCACCCTCGCGAGGGTCGCGTTCGCCGCATCGGACGTCGCGGCCATGCGAGTCATGGCCGCCCCGCTCGTGGCCTGCGTCACCGTCACCGTTGCGCCCGGTTCACCCGTGCCTGAAAGTACGGGGTAATAGAGCCCGCCTCCCGTGTCGGGCGCGTTCACGACGGGCGCCCCGGGTACCACGACGGGCGGAGGTGTCGTGGGTGGTGTTGGGGGAGTGGTTGGGTCGACGGGAGGTGTGACGGGCCGGGTCGGCTGAGTGACCGGCGGTATCGCTGCTGCGGTCTGCGGCGTCACCCCGGCGCCGGCATCCGGCTCGTCATCGGGGTCGACCCGAGAGCCCGGCGATGGCGCAATGACCGGCGGTGCTGTCACAGGCGGTGTCGTGCCCAATGCGGGTGGCACGACCACGTCGACGGGCGGTGGCGCAGCATCCGTCGTCTGTGTCGGCGCGGCGACGTCGATCGACGAGATCGGTACGGCGTCGCCGCGAAAGAGCACGGGGCCGAATACCAGAGCGGCCGAGACGCCGGCGACAGCGAGTGCCGACACCGTGATGGTGCCGATGACGGCTCCGGATGCGCCCAGCGCCGCGCCTCCAGCGTTCGCGCCAGCGGTCACCGTGCCCGGTGCGCCCGCGCTCCCTGCCGAGCCGCCGACTGCGCCGTTCGCGCCGAGAGCCACCATGGTCACGTGGCCGCCGGATTGGATGAATGCCGAGTACGCGGCCGCCCCGCCCACGCCCGCCACGAGCGGTAGCAGCACCAGGGCGAGCCGCGAGCCGACCTCATCGGCTTCGGCGGCGACGATGGTGCAGCGGGCGCAGCCGGCCAGGTGTCGCTCGATGCGCACGGTCTCGCGTTTGCCGAGGCTCCTGCGTGCGTAGCCGCCGAGACGATCCACGGTCCAGCGGCACTCCGATCCGGCCGGCAACGTGGCGAGGTGCGCCTGGATCCACGCCTGTCGCAGGCCCTCACGTGCGCGATACGTGAGAGCGGCGACGGCGTTCGCCTTCATTCCCAGCAGCGGGCCGATCTGCTGCGGGGTCATCTGTTCGACCTCGCTGTACCAGAGCGCTTCCTGCCAGCGGGTCGGCAGGCTGCGGAACGCGGTGGCGGTGAGTGAGTGGTCGAGAGCGTTCAGCGCATTCTCTTCGCTGAATTCAGGGTCTTCAATCTCCTCCGCGTGCTCGATAGCAATCTCATGCCTGGCCCGCCCCCAACCGGCAGCCGTATTGCGAATCGTGGTGAAGAGGTACGGGCGGAACGCGCCGTTCGGCCCGCCGCCCGACTGCACGGCCTTCAGTATCCTGGCAAACGCCTCGGAGACCACATCGTCCGCATCGAAGCCGCTCGTGTATGAGCGGGCGACCGCGAGCCCTGCGGCCGAGTGCCGCCGCCAGAGTTCCGCGTACGCCGCAGTGTCTCCGCTACGACTCAGGGAGATGAGTTTCTGGTCAGAGAGGAAGCCATCGGAATACGGGTCGTCGGATGCGCGCGCACGGATGCGTGCCACGGCGTCTCCTCTCGTCCCGGGCGTGCTGGGGCGTATCTGCAGGATGAGTCGGGTGCGCCCAGGTTCCCTCTCAAAAGAGACGCGGCAACCGGCCATTCATGACGCCGATCTTTTCAGATCACCGGCATGGACTCAGCCTTCTCCCAGACTATCTTTTCCCAACCCGCGTCATAGATCGGTTGTCGTGCCGTCTCTCTCTATGACGGGGCGATTGTGCGCCGTCAGGTGCTCGCGACAACTGAAAAGACACCCAACGGATCGGGGGATCCGCTGGTGCCCCGCATCATTCGACCGCGTTGCGGGGCGAGCTACGAGAATCCGACCCGAAAGGGTTCTCAGCAGCTGCGGCAGTCGTGGGGGTTCTTCCGGGGGGATGAGCGACAGCCGCAGTACGAGAGGGGCGGATGCCCTGGCATCCGCCCCTCTCGCGGCAGTTCTGGCCGTCTCGTCTAAGCCGGTTGTGGTTCTTGTGGGCCGGCCGTTGCCCGCAGCCGCGTCACATCCGCCTCGATGCGATCGAAGATCGTCTGGTTCACCCGGATGCCTGCCTTCAGCAGGGCGAGAACGGCGGCGCCGACGGTTCCGTCGCCAACCTGCCGGATGTCGGTGGCATCGGAGCGCGCAGTGAGCACGGGGGTCAGCGGCCCGGTCTCCCCCAGCATTCCGCTGCGCAGTACGCTGCCGCCGAGCACGAGGGGGCCGCTCACCTCGGTGCTCTGCACCGCATCGAGCATGGCAACCAGATCGCTTGCAGCCACGGCGAGGATTGCCGACGCCACCTGGTCGCCCGAGGCCTGGAACGCGAGCGGCGCGAAGCGGGAGAGTTCGACGGGACGCAGCTCGTAGAGCGCCTCGATGAGCCGCAGGAGAACGATGGGGCGCCCTTCGACCCGTTCTTCGTTGGGGTCGGGTGTGAGGTTCAGCGCGCTCAGCAGCCCCTCGGTCAGCGCCGTCTGTGGCCCCAGTCCGTCGAGCGCTGCGACGACCGCGCGCGCGACCTGGTGGCCGATCCAGTAGCCTGAGCCGGCGTCGCCTACGAGCCACCCGGTTCCGCCGCAGACGGTCTCGAGGCGATGATCGCGCACCCGGGCCGCCACGGCGCCGGTGCCCGCCGCAAGCGCGTAACCGTTCGGCGACGGGGTGCCCGAGCAGAACATGGCCAGCAGATCGGATTCCAGCACAATGGGGCCGCGCATCCCGAGCGTCTCGAGTCGTGCCGCAATGCGCTGAACTGGCAGCCGTGCGCTCTTGCCCGCCATGGCGATGAGGATCGCGGAGTACGGTTGGGCGGTGTCCGGGTGCCGACGTGAGCCCAGCGCCATCCGGGCGGCGGCGTAGTAGGCATCCAGCGCTTCGTCGAATCCGGCGGAGATCGGGTTGCCCGCCCCGGCGACGCCGAAGCCGTGGCAGTGCCCGTCACTGTCGGCGATAACGGCCCTCGTGCCGGTGCCGCCCGCGTCGATCGCGAGAATCTCTTGCATGCTCTGTCGCCTCCGCGGTCATCCGGTCTGACGCACACAGTACTCCGACATGCCCGAAATATCGCGGGTCTGGCCACAAATCAATTATGAAAATCGCTTGACATGTACGGGTCAGAGGCTAAGAATTGATCTTGTAATACTCACATGGGTGTGAAACGGAGTCTCATGTTGGCATCGTCGCCATCAGCGGTCGCAGAGGGCGCCACCAGCGGCGTGGTGAACCGTATCCTGACCCAGCTTCCGAGCATGTCCGGAACGATGCGCAAGATTGCGACGCTGCTGATCGAGCAGCCGCAAGCCCCTCTGGAACTGTCCATCGGAGAACTCGCCAGGCAGGCGGGAACGTCGCCGGCAACCGTTACGCGCTTCTGCCGTCTCATCGGTTACTCGGGCTACGTGCCGTTTCGTGTGAGCATTGCCACCGATTTCGGTCGTACCTCTGCCCGAAAGACATGGAAGGCCGACATCGGCCGTGCGTTCGGGCCGGATGACACTCCGAGCGACGTTCTGAGCACCCTGCTGAACGCGCACACCAGGTCGTTGCAGGAGACCGCTTCCATCATGGATCTTCCGCTGATGAAGGAGATCTCCACCCGCATCGCGAGCAGTCGTCACGTGGACATCTACGGTGTCGGAGGCAGTGCCACCCTTGCCGAAGAGATGCAGGCGCGCCTGTACCGCATCGGCATCAACTCGCACTACTGGTCGGAGGTGCACGCAGGCCTCACGAGCGCGGCGATTCAGGATGCCGACTGCGTGGCGATAGGAATCTCCAACACCGGTCGCACCGAGGAGACCATTCAGATGTTGCTTCAGGCGCGCGACGCGGGAGCGCTCACCGTGGCCGTGAGCAACAACCCGAAGTCTCAGCTGGCCGAGGCCGCCGATTTGCGCATCATCACCTCGGTCTACGAGCGATTCCTGCAGCCCGACGACCTTTCGGCCAAACACGCGCAACTGCTGGTGCTCGATCTGCTGTACCTGCTGGTCGCACAGGAGAACTTTCACCAGTCCACGACGAACCTGGCGGCATCCGCGGTGGCGGTCTCCTCGCATCGCAGGCCGCAGCGCAGCCGGGTGGCTCGAGCTCAGGGTGAACACGCCGCATCCATCGCAAAGGAGACCCGATGACGCACACCGACCCGCTCGCCGAACTGACGGCGGAGTACCTGAACGAGGTCACCTCGCGGGTGCAGAAGCTGGCCGCCCAGGCGCAGGCCGGCGCCTTCGATGCGGCCATCGACCTGATGGCGGATGCGATCGAGCAGGGCGGCGTCGTGCAGGCCTTCGGCACCGGGCACTCCGAGGCGTTCGCCATGGAGATCGCCGGCAGGGCAGGTGGTCTGATTCCCACGAACAAGATCGCGCTGCGCGACGTGGTGTTGCGGGGGAGCCGCGATGTGGGCATCCTGACCGGCTCGGAACTGGAGCGCAGCCCGGCGGTCGTCGACGAACTCTTCGACGTCTCCACCATCGGCGAGCACGATGTATTCATCATCGCCTCCAACTCCGGTGTCAACGGGTCGATTCTCGGTCTGGCGCTGCTCGCGAAGCAGCACGGGCACAAGCTGATAGCCGTCACGAGCATGGAGCACACCAGCCGCGTCGAGCCGAAGCATCCGAGCGGCAAGCGCCTGCACGAGGTGGCCGATGTCGTTCTGGACAATCTGGCCCCCTTCGGTGACGCAACGCTCGAACTGGGTGACGGTGTTCCGGTCGGGGCCGTCTCATCGATCACCGCAGCGTTCATCGCGCAGCTACTGACCATCGGTACAGCCGAGCGCCTGGCGCGCGGCGGAAAGACGCCACCGCTCTACATCTCGGCCAATATTCCGGGCGGCGACGAGCACAACAAGCAACTCGAAGACCTCTACCGCGGCAAGATCAGGCGCAGCGCATGATGCGGGAGGAAGCACGATCAGCACGCAAGATGCCGGTGGACGAAGCCGTCACGGCAGTCACGTTACGAATGGAAGGCAGTTCATTATGACTATCCAAGACAAGCCGCTGGTGCGACGCGATTTTCTGCGCGGAGCACTCGCCGTAGGAATCATGATTCCACTGGGCGGCGCCCTGGCCTCGTGTGTCGGGGGTGGCGCCACGACGACGGGGCCGACGGGAAAGGTCACGGCAACCAACCCCTTCGGCATGGTCGACAAGTCGACGGTCGACGCGGTCATCTTCAAGGGCGGTTACGGCATCGACTACGCCAACTTCGCCGCCAAGCAGGTCGAAAAGAAGCAGCCGGGCTCCACCGTCAAGGTCACGGCGCAGACGAACATCGCGCAGACCCTGCAGCCGCGCTTCGTCGGAGGTAACCCGCCGGATGTCATCGACAACAGCGGTGCGGGAATCATCGCCATCAACACCATCCGAGACCAGCTGGCCGATCTCACCTCGGTGGTGAATGCGAAGAACTACGAGGGCAAGGTCATCAAGGACACGCTGTACGACGGCGTGATGGCCCCCGGCACCTTCGACGGCAAGTTCGTGCAGCTGAACTATGTGCTCACGGTCTACGCGATCTGGTACTCGGCGTCACTGTTCGAGGCGAACGGCTGGACCGTGCCCAAGACCTACGACGAGATGCTCGACCTGGGAGCGAAGGCGAAGGCCAAGGGCAAGTACCTCTTCGGCTGGGGCAAGGAAGCCGCTACCTATTATCAGACGATGGCTATCGCGTCGGCGATCAAGGAGGGTGGGGACGAGGTTCGTCTGGCGCTGGAGAACCTCAAACCGAACTGCTGGTCGCTGCCGGCCGTCCAGTCGGTCTTCACCGGCCTGAAGAAGATCATCGACGCAGGCTACGTGCAGAAGGGCGGTGCCGGAACCCAGTTCACGGCGGCGCAGGCGCAGTGGAGCAACGATGAGAAGTTCATCCTCTACCCCTCGGGCGGCTGGATCGAGAACGAGATGAAGACTCAGACCAAGGCCGACTTCAAGATGACGGGAGCCCCTGAGCCGACGGTGACCGCGAGTTCGAAGAAGCCGTGGGAGGCACTCCACAGCACGGCCGGTGAGGGCTACATCGTGCCGTCGCAGGGTAAGAACGTTGCCGGTGGCAAGGAGTTCCTGCGTGCCATGCTCTCGCACGACGCTGCGGTCAACTTCGCCAAGACCACGTTCTCGTCGAGCATTGTCAAGGGCACGGTTCCCGACGACGGCTTCGGCTCGACCGCGCTGGTCTCGCAGGTCAAGATGCTCGAAGGAGCGGGCAAAGACGTGTTCTCCTGGAACTTCGTCGACCTGTATGGCATGAACACCGACCAGCTCGTGCTGTGGAACACCTTCCTGCAGGGTGGTTCCGACGTCAAGACGCTCACCGCCGGGCTGCAGGGCATCACCGACAAGATCGCCAACGACTCCTCGGTGAAGAAGGTCACGGTCTCTTGACCGCGCTCGGCACACCGCTTTCGGCACCGGGCGGCGGTAAGACTACCGCCGCCCGGCGTTGGAGCCGTAAAGACCTCACCTTCGACAAGATCAGCTTCATGCTGGTCTTTCTGGCGATCCCGGTCATCGTCTACGTCATCTTCGTCGTGTCGCCGTTCGTGCAGGCCGCCTACTACTCGTTGACCGACTGGTCGGGGTTCTCGACCGGCATGAACTTCATCGGCGTTTCCAACTACGTCAAGCTCTTCCAGGACAGCATCTTCCTGAAGGCCATGGGCAACAGCGTTCTGCTGGCCATCGTGCTGCCGATAGTGACGCTCGGCGTCGCCCTCGTCTTCGCCACGCTCGTCACCATCGGTGGGCCGAGCAACGGTGCGATCAGGGGGCTGCGCAACTCGAGCCTGTATCGGGTCATCTCCTTCTTTCCCTACGTGATTCCGGCCATCGTGATTGGACTCATTTGGGCCCAGGTGTACGACCCGCACTCAGGCATCCTCAACGGCATCCTGACCGGTCTCGGGCTTGGGCAGTTCGACTCGTTCGCCTGGCTGGGGGACGTTCGCACGGCGATGCCCGCCGTGATGTTCGTGATCGTCTGGGGCCTGATCGGTTTCTACATGGTGTTGTTCATCGCGGCGATCAAAGGCATTCCGGCTGAGATCTACGAGGCGGCACGCATCGACGGCGCGGGGAGATTCCGCACGGCTATCACCATCACGATCCCGCTCATTCGGGACAACATCCAGACCGCATACATCTATATGGGCATCCTCGCGCTCGACGCTTTCGTCTACATGGCCGCCCTGGAATCCGGTGGTGGTCCGAGCAACAGCACCCTGGTGATGTCACAGCGTCTCTTCACTACCGCGTTCACGAAGGGTCAGTTCGGCTACGCCTGTGCCATGGGTGTTGTGCTTGCCCTCATCACCCTCCTTTTCGCGGCAATCGTCTTTCTGGTGAATCGACTCACCGGCGGAAGTAATGACGTAGCAGAATGACAACGACACCTCTGGCAACGGATGCCACGGCTCTCACCTCCAAGCCGTTCCTTTCTCGCAAACGCGGCGCGACCACCGGAGACAAGGTGGTCGGTGGCGTCTCGCACACGGTGCTGACCCTGTGGTCGCTTGTCGTCATCCTCCCCATGCTGTGGGTGGTGCTGTCATCGTTCAAGACCACGACGGAGATCTACGCATCGCCTTTCTCGCTGCCGAAAGTGTGGAATTTCAACAACTACGTGAACGCGTGGACGACGTCCGGTATCGGAAGCTTCTTTGTGAACACCATCATCGTGGTGTTCGGCGCGCTGATTCTCACCATGCTGTTCGGGTCGATGTCGGCCTATGTGCTCGCCCGCTTCCAGTTTCCGGGTAGCAGAGTGATCTACTACCTGATGCTCGCAGGGCTCGCCTTCCCGGTGTTCCTGGCCATAGTGCCGTTGTTCTTCGTCTTGCGCAGCATGGGCCTGTTGAACACGCTCCCGGGCCTGATCATCACCTACGCATCCTTCGCTTTCCCGTTCACGGTGTTCTTCCTGTTCTCGTTCTTCAAGTCGCTGTCGACCTCGATCGCCGAGGCCGCCTCGATCGACGGAGCGGGGGAGTGGCGCACCTTCTTCCAGGTGATGCTGCCCATGGCGCGGCCCGGTCTGGCGACCGTCGCCATCCTCAACTTCGTCGGCCTGTGGAACCAGTTCCTGCTGCCGATAGCGCTCAATACCGACCCCAGCAAGTACGTGCTGACCCAAGGCATGGCGCAATTCGCCTCGCAGGCGGGCTACTCGGTGGATGCCGGGGCGCTTTTCGCCGCCGTGGTGATCACCGTCATCCCGGTGCTGATCGTCTACCTCATCTTCCAGCGTCAGCTGCAGGGCTCGGTATCGCAGGGCACCAACAAATAGCCCTAGTTTCGAGACGCTCCTTCGTCGCTCCTCAACCAGCGATACCTCTGCTGGTTGAGGAGCCGTCGAGGAACGAGGCGGCGTCTCGAAACCTGTACGCATCCGTTGGTACACTGGGTCTGTCGCAACTGGCGTATGGACGGCCCCTCGGGTGCCGCCCCAGGATGGCTCACCATCAGGGAGTGACAAGCACCTTCGAGATGGAGGCGGATTCGGCCGCGCGCCTGGGCTGGAACGGATAGCGTTGAAACGTCGCGCGAGCGGCGCATCGGCGAAACACACCGTATCCCAGTCATAAAAGGAGCCAGCCTTGTCCGACACGTTCAATGCCCCTCTCGCCGAGGTCGACCCGGAGATTGCAGCGGTGCTCGAGCAGGAGCTCGGCCGCCAGCGCGACTATCTCGAAATGATTGCGAGCGAGAACTTCGTTCCCCGCGCCGTTCTCGAATCGCAGGGCTCCGTGCTCACGAACAAGTACGCGGAGGGTTACCCCGGTCGTCGTTATTACGGCGGATGCGAGTTCGTCGACATTGCGGAACAACTCGCGATCGACCGCGCCAAGAGCCTGTTCGCCGCCGAATATGCCAACGTGCAGCCACACTCCGGTGCCACCGCGAACGCGGCGGTGCTTTCCGCCATCGCGACGCCCGGCGACACCATCCTGGGTCTTGAGTTGGCACACGGCGGCCACCTCACGCACGGTATGAAGCTCAACTTCTCGGGCAAGCTCTACAACGCCGTCTCGTACGGTGTCGACCCCGAGACCTTCCTCGTCGACATGAACGTGGTGCGCGACAAAGCACTCGAGCACCGCCCGCAGGTCATCATCGCCGGCTGGTCGGCGTACCCGCGTCAGCTCGACTTCGCGGCGTTCCGCGCGATTGCCGATGAGGTCGGCGCCAAGCTCTGGGTCGACATGGCCCACTTCGCCGGTCTGGTCGCGGCCGGGCTGCACCCCAACCCGGTGCCGTTCGCCGACGTCGTCTCCTCGACCGTGCACAAGACCATTGGCGGCCCGCGTTCGGGTTTCATCGTCTCCCGTGACACGACGCTGGCGAAGAAGCTCAACTCCAACGTCTTCCCCGGCCAGCAGGGTGGCCCGCTCATGCACGTGATTGCCGCCAAGGCCACCGCGTTCAAGCTCGCCGCCACGGAGGATTTCGCGAACCGTCAGCAGCGCACGCTCAGCGGCGCGCGGATTCTTGCCGCACGACTCACCGCCGACGACTCCAGGGCGGGCGGACTCGACGTGCTCACCGGCGGCACCGATGTGCACCTCGTGCTTGCCGACCTGCGCAATTCGCCGATCGACGGCAAGCAGGCAGAGGACGTGCTGCACGAGGTGGGCATCACCGTCAACCGCAACGCCGTTCCGTTCGACCCGCGCCCGCCCATGGTCACCTCGGGCCTGCGCATCGGCACGCCTGCGCTGGCCACCCGTGGTTTCGGCGACACCGAGTTCACCGAGGTCGCCGACATCATCGCCCTGGCTCTGATGCCGGGGGCGGATGTCGCCGGTCTGCGTCAGCGCGTCACCGCACTCACCCAAGCGTTCCCGCTCTACCCCGGTCTGAACCCCTTCGGCCAGCCGATCGGAGCATAGGCTCGTGACTGCCATTCGACTCGACGGCGTCGCCACCGCCGCCGTCATGAAGACCGAATTGAAAGCCCGCGTTGACGCGCTGCACGAGCGCGGCATCCGACCGGGGCTCGGCACCCTGCTCGTGGGAGCCGACGCGGGGTCGCTCTCCTATGTGGGCGGCAAGCACCGCGACTGCGCCGATGTGGGCATCGAGTCGATCCGTGTCGATCTGCCGGCCACGGCATCCGCCGACGAGGTGCGCGCCGCGATCGACGAGCTGAACGCGAGCGAGGCCGTCACCGGATTCATCGTGCAGTTGCCGCTGCCCGACGGTCTCGACGAGAACGAAATGCTCGAGCGCGTCGACCCGGCCAAGGACGCCGACGGGCTGCACCCCACTAACCTGGGCAAGCTCGTGCTCGGCGTTTCGGGCGAGCTCGACTCGCCGCTGCCCTGCACGCCGGCCGGGGTGATCGAGCTGCTGCGCCGCTACGAGATACCCATCGCCGGCAAGCACGTTGTCGTCATCGGCCGTGGTATCACGGTGGGGCGCCCGCTCGGCCTGCTGCTCACCCGCAAGGGCGTGGATGCCACGGTGACGCTCACACACTCCCGCACCGTCGATCTGGCCGCCGAGGTGCGCCGCGCAGACATCGTCGTCGCGGCCGTCGGCCAGCCGCACCTCGTGAAGGCCGACTGGGTAAAGCCGGGCGCGGTCGTCGTCGACGTGGGTGTGAGCAGAGTCGGAACCAGCGAAAGCGGCAAGGCCAAACTGGCGGGCGATGTCGACCCCGCGGTTGCCGAGGTGGCTTCCTACCTCTCGCCCGTGCCCGGAGGCGTGGGCCTGCTGACCCGCGCAATGCTGCTCGAGAACGTGGTGACGGCCGCCGAGCGCGTCTGAGTCGAGCCGTTCAGACGGAGGCGTGCACGCGGGTGTGCTCGAGGTACACCTCGGCGTTGTGCCGGATGCCGGCGACCTCGTCATCGCTCAGCTCGCGTCGCACCTTGCCCGGCACGCCCGCCACGAGCGAGCGTGGCGGAATGATCGTGCCCTCCAGAACCACGGTTCCGGCAGCGATGAGCGAGCCGGTGCCCACTATCGCGCCGTTCAGCACCGTGGCGCCCATGCCCACGAGTACGTCGTCTTCGATGGTGCAGCCGTGCAGCACGGCGCCGTGACCGACCGAGACACCGGTTCCGAGCGTCAGCGGAAAGCCCGTGTCGACGTGGCAGGAGACGTTGTCCTGCAGATTCGAACCCGAGCCAATCACTATCGGCACGCCCTCGGAACGCAGCACCGAGTTGTACCAGACGCTCGCCCGCTCGTGCAGCGTCACGTTGCCGACGAGCACCGCACCGGGAGCCACCCAGGCGGATTCGGCGATGCGGGGTTCTCCGTGGGTCGCAAGCGCGATGACGCGTGCGTCGCTGTGAGTTGTCATACTCGACAGCCTATCCGCGGCGATCTTGACGCCGGGTGCGCCGCCCGATACTTTTCGAACAGGCCTACAGTGCGCACTCCGCGCGGAATGAGGGATCGAACGTGGCAATCACAGAACCGCCCCCGGCACGCACATCCTCGTCTCTTGGCGTCGAGACCAACGGACTCAACCCCATAGACGAGAGCGAACGCAAGGGGCGCCCGAGCAGTCTGTTCTGGCCGTGGTTTGCGGCCAACATCTCGGTGCTCGGCGTCAGCTACGGATCGTTCCTGCTCGGATTCGGCATCTCGTTCGTGCAGGCGACCATCGTCGCGGTCGTCGGCATCGTCATCTCGTTCCTGTTCTGCGGATTCATCTCCCTGGCAGGCAAGCGCGGCTCGGCACCGACACTCACCCTCAGCCGGGCGGCGTTCGGGGTGTACGGAAACAGGCTTCCGTCGATCATCTCCTGGCTGCTCACGGTCGGCTGGGAGACGGTGCTCGCCTCACTCGCCGTGCTCGCGACCTCGACCGTGTTCACCGAGCTGGGTCTTGACGGCGGCGCCGCCACCAAGATCATCGCTCTTGTCGTGGTAGTGCTGCTCGTGGTCGGTGGCGGAGTCTTCGGGTTCACTGTCATCATGCGCATGCAGGTGGTCATCACCATCGTCACCGGCCTCCTGACGATCGTCTACATCGTTCTGGTCTGGGGCCAGATTGACTTCGCCAAGGTCGGAGCGGTGCCGAGCGGCAATGTGCAGCACCTGATCGGCGGCTTCGTGTTCATGATGACCGGATTCGGGCTCGGCTGGGTGCAGGCATCCGCGGATTACTCCCGCTATCTACCGCGCACCTCCTCCAGTCGCGGCGTCGTCGGCTGGACGACCTTCGGCTCCTCCCTCGCGCCGGTCATCCTGGTCGTCTTCGGTCTGCTGCTGGCCGCGTCGTCGGCGAAGCTGAGCGACGCGATAGGAGGGGACCCGATCGGGGCGCTCACGAGCATCCTGCCGGTGTGGTTCCTCATTCCGTTCGCGATAGTCGCCGTGCTCGGTCTGATCGGCGGTGCCGTGCTCGACATCTACTCCTCGGGAATCGCCCTGCTCAGCTCGGGCGTGAAGATTCCGCGGCCGGTCGCCGCGGCCATCGACGGCGTCATCATGATTCTTGGCACGGTCTACATCGTGTTCTTCGCCACCGACTTCATCGGGCCGTTCCAGGGCTTTCTCATCACGCTCGGCACGCCTATCGCCGCCTGGTGCGGCATCTTTCTGGCCGACCTGACGCTGCGTCGCCGGGACTATTCGGATGCCGATCTGTTCAACTCGCGTGGGCGCTACGGTCGGGCCAACTGGCTCGCGATAGGCGCGCTCGTCGTGGGCACGGCGCTCGGCTGGGGGCTCATCACCAACCCGATCTCCGACGCGCACTGGCTCGACTGGCTGGGGTACCTGCTCGAGCCGTTCGGTCTCGGCGGCCGCGGGGGCGAGTGGGCCTATGCCAACCTCGGCGTGCTCGTCGCGCTCGTGGTCGGCTACCTTGCCGTGATCCTGTTCGGCCGCTCGGGCATCCGCAGGCAGGAGAATGCACCGGATGCACTGCCCACTGCCCACGTGGCGGTCGCAGACACTCGGCCGAGCGGGTCCGTGGCGCCATGACGTCTGTCGTGCCGAAACTCGTCCTCATCGACATGCAAAACGTGTTCGCCGCGTCGACGAGCCCGTGGGCGACGCCCGGTTATGCGCGGGCTTCGGCGGGCATCCGTCGACTGCTGCCGGCTTTCGCGGGCAACACGATCTTCACGCGCTTCGTCGCACCGCAGCATCCGGTGGGTGCGTGGCAGGCGTACTACCGTGACTGGCCGTTCGCGCTTGTGCCTGCCGATGACCCGCTCTACGAGATCACCGACGAGTTTGACACCGCGGGCGAGGTCATTCTCACTCGCCCGACATTCGGCAAATGGGGCGACGAACTTGCCGAGGCCATGGGCGGCAGCACCGAGCTCGTTCTGGCGGGCGTCTCCACCGACTGCTGCGTGCTGTCAACGGCGCTGCCTGCAGCGGATGCCGGCATGCACGTTCGCGTCGTCGCCGACGCCTGCGCGGGGCTGAGCGACGCCGATCATCGCCGCGCTCTGGACGCGATGGCGCTATACGGACCGCTGATCGAGATCGTGAGCGTTGACGAGGTGCTCGGGCAATAGGCCGGGGTAGCGTCAGGCGTCGCGGTGGGCGCCGTCGTCGGCGACGACCGTGAACATGTCCGGATGCGCGTAGCCGTGTTCCGCGAACGCCCCGTCGAGCGCAACCTGCACCTGCGAGACGAGGTGGCCAGGCACGAGGGCGATGGCCGATCCGCCGAAACCGCCGCCGGTCATCCGCGCGCCAATCGCACCATAGTTTTGAGCGGTCTCCACGGCCAGGTCGAGCTCGGGCACCGAGACCTCGAAGTCGTCGCGCAGCGAGCGGTGCGAGGCATCCAGCAGGTCGCCGATGGCGGTTGGCCCCTGCTCGCGCAGCAGCCGTACCGTGTCGAGCACCCGCGCGTTCTCGGTGACCACGTGGCGCACCCGGCGGAAGGTCTCGCCGTCGAGAGTCTCGCGCGCCCGCGACAGGTCATCGACCGTGAGTTCGCGCAGCGAGCCGACGCCCAGCGTTTTCGCCCCCGCCTCACACGATGCCCGGCGCTCGGCGTAGCCGCCGTTCGCGTGCTCGTGGGTGACCCCGGTGTCGATGACGAGCACCTCGAGCCCGGCGGCATCCAGCCCCAGGGCAATGACCTCGGTATCGAAGCTGCGGCAGTCCAGGAAGATGGCGGAATCGGTGCGGCCCAGCAGCGACGCCGACTGGTCGAGAATGCCGGTGGGCGCCCCCACGAAGTCGTTCTCGGCGCGGTGTCCAACGCCCACGAGCGCGCGGCGGTCGAGCTCGAGGCGCCACACGTCGTTGAGCGCAACGGCGACCGCGCACTCGATGGCTGCAGACGACGACAGCCCGGCGCCCACGGGAACATTCGAGTCGAGAAACAGGTCGAAGCCGGGCACCGCGGCAAGATCCGCGCCATCCTGGCCGAGCGCCCACGCCACACCGAGCGGGTAGGCCGCCCAGCCCTGCACGGTCTCGGGGCTCAACTCGTCGAGGTCAATCTCGACGACCTCCTCGGCGAACGAGCTCGCCACTCGAACGTGCCGGTCTGTGCGCAACGACAGCGCGGCGAAGGTGCGGCGGTTGATGGCGAACGGCAGCACGAATCCGTCGTTGTAGTCGGTGTGCTCACCGATGAGGTTCACGCGCCCCGGCGCCGACCAGACGCCGTCGGCCTTGCCGCCGAAGCGCTGCTCGAATCCGGCGTGTACGTCGTCAATCAGCTCACTCATACGGGGTTCTCCTTGTCGGCTTTCTCGACGGCGGCACGAATGAGTGCGGCGGACGACTCGGGGGGAACGTCGCCGATCCAGGCGCCCATGGCCGCCTCGCTGCCGGCGAGATACTTGAGTTTATCCGCGGCGCGGCGCGGCGAGGTGAGTTGCAGCATGAGCCGGATGTCGTCCCGGTGCACATTCACCGGCGCCTGGTGCCAGGCGGCGATATAGGGGGTCGGGGTGTCGTACAGTGCGTCGATGCCGCGCAGCAGTCGCAGATACAACACGGCCAGTTCGTCGCGCTCGGCCTCGTTCGTGGCCGCGAAGTCGGGCACGTGGCGGTGCGGCAGCATGTGCACCTCGATGGGCCAGCGCGCCGCGAACGGCACGAACGCGCTCCAGTGCTCGCCGCTGAGGATCAGCCGCTCTGAGGCGCGCTCGCTCTGCAGAATGTCCTCAAAGAGCGTGGGCCCATACGACTCGATCGAATCGATCAGTCGGGCCGTGCGCGGGGTGATGTACGGGTACGAGTAGATCTGCCCGTGCGGGTGTCGCAGCGTGACGCCGATGGCCTCGCCGCGGTTCTCGAACGGGAACACCTGCTCGACCGACGGCAGCGCACCGAGGGCCGCGGTGCGCTGTGCCCAGGCCTCGATCACGGTGCGCGCTCGCGAGCGGCTGAGGCTGCCGAACGCACCGGTGTGCTCGGGGCTGAAGCACACCACCTCGCAGCGACCCACGGAGGTGCGGGTGCGACCGAGCCCGACGCGCCTCAGGTCATCGAGGCCCTGCGGGGCGTTCTCGTCGGTGAGCAGCGGGCCGAACGAGGGGGAGCGGTTCTCGAAGACCGCAACGTCGTAGTTGTCGGGAATCTCCGAGGGGTTCGTGGCGGATGCCGGTGCCAGCGGGTCGAGTTCGGCTGGCGGCAGAACCACCCGGTTCTGCCGGGCAGCGGCGATCGAGACCCACTCGGCGGTCAGCGGGTCCTGCCGCATGGTGGCGGTGTCGGGGCGCTCCTCGAGCGGCCGCAGATCGGCCTTGCGCTCGGCGGCGAGCGTCGTGTCGGCATCGTCGAAATAGATGATCTCGCGACCGTCCGCAAGGGTGTCGGCGTGGGCGGTGATCCCGGCGGTGAGCACGGTACTGCGGTCGGGCACAGCGTTACGGTTAGGCACAGTATTACGATACCGAAAAGAGCGCTTTCGAATACGAAAGGAATCGTAAGACGATGCCGACCCGACGCGATCGACTTGCCCGCCTCGTTGCCGAGCGCGGGTTTCTGCACGTCACCGAGGCGAGCGATGAGCTGGGCGTGAGCCTCGTGACCGTGCGCAGCGACTTGAACGCGCTGCAGGCATCCGGTGTGCTGCGCCGCGTGCACGGCGGCGCCGTCTCGAACGGCGGCATGGAGGCGTCGTTCGAGCGCTCGCTCACCAGCTCGGCCGAGGAGAAGCAGCAGATCGCCGAGCTGGCCGCCGGCCTGGTCGAATCCGGCTCGACGGTGCTGCTCGATGTGGGCAGCACGACGGCGCTGGTCGGTCGGGCGCTCGCGGCGCGCCAGGAGTTGCACGACGTGACGGTCATCACCAACGGGCTCACCATTGCGCTCGAGCTTGAACGCGCGATTCCACGCTTTCAGGTGATTGTGACCGGGGGAACGCTGCGACCATTGCAGCATTCGCTGGTCGACCCGCTGGCATCCGTGCTGCTGGGGCACCTCACGGCAGACATTGCATTCATCGGATGCAATGGGGTGCATGCCGAGCGCGGTGTCACCAATGTGAATCTTCCGGAGGCGGAGCTCAAGCGCCTCATGGTTGCCAGTGCGCAGCGGGCGATAGTGGTGGCTGACGGCTCGAAGATCGGTGGGACCCACGTGGGTCGCATTGCGTCCCTCGACGAGGTCGAGTCGCTCATCACGGGCGCATCGGCCTCCGACGACGAACTCGCCCGCCTGCGCGCGGCGGGCCTGGCCGTCAGCGTCGCCCGCGCCATCTCGTAAACTGGCCCCATGCGCGCACCTACAGGGCAACAGTTCGAACTCACCGCACAGACGACGGCAGGCACCGCACGGGCCGTCGTCACCGAGGTGGCCGCCTCGTTGCGGGGCTACAGCGTCGGGGGAATCGACCTGACCGAGCCATACCCCGAGAGCTCGGCGCCGCCATCCGGTCTGGGCATTGTGCTGGTGCCGTGGCCCAACCGGGTCAAGGGCGGTCGTTGGCAGCTGAACGGTGTCGAGCAGCAGCTCGACCTCACCGAGCCCGAGCGCGAGAACGCCATTCACGGGCTGCTGCGCTATGCGCCTTACACGCTCGCCGAGCGCAGCGACAACGCCATCACGTTGGCCGCCACGGTGTTTCCGCAGGCCGGCTACCCGTTCCTCCTCGACACGACCGTGCGCTATGAACTCGTCGACGACGGCCTCACCGTCACGCATACGCTGGGCAACGCCGGTACCGAGGATGCCCCGGTCGCGGTGGGCACGCATCCGTATTTCAAGATCGGTGACGTCGACACGGCCGAACTCACGCTGACGCTGCGGGCCGACACGCACTTCGAGGTCGATGACCGCCTCAATGTGCTGAGCGAGCACGCCGTCGACGGCACCGAGTTCGACCTGCGGGCCGGCAAGCGCGTGGGCGATCTGCAGCTCGACGACGGGTGGGGCGGGGTGCAGATCACGGATGGCCGCAGCGAGCAGACGCTCACCGCACCCGACGGCCGTACCGTCTCGATGTGGAGCGACGAGCACTTCGGCTACGTGCAGGTGTACACCTCGCGCACCCTGAACACGCTGGCGGATGGCGCAATGGCGATCGCCATCGAGCCGATGACGGCGCCGACGAACGCCCTCAACTCGGGCACCGCACTGAAATGGCTCGCGCCGGGCGAGACCTGGTCGGTGAGCTGGGGACTGCGCCACACGGGCTTCGTCGCCCGCTAGCACCGTCGTCAGACGCGCAAGTGGGCCCGGCGATGTGCCGAGCCCACTGTGCGTGCTGCGTGTCGGACTACTGCTGCAGGGCCGCCTGAAGGTCGAGCGTGATGGTGACCTTCTCGCCGAGCAGAACGCCGCCGGTCTCGAGGGTCGCGTTGTACATGAGGCCGAAGTCCTCGCGGTTGATCACGGTCGTCGCGGTGGCGCCGGCCTTGTAGTTGCCGTACGGGTCCTGGGCGAAGCCGCCGAACTCGAAGTCGAATGTCACGGGCTTGGTGACGCCCTTGATGGTGAGGTCGCCGTCGACGAGGAAGTCGCCACCGTTCTGGCGCACACCGGTCGACACGAAGTCGATGGTGGGGTACTTCTCGGCCTCGAAGAAGTCGCCGGTGCGCAGGTGCGCGTCGCGGTTGGCATCCTTCGTGCTCACGGATGCGACCTCGGCCTTGGCCGTCACGGTCGATTCGAGCGGGTTCTCGGCGGTCACGAAGGTGGCCTCGAAGTTCTCGAAGCGGCCCTTGACCTTGCTCACCATCAGGTGCCGGATGCTGAAGCCGACCTCACTGTGTACGGTGTCGATCGTCCAGGTTCCGGCCTTGTATCCGGGGATCGAGACGGTGTCTGCGGCGGCAGTGGTTTCGGACATGCATATCTCCTTGGGAGTCGTCGTGGGATTCAAGGGCAAGGCCCTCGAGTCTATGCAACTGCATAGATCCCGACGTTATTCCGAGCATCCCAAAAAATTTCTCACAATGGATATTGCGCCGAGGTGCTGCCGTGGTCGGCTCGAGTGAGGTCAGGAGTCGACGGCAGCCTTCAGGATGGCGGCGATTCGCTTCGTGACCGTGTCATCCAGCTTGGTCAGGGCGAAACCGACCGGCCACAGCGTGCCGTCATCCAGTTTTGCCGCCTGCTGGAACTCAAGGCTCGCGTAACGAATCTTGAACTTTGACCCCGGCTTGAAAGCGACGACCACCCTGCCGTCGGCATCAGCGTAAGCGGGCATTCCGTACCAGGTTTTTGCAGCCAGCGACGTGTTTTCTTTGACCAGTTGGTGGAACGCCTCGGCGAGTTCCTGATCGGCCCCTGTCATCGCGGCGATCGCGGCCTCGCAGGCAGCCGCGGCGTCTGCGCCTTCCTGGGCGGCTTTCTTTTCGGCGACGGCTGCCCTCATGGCGGCCTTTTCCTCTTTGCTGAATGTCGTAGCCATGAGTGCTCTCCCTCTGTCTGAACTGTGACCAATATTACGGCGGGCCAGGCCCGCGCTTCACCTGTTCCGCGCTGACCTGAACACGGTTCGGCATCCGAGTTGTACCCTCGACACGTGACGCATCAGCTCACGCGAGACCAGGCCCGCCGCATCGCGGTGCGGGCGCAACTGCTCGACGCCTATCGTCCCAGTGAGGTCATCGAGGTCGCCGAGCAGCTCGGCGCGATCAAGATCGATCCGCTGGCAACGATTGCGCCGGCCGAGCGAACCATCCTGTGGTCGCGAATGGGCTCGGCTTTTGAGACATTCCAGCTCACCAAGGCTGCGGAATCGGACCGAACGCTCTTCGAGTTCGACGGAGCATTTCGTCCCGTCAGCCTGCTTCCGCTCATGCTTCCGTCGATGCGGCGCTGGCCGACCCGGCCGAGCACTCGCGAGTGGCTGGACGCAAACCACCGATTTCGCATCGAGGTGCTTGACCGGTTGCGGGCCGAGGGCCCGCTGCTGGCGAGCGACATTCCAGACACGGCAGAGGTCGCGCGGTCGCCGGACGGTTGGTCGGGCTCCAACCAGACAGTGCACATGCTCGACTTTCTGCACCGTCAGGGCGAGATCGCCATTGCCGCACGCGAGGGGCGTCATCGACGCTGGGACCTTGCCGAGCGCGTATATCCGCAGAATCTGCCCGAGTTCGAATATGACGAGGCCGAACGGATGCTGGACGAGCGCCGACTGCGCGCTGCGGGCATCGCGAAGCAGAAGTCGCCGTGGACTCGGGTGGGCGAGGCAGGTGAGCCGGCGGCGGTGGAGGGGTTGCGCCAGAAATATCGAGTCGACCCCGAAGCGCTCGCGGCCATCGAAGAAGACGAGGGAGGGCGCACGGCTTTCCTGAGCCCGTACGACGGCATTTTGTTCGACCGGCCGCGTCTGCGAGAGCTCTTCGACTTCGAGTATGTGCTTGAGCAGTTCAAGCCACAGTCTCAACGCAGGTACGGCTTCTTCGCGCATCCGATCCTGATGGGCGACCGGTTCGTGGGCCTGCTTGAGGCCGAAGTCGATCGAGAGCATGAAGCACTCGTCGTGGCGGCCGTGCACGAGCTGCTGCCGTTCGATGCCGAAGAGCACGACATGGTGCGGGCCGAGATAGCGGACCTCGCGCAGTGGCTGGGCGTCGACGTTAGAGCATGGTGACGACTGCCCCGGTTCGTCGGTCACATGTCGTGAACCGGGGGGAGCCGCATTTCATGACCACTTTCATCCGCACGCGGTCCCCTACCCGCCCCAGTAACCGAGCACGGTTCCCGGTGGTGCCGTGGCGCATATTGCGTTCGCGGGGGTGACCAGAGCGTCGGCACGGATTCCCGCTCCGGAGTCGACCGGGGTCACCTCATAGACCAACCCGTCTCCGGCATCCAGACTGACCGCATACTCGACAATCTTGGCGTCGACGTTCGTGTCGCCGGCGGCGTTGCTGCCCGTTACCTCCGCGAGCGTCAAGCCCTGGGGTGAATGTGTCTTGAGGTAGTCGACGGTTGAAGCGACGGACATGCCGGCAACCGTCCAGTACTGTACTGCGTCGGCCATCGGCTGGCACCAGAAACTCATCGCCAGTGCGGATGCGACGCCGTCGGGTCGTATTGTGCTGCTGACGGCGCCCGGTGGAACAGGGGCGTGCGCAAGTCGGGCTTGTGCGGCTGCCATCGATGCGGCATCCGCTGTTACGCCCGGAGTGGACGACGGGAACACTGGGCCATGCATAGCGGGCGACTGGGCGTCCGGGGTCTGTGTTGGCGTCGCAGGTAGTGACGCCCCGACCCTGTGCGGGCTGGAGTCGATGCCCGCACAGCCGGCGAGGCCCATGCTCAAGCTTGCGACGCACAGAGCGGCGGCGAGGGGTGCAACGCGTTGGCGCCGCCGGCTCGATGCAGACATGGCCCTCCAATGTAACCGCTCGTGCTTCGACACTACTGGCTGCTGGACAGACGTCGCGCCGCGCGTCCCGCTTGCGGGCAGGCGCACCCGATGCAGATCAGTGGGTCTTCTTGTGGCTGCCGTCGTAGGAGGCGCCCACGCGGCCTCTTGTCCGCAGTAAAGACGCACCGACCGAATCGGGAGAACTCTGATGCTGATGACTGCTGCGAGGATTGTTCGGTGAGTTATGACAGCACCGAGAGCGCAACGGACTATCAGGCACAGCGGGTGCAGCTATCCACTAACGCGCGTTTCGAGGCGCTCGTTACGGCGTTCGAGCAGGCGGTGCCCGGGCTGTCCGATGCGGATGCCCTGACTCGGCTTGCCGGGGACGGTGACTGGTCGGGATTCGTGCGGGGTCTGCAGTGGGAGTCGCCGAGCGGATTCGTGTGTGTCTGGTCGTCGAGGCCGGGGGACCTGATGCGCTATGCCGGGAGTTCCGTCTCGAGCATTGTGTGGTTGATCGTCAACCAGGGCTTGGCGGCGCAATTGTTTCGGCATGACCCTGGCGCGATGTTGTACTCGCCGGTCAGAATTGAAGCTCACGCGTCGGCTCAAGCAGGAACGATTCTGAGCTTCGACGTACCGAGCACGCAACTGCGCGGGTTCGGCATTAACAAAATCACCCAAGCCGGCACGGAACTCGATCGAGCTCTTGGCGATCTGATCGAAGACATCGGGTTGCCACGACCGAGTGCATTACGGCGATGAACAGAGTCTCCATCGTCAACGGCCATCCCCCAGTGGAGGCTCGTGCCGTGGGTGCAGATGGGTGCGCCCGGTGGGGCTCGAACCCACGACCCGCGGATTAAAAGTCCGATGCTCTACCAACTGAGCTACAGGCGCCTACGCTTAAATCTAGCGTGAATGCGAGCGCACCTGAGCCACGTAGGGTGGTGCAGTGGGCCCGGCTAGCGGGTCTTGCGACCGGTGATGAGGCGCAGCAGCCACACGATGATCGCGATGATCGCCAGAACGATGCCCACCCAGAGCAGCCATGAGACCGCGTTGGACAATCCTCCGACTATCGCAAGGATGATCGCGACGACAATGATGATGACCAGAAGAATGTTCATAGCCAGACCATACGCTATGGCGACCCGCAAATGGGGGACATTCGTGCACATCGGGAACAGGAGAAATGCGCGTGGCTGACGACTTTCACAAGCCCACCCAGTTCTCGGGCAGCAAGTTCGAGACCTTTCATGGCGGTGACGACCCGGCCGAGACGAGTCGCATCGCACACGAGACCGCGCAGACGTTGCTCGCGCGAGTTCGGGCCGATCCGGAGGCCGACGTTGTGCACCGCTTGGTGACCTTCACCGACGAGAATGGCATCGACGCCCTGGCGGAATTGTGGTCGCGGGCGATGCCGCGAAGCCTGCCCGGTGCGCTCTGGCGCATCTATCTGCTGCGGATGCTCACGCGGCAGGATGCTGAGGGAACGGCATTCCTGTTTCAGCGCGGCATCGACGTGGTCACCACCATCGACCCGATCGTTGCCGGGGCCCCCATTCCCGCAGGGCCGGCCGAGATCACGGAACTGGCCGATCGCATCCTGCGTGGGCTGTTCGAGGGCGATTTCGCGGTCGCCCTGGAACGCGCCGCCGCGTTCTGCCGCGTGATGGCGGCCGGCTGCACGAGTGTGGCCGACGATCTCGATGCCACGGAGCCGGCGCGCTCTACCGAACTCACGACACGGGCACTGCGCTTCTCGCAGACCGCGCAGGAGCTCACCGGATGCGCGATGCTCTGGCGCAGCGACTCCCTCGAATAGCGCCCCGGTCGGCAGATTCACAGCCCATGGGAATGCCTGCTGCAGGCACTCGGTTACACTAGTTCGTGGCCGGGCCGCAGTAACCCCGGGCTCCAATATTCGCCGCTTCGAGCGGCCTCGCGCCGAGAGGCGTTCTGCGGCCCGGCCATAATTGTGCCCGGCATGACTGTGCCCGGCATGACTGTGCACGGCTGTCACGCATCCGCCCTAAGGGGATGACGCTAGACCGGACTTTTGACGCAAGACCGGAGAATTCCTGGGAAAAGTCCGGGGTGTCGTCAAAAGCCCGGTCTAGCGTCATACCCACGCGGGCCGACAACGTAGCCAGAGGCGTGCGAGCTGGTGGACTGCCGAGGTGAACGGCCTAGCCGAAGCGGCCCGACACGTAGTCCTCGGTGGCCTGAACGGTCGGGTTCGAGAAGATCGTGGCCGTGTCGTTGAACTCGATGAGCTTGCCCGGCTTGCCTGTGCCGGCGATGTTGAAGAACGCGGTGCGATCAGAGACGCGGGATGCCTGCTGCATGTTGTGCGTCACTATCACTATCGTGTATTCCTGCTTCAGCTCCTCGATGAGGTCCTCGATGGCGAGGGTCGAGATCGGGTCGAGGGCCGAGCACGGCTCGTCCATGAGCAGCACGTCGGGGGAGACGGCGATGGCGCGGGCGATGCAGAGGCGCTGCTGCTGCCCGCCGGAGAGCCCGGAGCCGGGCAGGTTGAGGCGATCCTTGACTTCGTTCCACAGATTGGCGCTCTGCAGCGACTTCTCGACCAGCTCGTCGGCCTCATCCTTCGGCATGCGCCGGTTGTTGAGCCTCACGCCCGCCAGCACGTTCTCCCGAATGGACATCGTGGGAAAAGGGTTGGGCCGCTGGAAGACCATGCCCACCTGGCGGCGCACGAGCACCGGGTCGACGCCCGGCCCGTAGAGGTCGTTGCCGTCGATGGAGACCGTTCCCTCGACGTAGGCGCCGGGGATGACCTCGTGCATGCGGTTCAGGGTGCGCAGAAACGTGGACTTGCCGCATCCGCTGGGCCCGATGAAAGCGGTCACGGTGCGAGGCTCGATGGCGAGCGAGACGCCCTCCACAGCACGAAACTTGCTGTAGTAGACGTTCAGGTCTGAGACTTCAATGCGCTTGGACACGTGGCATTCCTTGTCAGTTAGCGGCCGTACTTGGGGGCGAAGACGCGGGCGATGATGCGGCCGATCAGGTTGAGCAGCATGACGATGATGATGATGGTGAGCGCGCTGGCCCACGCCCTGTCGATGGCAGCCTGGGCGTGTATGCCGGCCGCCTGGGTGTACTGCGTGTAGATGAAGACCGGCAGCGTCATCATGCGGTCGTTGAACAGGTTGTAGTTCATGCTTGTGGTGAAACCGGCCACGATCAAGAGCGGGGCCGTTTCGCCGATGACTCGCGCGATGGCGAGCATCACGCCGGTCACCAGGCCGGCCAGCGAGGTCGGCAGCACGATCTTGAGAACGGTGAGCCACTTGGGAACGCCCAGCGCATAGGATGCCTCGCGCAGCTCGTTCGGCACGAGGCGCAGGATCTCTTCGCTGGAGCGCACGACGACCGGGATCATGAGCACCGAGATCGAAACGGCACCGGCGAAACCACTTCGAATGCCTGGGCTGCCCGTGATGAGCGCGAACAGGGCAAAGGCGAACAGGCCAGCGACGATCGAAGGGATACCCATCATCACGTCAACGAAGAAGGTGATGCCGCGCGCGAGGTGGCTGCGACCGTATTCCACGAGGTAGATCGAAGTCAGCAGGCCGACGGGCACCGAGATCAGCGTCGCCATTCCTGTGATCTCGAGCGTTCCGACGATGGCGTGCAGAGCGCCGCCGCCCTCGCCGATCACGTTGCGCATCGACTCGGTGAAGAGCGCGATATCGAAACGCGCCAGGCCGTTGGAGACCGTGGTCCAAATCAGGGAGATCAGGGGGAGCAGCGCGACGATAAAGGCGGTAGCCACGAGCGAGGTGATGAGCCGGTCAGTGGCCTTGCGGCGCCCCTCTACGAGAAGCGAGAGCACGTAGATCACCACGTCGAACAGCAGGGTGCCGAAGAACACGGCGCCCACGACGTTGAAGCCCTTCGTGGTGCCGCTGGCGGCCAGAATGCCGAAGATTCCGCCGAACACAACCCAGCCGCCGACGAGCGCTATCCAGGTGGTGCCGCGTGGCAGTTTGCCTGCGGTAAGTGTGTTGCCCATCGGCCGCACGGCCGTCACCGTTGTCATCAATTTGCTCCCGAGAAGGCTTTGCGGCGGCCCACGAAATAGCGGGCCAGCGAGTTGACGGCGAGTGTCACGACGAACAGCACCAGGCCGGATGCGATGAGCGCGTTGATCGAGACACCGGTGGCCTCCGGAAACTGCAGGGCGATGTTCGCGGCAATGGTATTCGGGTTCTGCGGGGTGAGCAGAAAGATGTTCACGACGACGGCCGGGGAGAGAACCATGGCGACGGCCATGGTTTCGCCGAGCGCGCGGCCCAGGCCGAGCATGACGGCCGAGACGATGCCGGCGCGCCCGAAGGGGAGCACAGCCATGCGGATCATCTCCCACCGGGTGGCGCCGAGCGCGAGTGCGGCTTCTTCGTGCAGGCGCGGGGTCTGCAGGAAGATCTCGCGGCACATGGCGGTCATGATGGGCAACACCATGACGGCAAGCACGATGGCCACGGTGAGAATGGTGCGTCCGGTGCCGGAGACCGGCCCGGAGAAGAACGGAATCCAGCCCAGGTTGTTCACGAGCCAGGCATAGAACGGCTGCACAAAGGGCGAGAGCACCACGATGCCCCACAGGCCGAAGACCACGGAGGGCACGGCGGCGAGCAGGTCTATCACGTAGCCGAGCAGCTGCGAGAGGCGGCGCGGCGCGTAGTGCGAGATGAAGAGCGCGATGCCGATGGAGAGGGGCGTGGCGATGATGAGGGCGAGAAAGGCGGCCCAGACCGTGCCGAAGGCGAGCGGCCAGACGTACACCCAGAAGTTTGTGGCCCCGCCCGGCAGATCCTTGGAACCCGCGACGAGGGCGGGCAGGCTCTGCGCAATGAGAAAGATCGCGACGGCCGCGAGAACGACGAGAATGAGCGAACCGGCGACGACGGTGCCGGTCGAGAAGACGCGATCGCCGAGGCGAAGTCTGGCGCGAGGGGCGGCTTGCGTCTGCGTCGTCATGCTGTCTCTCTGCTCGGGTTCTTCGTGTGAGATGTCGGTGTCAGTGGGGGTGAAACCTCGTCAAACCCGGCCCGAGCTCGTGAGAGCTGCGGGCCGGGTTCCATACGAGGATCTACTTGATGGTAGCTATCGCGGCGGCGACCTTCGTGGCCAGTTCCTTCGACAGCGGGGCCGAACCGGCCTGCTCGGCCGAGGCCTTCTGCGCCTCGTCGGTGACGAGATAGCCGGCGTATGCCTTCACGAGCTCGGCCTTGGCCGCGTCCTTGTACTGCTGGCAGGCGATCACGTAGCTCACGAGCACCATCGGCCAGGCGTTCGCGTCGGTGATCGTGCGGTCGATCGCGATGGCGAGGTCACCATCTGCACGACCGGATGCGATCGGGGACTTGGCAACGACATCCGCGGCGCCGGCAGCATTGATCTTCACGAAGCTGTCGCCGACCTTGAGCTGGGCGATGCTGAGGCCAGCGGCACCGGACTCGTCGATGTAGGTGATGCTGTTCTTGGCGCCCTTCGTGGCGTCGGCCACACCCGAGGTGCCCTTGGCCGCGTCACCGATCGTGTACGGGTAGGTCTGGCCAGACGGCTTGGTCCAGACGTCCTTCGCGTTCGCGGCGAGGTACTCGGTGAAGTTCTGCGTGGTGCCCGAGTCGTCGGAGCGGTGCACGACCGTGATGGCGGCATCCGGCAGCGTGGCGCCCGAGTTCAGCGCGGTGATGGCCGGGTCGTTCCACTTGGTGACGGCGCCGCTGAAGATCTTGGCGATGGTCACGGCGTCGAGCTTGAGATCCTTGACCCCGTCAACGTTGTACGCGATGGCGATCGGCGAGATGTAGACGGGGAGGTCGATGCCCTTCGTGCCCGCGGCGCACATGGCGAAGTCGCCAGCGAGTTCCGCATCCTTCAGCGCGGCGTCCGAGCCGGCGAAGTCGGCGGCGCCCGAGATGAAGCTCTTGCGGCCGGCGCCCGAGCCCTGCGGGTCATAGTTGACCGTCACGTCGGGGTTGGTCTGCTGAAAGCTTGCGATCCAGGTGGTCTGTGCCGTGCCCTGGGCGGAGGAGCCGACGCCGTTGATGGTGCCGGAGAGGGTTGAGGCCGACTTCGTCTCGGAGTTGCTGGGCGTGCTTCCTTCGTTCGCCGCACAGCCAGTGAGAGCGATGGCAGCCGCAGCGATGATGGCGACGGGTGCGCCATAGCGGGAGAGTTTCACAGTAGTCCCTTCCGGGGATTGACAACAGGACGTTTCGGGCCGGTGCTGACCCGACTTCGACGCTATTCCGGATGTGTGACCAGCCTCCCCCCACGTGGTAAACGGGAGGTTAACGCGGAGCGAAGCTCAGACGCGGGGGCTGTGCGTTTCGATGGCGATGATGCCCGAACTGGGGTTGGTGGCCGAGAGGTGCACCACGGAGAAGCCGCCGGTTTCCAGCGCGGCCGACTCGCGCACGTAGCTGCCCATGGCCGTGCCGGTGGCCAACGCGATTTCGCGCAGAATCTCCGGCAGCACCGGCCCATGGCTGCAGAGCACGGCCGATTTCATCGACCGCACGCGTTTGCCGACGACCTCGCGCACGCTCGCCGTGCCTTCCTCATACGAGTCCTGGCTGATGCCGGGGGCGTGCTTGGGCACGATGCCGCTCGCGGCCGCCAGCGGCGCGACGGTCGCCACGCAGCGCACGGCCGGGCTCGTGACGATCTTGCGCGGATGCCACGCCTGCAGCGAGAGCGCATCTTCGGCGGCCTGGCGCACGCCGCGCTCGGTGAGCGGGCGTGTCGCATCCGGCCCGTCCCAGGAGCCGGGAGAGGTGGCCTTGCCGTGTCGCAGGGCGATCAGCGCGAAAGTGCTCGTGACGCCGTCGTCGACCAGCCGCTGAAAGTTTTCGAGAATCTCGACATCCGGGGGATAGCTGAGGTAACCGCGGGCCTTCTTGACACTCACCCATTCGAGCGCAGCCACCTCGCCGTTGGGCAGGAATGTCGAGGAGGCGACGGCCTTGTCACTGACCTCCGCGGCCCAGTAGTGCACGATCTTCTCGCGTCCGCTGGCCAGGGGGTAACTGGAGATGCCCACGGGAACACCGAGGGCGACGGTGAGGCCGGTCTCCTCTTTGATCTCGCGCACCGCGGTCTGCGGCAGCGTCTCGCCGGGGTCGACCTTGCCCTTGGGAATGGTGACGTCGCCGTAGCGGGTGCGATGAATGACCAGCACCATGAGCTTGCCGTCGATGTAGCGCCAGCAGACCGCCCCCGCCGCATAGACCGCGTTCGTCACCGGCGGCCCCCTGAGCGGGGCCGATGCGAGATGTGATGCATGAGCCTATTCTGCAGGTCTTCGAGGGGCTCGCCGCTCGCATTCTTGCTGTGACGTGTCCACGTGCCCTCGGCATCCAGCCACCAGGTGGAGGTGCCGTCGTCGAATGCCACGTCGAACAGGTCGTCGAGCTCGCTGATCTGGGAGGCATCCGTCAGTCGCACGAGGGCCTCGACGCGTCGATCGAGGTTGCGGTGCATCATGTCGGCGCTGCCGATGAAGACCTGGGGATCGCCGTTGTTCACGAATGAGAAGACGCGCGAGTGCTCGAGGTAGCGGCCGAGCACCGAGCGCACCCGAATGTTCGAGCTCAGCCCGTCTTCGCCCGGTCGCAGGCTGCAGATGCCGCGCACCCAGAGATCCACGGGCACGCCGGCTTCGCTCGCCTTGTACAGGGCGTCGATGATCGCCTCGTCCACGATCGAGTTCAGTTTGATGCGGATGCCGCTGGGCAGCCCCGCCGCCGCGTTCTCCGCCTCGGTCTGGATGCGTTTGAGCAGCCCCTTGCGCAGGTGCAGTGGCGCAACCAGCAGTCGCTTGAACTTCTTCTCGATGGCATAACCGCTGAGCTCGTTGAAGAGGCGGGTGAGATCTTTACCCACCTGGTCATCGGAGGTGAACAGGCCGAGGTCTTCGTACAGTCGGCTCGTCTTCGGGTTGTAATTTCCCGTGCCGATGTGGCTGTAATGGCGCAGTTTCCCCTGCTCCTGGCGCACGACGAGCAGCAGCTTGCAGTGGGTTTTCAGCCCGACGAGGCCGTAGACGACGTGCACGCCGGCCTTCTCGAGCTTGCGCGCCCACGAGATGTTGTTCTGCTCATCGAAGCGCGCCTTGATCTCCACGAGGGCGAGCACCTGCTTGCCCGCCTCGGCCGCGTCGATGAGAGCCTCGACGATGGGGCTGTCGCCGGAGGTGCGGTACAGCGTCTGTTTGATGGCCAGCACGTTCGGGTCGCTCGCGGCCTGCTCGAGAAAGGCCTGCACGCTCGTGGCGAACGACTCGTACGGGTGGTGCACGAGTACGTCCCGGCGCGCCACGGCCGCGAAGAGATCGGGTTTCGCGTTCGGCTCGCGGGGCATGAACTGGGCGGCGGTCGTGGGTACGTGAGTGGGGTAATGCAGATCGGGCCGGTCGATCTTGGCCAGATCGAAGAGGCCGCCCAGGTCGAGCGGGGAGGGCAGCCGGTAGACCTCCTGCTCGCTCACATCCAGTTCGCGCACCAGGAGGCCCAGCGTTACCTCGTCCATGTCTGCGGTGACCTCGAGGCGAATCGGCGGGCCGAATCGGCGGCGCAACAGTTCTTTCTCCAGCGCCTGCAGCAGGTTCTCGGTCTCGTCTTCGTCGACCTCGACATCCTCGTTGCGGGTCACCCGAAAAATGTGGTGCTCGAGCACCTCCATGCCGGGAAACAGATCGCCGAGGTGGTTGGCGATGAGGTCTTCGAGCGCGATGAAGCGCATCTGGTCGACGGACTCGCGCTGGTCGATGCGCACGAAGCGCGGAAGCATCGGGGGGACCTTGAGCCGGGCAAACTGCTCCTTGCCGGTCTTCGGATGCCGCACCCGCACCGACAGGTTCAGAGACAGTCCCGAGATGTACGGGAACGGATGCGCCGGGTCGACGGCGAGCGGCATCAGCACCGGGAAGATGCGCTGGGAGAAGATTTCGCGCATCTGGGTGCGGTCACCTTCGTCGAGGCGCTCCCAGGTGACGATCTCGATCCCGGCCTCTCCGAGGGCGGGCTTGATGAGATCCTGGTACACGGCGGCGTGCCGCTCCTGCAGCTCGTGCGCCTTTTCAGAGATGTCTGCAAGCACGTCGACGGGAGCGCGGCCGACGTTGGTGGGCACGGCGAGCCCGGTGAGAATGCGGCGCTTGAGTCCCGCGACGCGCACCATGAAGAACTCGTCGAGATTGCTGGCGAAGATGGCCAGAAAGTTTGCGCGTTCGAGCACCGGAACATCCGGATCTTCGGCGAGCTCGAGCACCCGCTGGTTGAATGCCAGCCAACTCAGCTCCCGGTCGAGATAGCGCTCGTCGGGCAGCGTCGGGTCATTCTCGTAGACAAAGGGTGCGAAGTCGTCGTCGACGTCGCTGCCGAGCCCCGAGTCGAGCAGTATGTTCTCGCCGTCCATCAGAACATCATGTCACCATGACTTGTCACCGGGCGATACCTCTGCCAAACCGTCGGTGAACATCCTTTTCAGGAAATACTGCAGGGCGGCCGGATAGTCCAGCCGGTGCACAGTATTTCCTGAAAAAGGACGTGGTCAGAGGGTTCGTCGGTATTGCACGTCGACCGTGTGGTCGGCGAAGCCCAGGGAACGGTAGAGGCGCACGGCCGGCTCGTTGTCTGCCTCAACGTAGAGCGTGGCGCTGGCGCAGCCGCGTTCGGCCAGCCGCGCGAGCCCCGCGAGCATGAGCCGGCGACCGAGCCCGTGACCGGCGGATGCCGCATCCACGCCGATCACATAGACCTCGCCGCTGCTCTCGCCCGGCTCGATCTTCAGCCAGTTGTAGCCGATCATGGTGCCGGATGCGTCGCGCGCGACAAGAAAATCGCCCGCGTCGAACCACGGCTCGGCCTCGCGTGCGCGCAGATCGCCCACGGTGACGCGGCCCTGTTCCGGATGCGCGGCGAAGACGCGCGCATTGAGCGCGACCCACTCGTCTTCGTCGAGACCTCCGCGAAAGCTCGTGATCGAGCCGCCCGGTCCTTCCGGACTGCCCGTCGAAAACGACGGAGTTTTCGACGATAACGGCAGTATTCGGCCCTCAGGGACGGATTTGCTTGAAATCTCCGTCGTTTTCGACAAGGTGGGGCCGGGTGCAGCAGCCTGCAGGGGCGCGAGCTTGAGCTGCAGCAGCGTGCGCACCGGCTCGAAGCCGAAGCGCGGGGCGAGCAGGCGCGCGGCCGGGTGGTCGCCATGCGACCAGGCCGTGAGCTCGCCGTGTGCATGTGACAGCAGCCCCGGCAGCGCGACCGCTGCGTAGCCTTTGCCGCGAAAGACGGGGTCGATCACGAGGTCGAGCTCGCCAGCGCCGACGATCGCCGCGCCGACGGTGTGTCCGTCGAGAGCCGGACTGTCGGCATCCGGCTGCCACACGGCATCCGTCGACGTGACAGTGGCGACCACAGGCGTGCGATGCCCGGATGCGAGGTCGAGACGCGCCTGTTCGTTGAAGGGGTCGTATCCGTCACTCTCGCGCGCGGCATCCGCAACCCGAAAGAAATCGGATGCGGCTGCCGTGTTCGAAAGATCAGGAACCGACAGGCGGAGCGAGTCGCTCATTGTCGTCCTCAGAGACATTGAAGCGGTAGCCGACATTGCGCACCGTGCCGATGAGCGACTCCAAGTCGCCGAGCTTGGCGCGCAGGCGCCGCACGTGCACGTCGACGGTGCGGGTGCCGCCGAAATAGTCGTACCCCCACACCTCGCTGAGCAGTTGCTCACGGGTGAAGACCCGTGAGGGGTGCCCGGCCAGGAAGCGCAGCAGTTCGAACTCCTTGAAGGTGAGGTCGAGCGTGCGCCCGTGCGCCTTCGCCGAATAGCTGGCCTCGTCGATGGTGATGCCCGAGGCCTGAATGGTGGTCTGCGCCGGTTCCAGCGACTGCCGCCCTATTGCGAGCCGGATGCGCGCATCCGCCTCCGCAGGACCAGCCGTGTCTACCACGACGTCGCTGATGCCCCAGTCGGCATGCACGGCGGCGAGACCCCCCTCGGTGAGCACGAGCATGAGCGGAACGCTGACGCCCGTGGTCGTGAGCAGTTTGCAGAGCGACTTGGCGCCGGCGAGATCGGTGCGCGCGTCGATGAAGATGAGGTCGCATCCCGGGGCGTTGACAAGAGAAGCCGGCGTTGCGGGAATCTGCCGCACCTGATGGCCCAGCAATGAGAGCGCGGGCAACACCTCCACGTCTGGCGCAGAGGTCAGGATCAATAGTTGCGCCATGGGGCCTCCTGAGCGTGCGCGCCCAGCCTATCGGACGTCGATTCGTGCCTGCGCCCATCGTGACGCGCGGATCGGGGCAGAATGGATGCATGACGACACCGACACCCGTCCCGCTGAGCCCGGCGCGGCGCTGGGCGAGCATCGTGGCCGTGTGGCTGGCGGCGGCGGTGTGCTCCGTCATCATCATCGCCTTTGCGCAGCCCGCGCACTACACGCCGTGGCTCAGCCTGACCCTGGCGATCTGCGTGGTGGGTGCGCTGTGCGTGCAACTCGCCACCCAGGAGAAGCGCGGTTTCGTCTCCCGGCTCGTCGCCAGCATCATGGGGGCGATCGCGGTGCTGGCCATCGCATCCGTCATTCTGGCGTTCACCGGCCTCGGCGCCTGACGCGCCGCACGAGCCGTGCAGGATAGACTGGCTTCATGCCTCTCGTGACTCTGGAGCTCTTCTTCGTCGGACTGCTCGGCCTGGCCTCGCTGGCCATTGCCGGCGTGGCTGTTCTGGTCGTGTATCGACTGTTCCAGGGCCAGCGCTAGGCATCTGGCCAACCCGGCGAACGCCATGATCGAGATTCCCACCGGCCTGCCGGCAGAGATCGTGCCGCTCTCATGGCTGCTCGGCGTCTGGGAGGGCACGGGCGTGCTCGACTATGTGCTCGACGAGGCGAGCGGCGAGACACATGTGCAGAGGGAGTTCGGCCAGCGCGTGAGCTTCAGCCACGACGGCCTGCCTTACCTCAACTACAGCTCATACACGTGGCTGATCTCCGACGATGAGAATCACGAGGGCGACGAGACGGATGCCGACGACGCCGAGCGCCCGCTCGTCGCGGAAACCGGCTACTGGCGGCTCAGCCGACCGCTGACCGACGGCGATCCCGGGCCGGCGATGCTGCCCGGTGTCGGAGCGCGTCCCTTCGCGAACGCTGAGTCCGTTGAGACGCTGCGCAACGCATCCGGTGGCTTCGACCTGGAGGTCTCGCTCGTGCACCCCGACGGGGTCGCCGAGCTGTACCTCGGCCAGATCACCGGGCCCCGCGTCGACCTGTCGACGGATGCGGTCATTCGCAGCGCAACCGCCAAAGAGTATGCGGCGGCCACCCGGCTCTACGGGCTCGTCGATGCGCATCTGCTGTGGGCGTGGGATATTGCCGCCCTCGGGCAGGACCTGCGCACGCACGCATCCGCTCGTCTCGCGAAGGTGGACTGACGCCATGACCAACCCCTTTCTCGCGCTGAGCGGCGCCGTCGAGGCGGGCGGCCGCGACGCGGGTGTCGCCGCGCACTATGGCAACCCGGTGCTCGAACAGCGCCGTCTGGCCGCTGGAGACGCCATCGTCGACCTCTCCCATCGCGCCGTGCTCACCATCACCGGCCCCGATCGCCTGAGCTGGCTGAACTCGATCAGCAGCCAGAGCCTCACGCGTATGGGTGCGGGAGACAGCTCGGAGACGCTGTTGCTCGCACAGACGGGCCGGGTGGAGCACGCCGTGCGCCTGATCGACGACGGTGAGACGCTCTGGCTGCTCGTGGAGCACGACGAGGCGGATGCCCTGCTCGGCTGGCTGACGTCGATGCGATTCATGCTGCGTGTCGAGCTCGCCGATCGCAGCGAGGAGTTCGCCACGATCGGGGCGCTGGGCTCCGGCGAACTCGTGAGCGCCGCAGTGTCGAACGGCACCGCCTTGGTCTGGCACGACCCGTGGACGGCGGTCGCGCCAGGCGGTCACCAATATGCGACGGCGGCCGAGCACCCCGGCGCGGGCTGGAACTGGAGCGAGACGCTGGTGGCTCGAGGCGAGCTCGACGGGATTGCCGCGCGCGCGGCATCCGCAGAGCTGCCGGTCGCCGGTCTGCTGGCGGTGGAGGCGCTGCGCATCGCGGCGTGGCGTCCGCGCTTCGCCACCGAGGTCGACGAGCGCACGATTCCGCACGAACTCGACTGGCTGCGCAGCGCCGTGCACCTGGAGAAGGGCTGCTATCGCGGCCAGGAAACCATCGCCAAGGTGCACAATCTGGGGCACCCGCCGCGCCGGCTCGTGATGCTGCACCTCGATGGCTCGGATGCCGTTCTGCCCGGCGCCGGAAGCCCGGTGTGGTTCTCGCAGGAGGGCGAGCGTCGCGAGGTTGGGCTGGTCACTTCCAGCGCCATGCACCACGAGTTGGGGCCCATCGCGCTCGCCGTGGTGAAGAGAAGCACGGATGTCTCGCTCACCCTCAACGTCGACGCGGAGGGCATCGTTGTCGCGGCGGCTCAGGAGGTGGTGGTTCCGCCGACGGCGGGCGCCGTGGCCAACGTGCCGCGTATCCCACGCATCGGAGCCGTCACCCGCCCCGCTTCCACGCCATAGCTACCACGTGAACCCGCGCGGTTTCACCGCATCCCACACAACGCTCACCTCGCCGAGCTTGACGCGTGCGCGGTTGGAGCGCAGCGGCCAGCCGGCATCCGTGAGCGCGCGTACCGTCGCTGCCCACCGTTGCGCGGGCCCATAGGTCGCCAGCGCCGCGTTGTACTGCCAGTGCCGATCGAGGTCGGTCATGAATTCGTGTACCTTTTCGCCATCGACGTTGCGATGGATCAGAATCTTCGGCAGCCGCTCGGCCACTATCGCCGGATGCTCAAGCCCGGCCAGTCGCATCGAGACGGTGAGGTGCTGCGGCCCGTCGGCCGTCACATCCACCCAGCTGGCGATGCGCCCGATCTCGTCGCAGGTACCGTCGATGAGTACGCCGCCGGGCTGCAGGCGCGTGACCAGCAGTTGCCACGACGGCAGCACGGCGTGCTCGGGGTACTGGCGCAGCACGTTGAGGGCGCGGATCACGGCCGCGCGCCGACCGCCGGCAAGCGGCACCTCGAAGCCGCCCGTCGCAAAGCCGACGCGGGCATCCGGGGCAAAGCTCGTTCGGCCGGCGCGCACCTCCCGTAGCTGCGCTTGCGCGGTGCGCACACGTTCCGGCTCGATCTCGATGCCGAGCACCTCCACATCCGCCCGACTGCGCGCCAGCCGCTGGTGCAGCTCGAGCGCTGTCACGGCGCTGGCTCCATAGCCCAGATCGACGACGAGCGGATCGGCGGCGCGGCGCAGCACCGCAAGCGTCGCGATCCAGCGATCCACGCGTCGCAGCCGATTCGTGTTGGTGGTTCCGCGGGTGACCGAGCCGACTGCCATGCCTCCATCCTTCCAGCCGCAGGCCGAGCCGGTAGATTGGAGGCATGACCGAGTACTCCACGCAGCCCGCCGCCCACACCCTGATTCTGCTGCGTCACGGCAACAGCGAGTGGAACCAGAAGAACCTCTTCACCGGCTGGGTCGACGTGCGTCTGAGCGAGCAGGGCGTCACCGAGGCCAGGCGCGCGGGCGAACTGCTGCTGGAGTCCGGCCTTGAGCCGGACGTGCTCTATACCTCGGTTCTCACGCGCGCCATCCAGACCGCGAACCTCGCGCTCGAGGTGGCCGACCGGCTGTGGATCGACGTGAAGCGTTCGTGGCGGCTCAACGAGCGCCACTACGGCGCGCTGCAGGGGCTCGACAAGGCCGAGACGCTTGAGAAGTTCGGCCCCGAGCAGTTCCAGACCTGGCGCCGCTCCTTCGACGTGCCGCCGCCGCTGCTCGACGACGACAGCGAGTTCTCCCAGGCGCACGACCCCCGTTACGCGGGCCTCGGCGACGATCTGCCGCGCACTGAGTCGCTCAAGCTCGTGATCGAGCGGATGCTGCCGTACTGGGAGTCCGACATCACGAAAGATCTCGAGGCGGGCAAGACCGTGCTCGTCACTGCCCACGGCAACTCCCTGCGCGCGCTCGTCAAGCATCTCGACGGCATCTCGGACGACGAGATCGCCGAGCTGAACATTCCCACCGGCATCCCGCTGGTCTACAAACTCGACGCCGACTTCCGGCCCGTATCGGCGGCTGAATACCTCGACCCCGAGGCTGCCGCGGCAGGCGCCGCCGCAGTAGCCGCGCAGGGCAAGAAGTAGCGCCCGCTACTCGCCCAGCGAAACCTCAGGCCTCGTCGGCGACCCAGTCGCCGGTGCCGAGGTACTGCACCTTCTTGGCGATCGAGACGGCGTGGTCTGCGAAACGCTCGTGGTAGCGCGAGGCGAGCGTGGCATCCACGGTGTCTACCGCTTCACCCTTCCATTTCTCGCCGAGAACCTTGTCGAAGACGCTCACGTGCAGATCATCGATGAGGTCATCGTCGTTGCGAATCTCCTCGGCGATCGAGAGCTCCTGCGTGCGCAGCAGTTCGGCGAGTTTCGTGGCGATGAGCACATCCAGTCGCCCCATCTCCTTGAACGTCGAGCGCAGGCTCTTGGGGACGACCTTGTCGGGAAAGCGGTAGCGCGCGAGCTGGGCGATGTGCTCGGCCATGTCACCCATGCGCTCGAGCGAGGCACTGATGCGCAATGCGCTCACCACGATGCGCAGGTCGCGAGCCACCGGCTGCTGGCGGGCCAGAATCTGTATAGACAGCTCGTCGAGCACAACCGTGAGTTCGTCGATCTTGTTGTCGTTGGCTATCACGGTCTCGGCGAGTGAGACATCCGATTCGTTGAACGCCCGCGTCGCATTCTCGATCGAGAGCACGACAAGCTCGGCAATCTCCACGAGCCGGTCCTGAACCTCACGCAGCTCCTGCTGGAATACCTCGCGCATGAACTTGTGATCCTTCCCTTTCGGTGCGTTTTCGCACCGCAGACGGGCACCGCACATGGGCGCACTCGCCCGCACTTGTCTCTATGGTGCCCAGAACAGGTTAACGAATGGTGCCGGGCATCTGAACACTGTCTAAAGTATCGCCGTCTTTGCGCCGATCAAGCCGGATGCGACGCTCCGCGTTGGCTACGCTGGGCAGCATGGACTCCACCTGGTTGGTGCTGCTGTCTCTGGCACTGGGCCTTGTGGTCGGCGCCGGTTTCGTGGCCATCCTTCATGTTGCCGCCCGCCGGGGCGAGCAGGCTGCGGATGTCGTCAACTCCGGGGTTCCCGACGGCGTCGATCAAATCATCGACGCGCTCGGCTCTGCCGGCATCGTCGTCGATCCATCGAACAACGTCATGAAGGCCTCGCCCGGAGCCCATTCGCTGGGCCTGGTGTGGAATGACACCCTCGTGCAGCCCGAGTTGGCCGAACTGGTCGACACGGTGCGCCGCAGCGGCGAGTCGATCAGCCGCGACCTCGTGATACCCCGTGGCCCGTTCGGCGACGCGAGCATTCATCTGCACGCCCGGGTCGCCCGACTGGGCAGCCGCTACATTCTGCTGCTGGCCGAAGACCACACCGAGTCGGTGCGACTCGACGAGGTGCGCCGCGACTTCATCGCCAACATCAGCCACGAATTGAAGACCCCCATCGGCGCGGTAGGCCTGCTCGCCGAGGCATTGCAGAGCGCGGCGGATGACGCGGAGCAGGTTCGCCGCTTTGGCGAGCGGCTCAGCCAGGAGTCGCAGCGGCTGGCGCGCATCACCCAGGACATCATCGAGCTCTCCCGGCTGCAGTCCTCCACCTCGCTTGCCAACCCGACACCGCTCGCGATCGACGACGTCGTTGTCGCTGCGGTCAACCAGAATCGCGTGGCTGCGGATGCCCGTGCCATCGAGTTGGCGGTCGGCGGCTCGTCGCGGGCCCACGTCTACGGCGTGGAGTCGATGCTGGTCACCGCCGTGGACAATCTCATCTCGAACGCCCTTCAGCACTCGCCCGAGCGCAGCCGTGTCGGCATCGGCGTCAAGGTGGCCGACGGAGCCGTGGAGATCGCCATCACCGACCAGGGCGAGGGAATCCCCGAGGCCGAACTCGACCGCATCTTTGAGCGCTTCTACCGTGTCGATCAGGCGCGCTCCCGCAGCACCGGCGGAACCGGGCTCGGCCTGGCGATAGTCAAGCACGCCGTTCAGAACCATGGCGGGGAGGTGCGAGTGTGGTCCCAGCCCGGCCGGGGATCCACCTTCACCATTCGGCTGCCGGAAGCATCCACGCAGCTGCCCGCCGCATCCGCTAACGGCGCCGTCCGCGCCTCGATTGGAGACACTCCGTGACTCATCTGCTACTCGTCGAAGACGAAGCGTCCCTCAGTGAGCCGCTGGCCTTTCTGCTGCGACGCGAAGGCTACGACGTGACCGTCGCCGCGGACGGGCCTGCCGCGTTGAGCGAGTTCGATCGGGCCGGCGCCGACCTGGTGCTGCTCGACCTGATGCTTCCCGGACTGCCCGGAACCGAGGTCTGCCGCGAGCTGCGGGCACGATCCGGCGTTCCCATCATCATGCTCACGGCCAAAGACTCCGAGGTTGACATCGTGGTGGGGCTCGAGCTGGGTGCAGACGACTACGTGACCAAGCCGTATTCGACCCGGGAACTGCTGGCTCGCATCCGCGCCGTGCTGCGCAGGCGTACCGAGGCGGATGCCGACGACGAGAATGTGCTCGAGTCCGGCTCGGTGCGCATGGATGTCGACAGCCACACGGTCAGTGTGGACGGTGCCGAAATTGCTATGCCGTTGAAGGAATTCGAGCTGCTTGAACTGTTGTTGCGCAACGCGGGACGCGTGCTCACTCGCGGTCAACTGATCGACAGGGTGTGGGGCAGCGACTATTTCGGCGACACGAAGACGCTGGATGTGCACATCAAGCGCATTCGTTCGCGCATCGAGAAGAATCCCTCAGACCCGGTCATGGTGGTCACGGTGCGCGGGCTCGGCTACCGCTTCAACGCCTGAGGCGGGAAGCTCACCGCGTTACGGTGTGGCGACGGGCGTCGGCGTCAGGGTGCTGTACGCGGGCAGGCCATTGGTGAGCACGGGCACGAGCAACTGCAGGCCGGTTTCGGAGCCGTACTGAAAGTAGACCTTGTGCAGCGTGCCGGGCTTCGCGTCGATGTTGGAGAAGACCACGGCCTCGTCGTCGCTCGTGCCGACCACACGGGTGGCGCCGGGCTCGACCGTGACGAATTCGTTCGTGCTGTCGCCGCCGGTGGTGCTCTGAATCTTCACGCGGTGGCTTTTGGTGTCCTGGTTGACCAGGGTGACCAGGAGGTTCGCGGAGGTGCCGTTGTCGCTGATGAGTATGGCATTGCGCACGTCGATGTTGCCAACAGAGCCGCTCACGCCGTCGCTCGCGTCGTAGTGCTCGGTGGTCGTCTGGGGGGAGATCAGGGTGCAGCCCGTCGCTCCGAGCACAACCGCTGCCGTCAGAACGATGGATGCCGCGATACGACCTCTCACAAGACCCTCCAGAGTCGGTCCGCGGGGGCCGGGAGTGGCCATGCTACGAGCGGAATCCGCTTCGAGTTTAGCGTATGGTGTGGCGTCGCCGACGACGGGGGAGCGAACCTTACCACTAAGCGACTGTGGTATTCTATAAGTTGCTGAAGGGACATCAATCTATGCTTTTCGAGGTTGGCGAGACCGTCGTTTACCCCCATCATGGAGCCGCAACGATCACCGAGGTGAAGAAGAGGATCATCAAGGGTGAAGAGAAGCTCTACCTGAAGCTCAACGTCACCCAGGGCGATCTGACCATTGAGGTTCCTGCCGAGAATGTCGACCTTGTCGGCGTGCGTGACGTCATCGGCAAGGAAGGCCTCGACCGCGTGTTCGAGGTGCTTCGCGCGCCGTTCACCGAGGAGCCCACCAACTGGTCTCGCCGTTACAAGGCGAACCTGGAGAAGCTGGCTTCCGGCGACGTGATCAAGGTCTCCGAGGTCGTTCGCGACCTGTGGCGCCGCGATCAGGATCGCGGACTCTCCGCTGGCGAGAAGCGCATGCTGGCGAAGGCTCGGCAGATTCTCATCTCCGAGCTGGCTCTGGCTGAGAAGACCGACGAAGAGAAGGCATCCACCGTTCTCGACGAGGTTCTGGCTTCCTAGCTTCCGATCACCGAGCCCGCTCCGGTCCTTGAGCTTGTCGAGGGACCGTACGGCTCGGCTCGGTGCCGGTAATCTCGACACATGAGTACCCCGCGCATCGCCGTCATCGTGGTAGCCGCGGGCAGCGGAACCCGTTTGGGCGCTGATGTGCCCAAGGCGTTTGTCGCGCTCGCGGGGTCCACGGTGCTGGCGCGCTCACTGCATGCCGTCTTCGGCATGCAGGAACAGGCCCAGGTGATAGTTGTCGCTCCGGCGAGCGATGAAGCGGACGCGCGCGCGATAGGCGTGCAGGCGGCGGGAGTCGCATCCGCGTCGTTGACCGTCGTCACCGGCGGCGACACCCGGCAGCAGTCCGTGGCCGCCGGTCTTGGCGAGTTGGTCGACGGCATCGAACTCGTGCTCGTGCATGACGCTGCCCGCGCGCTGACGCCGTCGGCGCTGTTCGACGCGGTCGCGGTCGCGGTGCGGCAACGTTCCCACGGCGTCATCCCCGGTCTTGCCGTCAGCGACACCATCAAGCGAACGGATGCCGCTGGCGGCATCATCGAGACCGTCGACCGCTCCGAGCTCTCCGCCGTGCAGACCCCGCAGGGTTTTCCACGACAACAGCTCGTGGACGCGTACGCGAGGCCGAGCGGCGACTTTACGGACGATGCCGCGCTCGTCATGGCCGCGGGGCATCCCGTCTCGGTGCTGCCGGGCGATCCGCTCGCGTTCAAGATCACGACTGCCTGGGACCTGCAGAGGGCCGAGCAGCTTCTGTCGGCCGGATCCGCGGTGCCGGGCGGAGCATCCGGGGCCGAGCGAATCGGTGTCGGGACCGACACTCATGCCTTCGACGCGTCGGCCGAGCTCTGGCTTGCCGGCCTGCACTGGCCGGGGGAGCCCGGACTTGCCGGCCACAGCGATGGTGATGCGGTGGCGCACGCGATCACGGACGCACTGCTGGCTGCGGCCGGCCTCGGCGACATCGGCAGCGTCTTCGGCACGAACGATCCGCGTTTTGACGGCGCGCACGGCAGCGTCTTTCTGACGGAGACACGACGCCGGGTCGAGAATGCGGGCTTCGCGATACGCAACGTTTCGGTGCAGCTCATCGGTAACCGACCGCGATTCGCCGGTCGGCGCGCAGAGGCGCAGACGTTGCTCAGCGAGTTGCTCGGTGCCCCCGTGAGCGTCTCCGCCACCACAACGGATGGCCTCGGCTTCACGGGGCGCGGCGAGGGGGTGGCGGCGATTGCGACGGCGCTGTTGCACGCATCCGGCACAGCATGCGCAAAGTAGGCTTGAGCGGTGACCGTGCGACTCTATGACACCAGGGCCCAGGCCCTGCGTGACTTCACCCCTCTTGTCGGTGGCGCCGTCGGGCTCTACGTCTGCGGGCCGACGGTGCAGTCCTCGCCGCACATCGGTCACCTGCGCTCCGCTCTGGTCTACGACCAGCTGCGCCGTTGGTTCAGCTATCGCGGCTATGACGTGACCCTCGTGCGCAACGTGACGGACATCGACGACAAGATCCTCGTGAACGCCGCTCTCGCGCAGCAAGGCGGCAGCAGCGAGCAGTGGTGGGCGCTGGCATATCGCTACGAGCTCGAGTTCACGGCGGGATACACGGCGCTGGGCATCCTGCCCCCCACCTACGAACCACGAGCCACCGCGAGCATTCCGCAAATGCAGGAGATCATCCAGCGGCTCATCGAAGGCGGGCACGCCTATGCCGCAGCCGACGGTTCAGGTGATGTCTACTTCGACGTGACGAACTGGCCGGCATACGGGGAGCTCACGCGGCAGAGCATCGACAACATGGAGGCTGCGGCGGATGCCGACCCCCGGGCCAAGCGCGACCCCCGCGACTTCGCGCTCTGGAAGGGGCGCAAGGCCGGTGAACCGGAGTCTGTGTCGTGGCAGAGCCCATGGGGCGCCGGGCGACCCGGCTGGCACATCGAGTGCTCGGCCATGTCGGCGCGCTACCTGGGGCAGCACTTCGACATTCATGGCGGCGGGCTTGACCTGCGTTTTCCCCACCACGAGAACGAGCTGGCCCAGTCGAACGCGGTGGGCTACGGCTTCGCCAATTATTGGGTGCACAACGGTCTGGTGCATGTGAACGGCCAGAAGATGTCGAAGTCACTCGGCAATTCGGTCTACGCCGCCGAACTGCTTGCGGAGGCCCCGCCGCTCGCCGTGCGTTACTACCTCGGTGCGGCGCATTACCGTTCAACCATTGACTACCACGACGGCTCCCTGGCCGAGGCCGAGGCCGCGCTTGAGCGCATCACGGGCTTCCTTGACCGCGTTCAGCGCAGGCTCGCCGATACCCGATTCTCCGGAGCGGGCAGTGAGAGCGTGCCCGAGGCGTTCGCCGACGCCATGGACGACGACCTGGCCGTTCCCCAGGCGCTCGGAGTGCTGCACGAGACGGTGCGCGCGGGAAACGCGGCACTCGATGACGAAGATCTCGCGGCCGCGGCATCCGCCCGTTCGGCCGTCGTGGCCATGACCGAGGTGCTCGGCATCAACCCGGCTTCGCCGCAGTGGAGCAACGGGGCGGATGCGCCGGCCCGACGCGCACTTGCGACTCTCGTCGAGCGACTCATCGAGGGCAGGCAGGCCGCCCGAACCAACCGCGATTACGCGGAAGCAGACCGGATTCGCGACGAGCTCGCGGTGGCCGGAATCACCATCGAAGACACCCCCACGGGTGCACATTGGAGCGTCGAATCGTGAAGAACCCAGCAGGCAAGCCCCGTGCGGGCGCCGTGAGAAAGGGCCGCAAGGGCCCGCAGGTCGGTTCGGGCGGACAGGGGCGGCAGGCCCTCGAGGGCAAGAAGCCCACCCCGAAGGCCGAGGATCGCCCGTACCACCCCGCGGGCAAGCGCAAGGCCGCCCAGGAGCGCTACGCGGCGGCCGGTGGCAGGCCGAAGACCGAGCGGCGGCCAGACGGCCAGGGAACACGTGGCTTCGAACAGGGCCGCTCCTCGCGGTCCTCGCGCAAGCAGGGCGACGAGAGCGAGATGGTGACGGGCCGCAACTCCGTGCTCGAGGCACTCCGCGCGAAGATTCCGGCGAGCACGCTCTACATCGCTGCCCGAATCGAGATGGATGACCGGGTCAAGGAGATCCTGTCGCTCGCGACTGGGCGCGGCATTGCCGTTCTCGAGGTGATGCGACCCGAGCTCGATCGCCTGGCCGGGCGCGACTCTGTGCACCAGGGGCTCGCGCTCAAGGTTCCGCCGTACGAGTACGCGCATCCGCTTGAACTGCTCGAACTCACCATCAGTCGCGGCCACAAGCCGCTGTTCGTGGCGCTCGACGGCATCACCGACCCGCGCAACCTGGGCGCGATCATCCGCTCGACGGCCGCGTTCGGCGGCCACGGCGTGATTGTGCCGCAGCGTCGCTCGGTGGGGGTGACGGCTTCGGCGTGGAAGACCTCGGCCGGGGCCGCCGCGCGCACCCCCGTGGCCATGGCGACCAACCTCACCCAGACGCTCAAGGCGCTCAAGGAACGCGGCGTGTTCGTGCTCGGACTCGACGGCGGCGGAGACGTGTCGCTGCCCGGGCTCGAGCTCGCGGATCGCCCGATTGTGGTCGTGGTGGGCAGCGAGGGCAAGGGTCTCTCGCGCCTGGTCACCGAAACGTGCGATGCCATAGTGTCGATCCCGATCAGCGCGGGCACCGAGTCGCTGAACGCCGGCATCGCCGCGAGCGTCACGCTCTACGAGATCTCGAAGCTCCGCGCGGCTGCACGCTCCTAATTCAGGAAATGCGGCAGGGCGGCTGCACTATGCGGTCGCCCTGCAGTATTTCCTGAAAAGGGCGCGGTCTCAGACCTTGGAGCGCCAGTCGGCCGTGTCGTCGTCGTCGACGACGACGGCGTTCGGCAGCGTGATGGCCTCGGTGAGCGGGCCGATCACGGTGGCTTCATCGCGCCGGTGGCGAAGAATGTCGTTCACATAGGAGGTCACGGCCTCGGCGAGCGGCACATCCCGGCCCTCGTTCTGCGAGAGGTACCAGCGGTGGTCGAGCAGTTGGTGGAACACCTCGGCCGGTTCGAGCTTGCCGCGCAACTCCGTGGGGATGGCACGCACTATCGGCTCGAAGACGCGCAGCAGCCATTCGTGTGCCGCTGCCTCCTCGTCGAGACCGACCTTGCCCAGGGTTGCCGTGTACGCATCCAGGTCGTTGAGCAGCCGGCGGGCCTGATTCTCCTGCACATCGAGTCCGGTCAGGCGCAGCAGGCGCCGCTGGTGGTGCCCCGCGTCGACGACCTTCGGCTGGATGCGCACGGTCGTGCTGGTGTCATCCGTCTTGATCGCGAGTTCCTCGATGTCAAAACCGAGATCGTTCAGCCGATTGACGCGTTCGGCGATGCGCCAGCGTTCTGAGGTGGAGAACGACTCGCTGCCGGTGAGTTCCTTCCACAGCGAGCGATATGCCGCAACGATGCCGTCGGAGAGCTTCAGCGGGTCGAGTTCTTCGTCGACGCGCCCGCCCGCTTCGAGGTCCATGAGCTCGCCGGCGATGTTCACGCGCGCGATCTCGAGGTCGTTCTCACGCTGCCCGTTGGAGAGGCCACCGTCATAGATCTGCCCGGTCTCGGCATCCACCAGATAGGCGGCGAATGAGCCGGCGTCACGCCGGAACAGCGTATTGGAGAGCGAGACGTCGCCCCAGAAGAAGCCCGCGATATGCAGCCGCACGAGCAGCACGGCCAGCGCATCGACAAGCCGGGTGGCGGTATCCGGTCGCAGGGTCTGCGAGAACAGCGCACGGTACGGCAGCGAGAATTTGAGGTGGCGGGTGACCAGCACCGACTTCAGTTCGTGACCGTCGTCATCCGTGCGGTTGGTGATCACGGCGACGGGATCGACGCAGGGAATGTCGGTTCGCTGCAGCGTGCGCAGCATGTCGTATTCGCGTTTGGCCATCTCGCTCGTGGTCTCCTTGATGGCTATGACGTAGCCGGAGAGGTTGGCGAAGCGCACCAGGTGACGTGAGATGCCCTTGGGCAGCAGGGCGATGTGATCTTTGGGCCACTCGTCGAGAGGCACATTCCACGGAAGGTCGAGCAGTGCCGGGTCGACGGTGGCCGACGTGATGTTCAGTGAGCCGCTCATGATCCTTCTCGTGTCACAGTTCGTCTCGTGCCGTTAAACGGTTGTGCCGGTCGGATCGCGCACGAGGCGCGACCCGACCGGCAGAACCAACGAGCTTTAGTCGACGACTGCGCCACCGAGGCGCAGGCCGGTCTCGGCGTCGAAGGTGTGCAGGTGGCCGCCCTTGGGCGCGATGTAGACCGTCTCACCCGCGTTGGGGTGCGAGCGGCCATCGACGCGAGCAACGATGTCGGTGCGCTTGCCCTCGACCTCGCTGTGGCCGTAGAGGTAGCCGTCGGCGCCGAGTTCCTCGACGAGGTCAACCGTGACCTTCAGGCCAGCGCCCTCGGCGCTGGTCACAACGACGTCTTCGGGGCGGATGCCGATGGTCACCTGGCTGCCGGTGGCACCGGCGAGCGTCTCGCGCTCCACCGGAACGACGGCGGTGCCGAACTTGATGCCGCCATCGGTGATGTCTGCACCGAACAGGTTCATGGCCGGGCTGCCGATGAATCCGGCAACGAAAACGTTCTGCGGCTGTGCGTACAGGTCGCGGGGGGTGCCGACCTGCTGCAGAACGCCGTCCTTGAGCACGGCGATGCGGTCACCCATGGTGAGCGCCTCGGTCTGGTCGTGCGTGACGTAGACCGTGGTGACGCCGAGGCGGCGCGTGAGCGACGCGATCTGGGTGCGGGTCTGCACGCGCAGCTTGGCGTCGAGGTTCGACAGCGGCTCGTCCATGAGGAACACCTGGGGGCTGCGCACGATGGCACGGCCCATGGCGACGCGCTGACGCTGGCCACCGGAGAGCGCCTTCGGCTTGCGGCCGAGGTAGTCCTCAAGGTCGAGCAGCTTGGCTGCCTCGAGAACGCGGGCGGCGCGCTCTTCCTTGTGAACGCCGGCAATCTTGAGCGCAAAGCCCATGTTCTCGGCGACCGTCATGTGCGGGTAGAGAGCGTAGTTCTGGAAGACCATGGCGATGTCGCGGTCTTTCGGCGGAACATCCGTCACGTTGCGCTCACCGATGAAGATGTTGCCGTCGTTGACCTCTTCGAGGCCCGCGAGCATGCGCAGCGACGTGGACTTTCCGCAACCGGAGGGGCCAACGAGAACAAGGAACTCGCCGTCAGCGACCTGGAGGTCGAGACCATCAACGGCGGGGCGGGTGGAACCCGGGTAGAGGCGGGTTGCCTTGTCAAAAGTGACAGATGCCATGACTGTATTACTCCTTCACCGGCAGGTACGTGCCGGACGATCCGTAGTGAATGGATGATGAACGCCACCGGGGTAATCGGCGATGATCTCGAACCATAGTATGCCATTTCCGTGCGGGCCTTGTCGCCGCCGCCGACGGGGGGACGCGATGGGCACCCTGCGGACATCCAGCGTGCGTTTGGTCATTTCCCAGACAGGCGATTTACTATCTTGAGTGCGTTTGCCTGCGGTGCAGCTCTCGCATTCACTTTTCCACGTGCAAATGAGGATCCATGACGAACGGCGTATCAAGCGGCGGTCGGGGCAACCCGAGTCAACGCCGCGAGGACGCTCGAATCAAGGCCCGCCAGCTGCGTGAATCACAGAAGAAGCGCGATCGACGCAACCGGCTGATGCTGCAGGGTGGCATCGGCGTCGCCGTTGTCGTTGCCCTCGCAATCGTGGCGGTCATCATTGTCAGCTCGATTCGGCCGCCCGTGTCGGGGCCGCTGAACATGGCCAGCGACGGCATTGTGATCGGTGAGGGGCTGAAGGTCGTTCCCACGGGTTCGCTGCCGCCGGATGCCGCGCCCGTCGCGTCGACGCCCGATCCGAGCGGGAATGTGGTCGCCATCCGCATCTACGCCGACTACCTCTGCCCGACATGCAGCCAGTTCATGAAGACGAACGGTAAGCAGATCGAGGCAATGGCGAGTTCGGGCGCCGTGACCGTGGAGTTTCACCCTGTCGCGCTGCTCACCAGCCACTCCTCGGGAACGAAGTATTCGCTGCGGGCGGCTAACGCGGCCGGCTGCGTCGCCAACGCGTCGCCCAACCACTTCTACGCGTTCAACTCGTTGCTGTTCAAGCACCAGCCCGGCGAGAGCAGCCCAGGGCTGAGCGATGCGCAGCTGAAGAAGTACGTGGCTTCGGCCAATGCGAACTCTCGCGGCACGATCGACACGTGCATCGACAAGGGCACTTTTGAACCGTGGGTGCAGGCCGCCACCGATCGCGCAGTCGCCGGTCCGATCCCGGGCACCGATCTCAAGCCGTCGAAGCTGAACAGCAGCATGCTCGTGCTCGTCGACGGCAAGCAGTACTCCGGCTCGATCACCGACGCAGACGAGTTCAAGGCATTCGTGCTGCAGGCATCCGCCGAGTCGTACCAAAGCTCGACGGCCACGCCGACTCCGACGTCGACACCCGCCGGTTAGCGTCAGATGCGCCCGTGCGCACGTCGGGGCGAAAGATTTGCATAGGATGGGTTGTTCCCTCTGCCGACCTGGCGCAATTGGTAGCGCACCGCTCTTGTAAAGCGAAGGTTACGGGTTCGAGTCCCGTGGTCGGCTCCGCAATGTCCTCGCTGTGTGCGGGCGCCTAGAGCGTCGAGATGTACTGCTCCGCATCGACCGGTCGCTTCGGGCCGGAATCGTCGCGCTCGGGGGTGCCGACATAGAGCCAGCCCAGCAGTTCTTCGTTCGGTGCCAGGGCGTGCATCCGCCGTACGGCGTCGCTGCGGGTGTGCGGGCCGGTGCGCCAAATGACGCCCCACCCGGCCTCGTCGAGCAGCAGGCTCAGAGTGTGTGCGACGCCGGCCGCGGCCGCATCCTGCTCCCAGTCGGCAACCTTGGCGCTCTCCCGCCGCACCGTCACGAGCGCTATCAAGAGCGGCGCCCGAAGCGGCTTGGCCGCGAGCTTCGCCGCATCCTTGTCATCGAGCTGGGCTGATGCGGCGAGCGCCTCGCCGAGCCGGTTGCGCGCGTCGCCGCGCAACTCGATCAGGCGCCACGGACGCAGCGAACTGTGGTCGGCGCTGCGGGAGGCGGCCGCCACCAGTGGAAGCAATTGTTCGCGCGAGGGCGCGGGCTCGCCGACACGCGAGCGTGAGCGTCGGGCGAGCGCCGCTTCGAGGGCGGTGCCCACGTCGGCTATTCCGCGGCCTTGAAGCCGAGCGAGAGCGAGTTCATGCAATAACGGTCGCCGGTGGGCGTACCGAAGCCGTCGTCGAAGACGTGGCCGAGGTGTGAGCCGCAGTTGGCGCAGCGCACCTCAGTGCGCACCATGCCCAGGCTGCGGTCCTCGACCAGCGTGACCGCGTCGGGTCGTACGGATTCGTAAAAGCTGGGCCATCCGCATCCGGAATCGAACTTCGTGCCGCTCTGGAACAGGTCGGCGTTACAGGCGCCGCAGGTGTAGAGGCCTGCGCGGCTCTCGTCGAGCAGTTCTCCTGTCCAGGGGCGCTCCGTGGAGGCTTCACGCAGCACCGCGAATTGCTCGGGGGTCAATACCTCGCGCCATTCTTCGTCGCTCTTGGTTGCGCGCTCGTTCATGCGAGACCCTTTCGATGGAAGCCGAATGCCGGTTGAAACCCCGTCACTACAGACTAAACGTCAGACGCGTGTCGGGCATTCCTCATGACGTTGCGCGACGGCACGCTCCTGGAGTTCGGACGGTCGGCGACGTGCCCGCCCGCCTCGGCTCGTACACAGCATCACGCAAATATGATGTGCGAAGAGCATGAGACGTACGGTGACGGGAGGAAGGCATGCATAACGCTCCGGATGCCGACGCCTCGGCACCGCAGGAAGGCGGCCTCTGCGAGCGCGACGTCGCCATTCTCGCCTTCGAGCGCCAGTGGTGGCGCCATGCTGGGGCAAAGGAGCAGGCAATTCGCGAAGATTTCGGTCTCTCCGCCGCCCGCTACTATCAATTGCTGGGCGCGTTGATCGATTCCCCCGCCGCCCTCGTGCACGACCCGATGTTGGTCAAACGACTGCAGCGGATGCGTGATGCGCGCCTTGCCGCGCGCACCGCGCGATCCCTCACGCCGACGGACTAAGGATTCCTACACCACCGCTATGGCTGAAAAATATCCCGAGGACCAGTTCGACTCGGCCCCTGAGAACCTGCTGCGCGTGGGAGCGCACCGCGCGCCTCGTCGCAGGGGACGCGGCTGGATCGGCTTCGGCTGGGCCGTGCTGGCGACGGCCATCCTGGTTGCCGCGGGCGTGTTCGGACTCAATGCCATCAATGGCGATATTCACGTGCCCGGCGGATTCTTCGGTTCAGCAGCGAGCGGAACGCCCACGGCATCGTCGACGCCAACTCCGACCATCACGCCGATCGTCAACGGCAAACTGAACGTGACGGTGCTGAACGGCACATCGGTGGAGGGGCTGGCCACGAAGGTCGGCGACACTCTCGTGGCCGCGGGTTGGAAAGTGGATTCGCGCACAAACGCGAGCCAGTCAGACATCAAGCAGACGACCGTCTACTACTCGGATACCGCCAATGAGGCCGCCGCACTCGGCATGGTGAAATCGCTGAGCGGCGCGAAGGCAACGGCGGTGCTCACCCAGTCGTTCGTCGACACCGGCGCCGATCTGACCGTGGTCGTCGGCTCCGACTATGCCAGCAGCGCCCCGTAGCGCAGGCCGATAAGCGCGGCGGATTCGCCACGATCGGCGCATGCCGCCGACCCGGGTGACGATGCTCATTTCGTTCGTGAGGGGGCATCCGGAAGTCGCGGTGGCGCTCACTTGCACTCTCCTGTGCAGAGTGCCAGAATCGTCTTAGCACTCGGTTGATCCGAGTGCTAACAATCCGAATCTTTCGCAGACGTCCGGGAGGGACGAGAAACAACCATGGCAAAGATCATTGCTTTCGATGAAGAGGCCCGACGCGGCCTCGAGCGTGGCCTGAACATTCTGGCCGACACGGTCAAGGTGACGCTCGGCCCGCGCGGTCGCAACGTCGTTCTTGAGAAGAAGTGGGGCGCCCCCACCATTACGAACGACGGTGTCTCCATCGCCAAGGAGATCGAGCTTGACGACCCGTACGAGAAGATCGGTGCGGAGCTCGTCAAGGAGGTCGCCAAGAAGACGGACGACGTCGCCGGCGACGGCACCACGACGGCCACCGTTCTGGCTCAGGCGCTCGTGCGCGAAGGCCTGCGCAACGTCGCGGCCGGCGCAGACCCGATCAGCCTGAAGCGTGGCATCGAGAAGGCCACCGCTGCGGTCATCGCCGAGCTCATCGCCAACGCCAAAGAGGTTGAGACCAAGGAAGAGATCGCGGCCACGGCCTCTATCTCTGCCGGTGACGCCGAGATCGGCGCGATCATCGCCGAGGCCATCGACAAGGTCGGCAAGGAAGGCGTCGTCACCGTCGAGGAGTCGAACACCTTCGGCACCGAGCTGGAGCTCACCGAGGGCATGCGCTTCGACAAGGGTTTCCTGTCGCAGTACTTCGTGACGGACCCCGATCGCCAGGAGGCGGTCTTCGAAGACCCGTACGTGCTCATCGCGAACCAGAAGATCTCGAACATCAAGGACCTTCTGCCGATCGTCGACAAGGTGATCCAGAGCGGCAAGCAGTTGCTGATCATCGCCGAGGATGTCGACGGCGAGGCGCTGGCCACGCTGGTCGTCAACAAGATCCGCGGCATCTTCAAGTCGGTCGCCGTCAAGGCCCCCGGCTTCGGCGACCGCCGCAAGGCGCAGCTGCAGGACATCGCCATCCTCACCGGTGGCCAGGTCATCAGTGAAGAGGTCGGTCTCAAGCTCGAGAACGTGACCCTCGACCTGCTGGGTTCGGCTCGCAAGGTCGTCATCACCAAGGACGAGACCACCATCGTCGAGGGTGCCGGAGACGCCGAGCAGATCGCGGGCCGCGTTGCCCAGATCCGCGGCGAGATCGAGAACACCGACAGCGACTACGACCGTGAGAAGCTGCAGGAGCGTCTGGCGAAGCTCGCCGGCGGTGTTGCGGTCATCAAGGCCGGTGCCGCCACCGAGGTGGAGCTCAAGGAGCGCAAGCACCGCATCGAAGACGCCGTTCGCAACGCGAAGGCCGCCGTCGAAGAGGGCATCGTCGCCGGTGGTGGCGTCGCTCTCATCCAGGCCGGCAAGACCGCGTTCGAGAAGCTCGAGCTCGTCGGTGACGAGGCGACCGGTGCGAACATCGTCAAGGTCGCCATCGACGCTCCGCTCAAGCAGATCGCGCTGAACGCCGGTCTCGAGCCGGGTGTTGTCGCTGACAAGGTGCGCAACCTCGCGGTCGGCCACGGCCTCAACGCCGCGACCGGTGAGTACGTCGACATGCTGGCCGCGGGAATCAACGACCCGGTGAAGGTGACTCGCTCTGCCCTGCAGAACGCGGCATCCATCGCCGGTCTGTTCCTCACGACCGAAGCCGTCGTCGCGGACAAGCCGGAGAAGAACCCGGCTCCGGCCGGCGACCCGACCGGTGGCATGGACTTCTAAGTCCTCCCAGCAAGACAACGCAATGGGCGTCTCCTTTTCGGAGGCGCCCATTGCTGTTCGTATCCTGCGCTTCACCGTCGTGGTCAGTGGGCGAAGAGCCGCGTGTTGGCGGCCTCGATCTCGGCGTATTGCTGGGCGGCCTGGGTGAGCGCGTGGTTGATGGCCGCGAGGCTCTCCTCCACGCGCTGCTGGGTGCCGCGCCAATCGGCGATGACGCCCTGGAACGCGCTGGCGGCCTGGCCGCTCCACGAACTCTGCAGGTTCGTGAGCTGGCCGTGCAGCCCGCTCACCTCTGCCTGAATGCGTTCCATGGATGCGCGCACAGCGCCTGTCGCGCCGAGTACCGCCTCGCTGTCTACGTGAAAACTGGTCATTGCTTTCTCCTTGCCGCTGGGATCGTTCGGGTACTGCCGAGGCTAGGTCGCGCACCCCCGTGGGTGAGGGACAGCCGGCCATTCGGTGGAGTTTGGGCGCCGAACGCGGCCTGTGCAGGAACACTGACGGCTCGAGCGAACGATCGGCTCCACATTGCGAAATGTTGCCGCGAGTGACGCGCTGTTTCGCCCCATGAACGCCCGTATCGTCGGTGCTCGCATGAGCGCAGCATGTGGCTTACCGTCGCCATCATGCGGCACGGCAGTGGGCCGCCGACACGACGAGGAGCAACACATGAGCATCACCGTTCACGAAGCGATCAGCGCTTCGCCCTGGATCGCACGGCAGGCTCCGGCATCCGCCGCGCAATGGATCGAGCGGGCGGAGGAGGTCGCCGCGATTCTTGCCACGGACGCGGTCGAGCGCGACCGCGCGCAGGTCGTTCCTCATGCCGAGGTTCAGCTGTTGAAGGATTCCGGACTCGTCACCCTGCTGGGTCCCGCGAAATTCGGTGGGGGCGCACAGAGCTGGGAGACCGCGTACCGGGTGATCAGGGAGGTCGCATCCGGTGATGGCTCGATCGGTCAGCTGCTGGGCTACCACTATCTCTGGGCCTGGGCGGTGCGCCTCGTTGGCACCGAAGAACAGATCGCTGCCGTCGAGGAGTTGTACACGACGAACCGGTTCTTCTTCGGCGGCGCCGTGAACCCGCGCGACAACGATCTCACCGTCGTCGACGAGGGCGAGACGATTCTCTTCAACGGGCGAAAGACGTTCTCCACCGGATCGAAGATCTCCGATCTCACCGTGCTCGAGGGGTTGCTGGAGGGGACCGACACTCACGTGTTCGCGATCGTCCCCACCACGCAAGATGGCATCCGCTTTCACGATGACTGGGACAACCTCGGCCAGCGCCTGACCGAGTCAGGCGGTGTGACGATCACGGATGTGCGCGTCGACTGGGCGGGCGCGGCCGGCTTCGTGAACAAGAAGTTCACCCCACTCACCTATGGCACGCTGAATCTGCCCACGATTCAGCTCGTTTTCGCGAACTTCTATCTGGGGATCGCCCAGGGCGGCCTCAAGACCGCGACTGCGTACACCCGTGCGAAGACTCGTGCCTGGCCATATGGCGGTGACAATAAGGCGACAGCCGGAGAAGAGTGGTACATCCTCGACGGCTACGGGCGTTTGCAATCCGCGCTCTGGGCGGCCGAAGAACTCGCGAACTCGGCTGGTGCGGAGATATCAGCTCTCCTGCATGCGCCGCGAGAGCAACTCACGGCTGAGCAGCGTGGACATGCTGCGGTGCGTATCGCGGCGGTCAAGCAGCTTGCCACCGACATCAGTCTCGAGGTCGGCACCCGCATCTTCGAATTGACGGGCGCGAGGGCGACCGCGGCATCCGTTGGTCTTGACCTCTACTGGCGCAATGCGCGCACCCACTCCCTGCACGATCCGGTCTCGTATAAGCGACGCGAGGTCGGCGCATACACACTGCTGGGCGAGATCCCGGAGCCCAGCTGGTACACCTGAAGCGGCTGGGCCGCGCTGCCGGCTCGCAGCTCACCCCGCTTTCGCGGCGCACCCACGCCGTGGACGGGGTGCGCCGCGAAACCCGCGTGATCTGGGGGGATGAGGCGGGGGAACGTGGCAATGAGGCGCGGCTCAGACGGAGGGGGCGCCCTGCGGCTGAAGGGGTTGCGGCGCGCTGGGGGAGTCGGCCAGCGGCAGGCACACGCGGAACGTTGCGCCGCCGCCCTCGGTCTCCAACGCCTCGACCGTGCCGTTGTGCGCGGCGATGATCGAGGAGACGATGGCCAGGCCCAGGCCGCTGCCGCCTGTCTCGCGGGTGCGCGACGTGTCGGCTCGCCAGAAGCGCTGGAAGATCTTCTCGCGAATCTGCGGGGGGATGCCGTCGCCGTGGTCGACGATCTCCAGCTCGGCGCGCTCGGTCTGGTGGTTCACCTGCACGCGAATCTCGATGGGGCTGTCGTTGTCGGTGAACCGCATCGCGTTGCCCATGAGATTGGTGACGACCTGGCGAATCTTGTTCTCTTCGGCCAGCACTATCGCCGGGTCGGCGGGCGGAGCCGGGGGGAGAACGGGAACGGGCAGGCGCTGTATCTCACCGGTGTCGCCCCGTCGTGGGCGGCGGCTGCGCAGGCGGGCAAGCGTGGCGCCGGCGAACGAGATGGGCCCCGTCGCCGTGCTGCTCACGGGAACGGGCCTGGTCGGCGGATGCGTCGTGGGGGTCTCCATTGCCGGCTCGACCGGCGGCTGCGCCCTGATCGGTTCGGGGGTGACGACCGTGACGACGCGTCCGGGGGAGGAAGCCATGGCATCCATGGCGGCGTCGCGTGCGATAGGCACCAGGTCGACGCGGATCGGCTCAAGCGGCTTGGTCTCGTCGAGGCGCGCGAGCTCGAGCAGGTCTTCGACGAGCACGCCCATGCGGATGGCCTCGCGCTCGATGCGGTCCATGGCCTGGGTGACCTCGTCGGAGGTCTGCAGTGCACCCATGCGATAGAGCTCGGCGTAGCCGCGCAGTGAGACCAGCGGGGTGCGCAATTCGTGGCTGGCGTCGCCGACGAAGCGGCGCATCTGATCGATGGTCTTCGCGCGGTCGCTGAAGGCGCGATCGATGCGATTGAGCATGGTGTTCAGGGAGCGGTTGAGCCGCCCGACCTCGGTATTGGGTGTTGCGCCGCCAAGACGCTGGCTGAAGTCGCCGTCGGCAATGGCTGCAGCCGTGCGCTCCACCTCCAGCAGCGGACTGAATGTGGTGGTGACGAGCATGCGGGTCAGGCCTGCACCGATCACCACCACGAGAATGCCGAAGCCGAGGAAGATGGCCAGGTAGCTCGACATGATCGTGTCGATCTGGCGAGATGTCGTGGCCACGATGGCGATGCCGAGCGCGCCCGCGGGCGAGGCGAGATTGACCTGCGTGGCCACCGCCCGATACTGCGTGTGCTTGTCGCCGCTGGCCAGGTTCATGCCGTGGCCGACAAGCTTGCGCCCCTCGGCGAGGTCGAGACGCGCCGGAACCTTGGGCCGCACGCCGACGGACTCGTTTTTCCAGTTGTAGTCGATGAGTTCGCCGTCGGCGTCGTAGAGCGCGACGAAGTACGCCGAGGTGCTGCCGTCGCTGGCGACCTTCTGGCTGCTGCTCGAACTCGAGGCGAGGTAGGAATTGAGGTTGTTCGGCTGCGAGACGGCCAACAGCTGGGCGTCGAGCTGGTCGAAGAGCACAGGCTTGAGCATGGCCATCGTGCCGATACCAGAGACAAGCAGGCCGAGCGTGAGCATCAGCACGGTGACCCCGGTGATCTTGGTACGCAGGGAGACCGCGTTCCACTTTTCTACCAGTGTCGCGTGCATGTGACCGCCAGTTTAGAACGCGAAACTGGGCTTACGCCTTGGCCGCCTTGAGCATGTATCCGAATCCGCGCTTGGTCTGGATGAGCGGCTCGCTGGAGTGCGCATCCACCTTGCGCCGCAGGTAGGAGATGTACGACTCGACGATGCCCGCATCGCCGTTGAAGTCGTATTCCCAGACGTGGTCGAGAATCTGCGCCTTGCTCAGCACCCGGTTGGGATTGAGCATGAGATAGCGCAGCAGCTTGAACTCGGTGGGGCTCAGCTCGATGGCGGTGTCGCCGACGAAGACCTCGTGCGTGTCCTGGTCCATGGTGAGCTCGCCGGTGCGGATGACCGCGTCTTCGTCCGCCTGCATGGTGCGGCGCAGAATCGCCTTGATGCGGGCGACGATCTCGTCGAGGCTGAAGGGCTTGGTGACGTAATCGTCGCCGCCGACGGTGAGACCGGTGATCTTGTCTTCGGTGTCGTCCTTGGCCGTCAAAAACAGGATCGGCGCCGTGTAGCCGGCGCTGCGCAGGCGCTTGGTGACGCCGAATCCGTTCATGTCGGGAAGCATCACATCGAGAATGATGAGGTCGGGCTCCTCTTCGAGGACCGCGGAGATTGTCTGCGCACCGTTGCCCACCGCGCGCACGGCGAAGCCGGCAAAGCGAAGGCTGGTGGTGAGCAGGTCACGGATGTTGGGCTCGTCGTCGACGATCAGAATGCGGGGTCCGGATGTCATGGCACCAGTATCTGCGCGTTAGCTGAGTCTTCGCTGAGCGCCATCGGTGTGCTGTGGAACGGCGCGCACGCAGCAGCGGCCGGCATCCGGATCCTGCACGATCGTGTGGCATTGGTCTCCCGCGCCCTCGGCGACGCCTCGCACCAGCTCGAGGTTGAGATCGCAGACGATCTGGGTGTGCCGACGCGCGAGTTGGTGGAAGGGACAATTGCCGAGCACGATGTCGCCGCCCGGCTCGGTACGCGGCTCGAAACCATTGCTTTCGAGCGCGTCTTCGAAGGATGCTGCGCTCACGCCCGCCGCGCGGCCCGCCTCGCCGGCGACCCGTCGCACGGCAAGGCGCACCGGCTCGCCGGTTTCGTCGGCTTGCTCGATGGCGCTCGCCAAAACATCTCCGGCGAGTTCATAGTGGCGCTCGGGGAGTGTGACCGCGATTTCGGAGGGCGCACGCCGGTAGAGCTTGGCGGGCCGGCCCGAGCCGGGCCCGGTCTTGCCGCCGAGGCGGCGGAATTCCACCTCGAGCAGCCCCTCCTGCGCGAGACGGTCGAGATGGAACGCGGCGGTACTGCGGTTGAGGGCCAGGGAGTCTGCCGCCTCATCGCGGCCGACCGGGGCATCGCGCCCGGAGACGAACTCATAGAGCGCGCGCCGCACGGGATCTCCCAGTGCCGCGACGGCGGCGAGGCTGGCTGTGCGTGACGACTGCTCCATGGCATCCACTGTACTCTAAAAACAAGATTAGTTGACAGAAGAAATTTTACGCCCTACCGTCGAACTATCGCGTGAGAAAGGATCACCATGACCACCATTGCCGAGGCCCCGGAGGCGACTGCGCTGCATGCCGTGCCCGACACGAGCGCGGTTGACCGGCCGCGTGCGGTCAGGGCGGTTGCGGAACTGCTGCAGGCGTTCGGTCGTGATGTCAGCAGCCCGCACCTCAGCGCGACTCCGCGTCGCGTCGTCGATGCGTTCGAGGAACTCCTCACGCCGGTCGACTTCGACCTCACGACGTTTCCCAACGACGAAGGGTACGACGAGCTGGTGCTCGTCAAGGACATTCCGTTTCACTCGCTGTGCGAGCACCACCTGCTTCCGTTTCGCGGAGTCGCCCACATCGCGTACCTGCCGGGGGAGCGAATTCTGGGGCTCTCCAAGCTTGCCCGGGTCCTCGAATACTTCGCGCGAGACCTGCAGGTGCAGGAACGCCTCACCATTCAGGTGGCCGATTGGCTGCAGGAGAACCTCTCCCCACGGGGCGTCGGCGTCGTGCTCGAGGCGGAGCACATGTGCATGTCGCTGCGGGGTGTTCAGGTTGCGGGCACCACAACCGTGACGTCGGCGCTACACGGCACCATTCGCGACGACGCACGGGCTCGCAGCGAGTTCTTCGCCCTCGCCGGGCTGCGCGCCTGAGACTCACCATCGCATCGAACCAAGGAGACAACGACATGTCAGAGCAGGTATTCATCATCATCGGAGGCGGCCTCGCCGGAGTCTCGGCCGCCGAGGCGCTACGCTCCGAGGGCTTCGAAGGCCGCATCCGGTTGTTTGCCGGTGAGGCACACGCCCCATACATTCGGCCGCCGCTGTCGAAGGAATACCTCAAGGGCGACGCCGAGCGCGATTCGATCTTCGTGCAGAAACCGGAGTGGTACGCCGACCAGCGCGTGGAACTCGAGCAGGGTGTCTCCGTGCGCTCGATAGATACGGATGCGCACACCGTCACGCTCGCCGACGACCGCACGGAAAGCTACGATCGGCTGTTGCTGGCTACCGGTGCCTCGTCACGGCACCTCGCCATCGATGGGGCGAATCTCGACGGGGTGCACTATCTGCGCACCGTGGAGGACAGCGAGCGTCTGCGCGAGGAGATCGCATCCGGAGGCAAGCGCGTGGTGATTGTGGGTTCGGGCTGGATCGGGCTTGAGGTCGCCGCCGCCGCACGCGGCTATGGCAACGAGGTGACGGTGATCGGGCGCGAAGAGCTGCCCCTGGACAATGTGCTCGGCACCGAACTCGGGGAGGTCTTCGCTGCGTTGCACACGGCCAACGGGGTTCGTCTCCTGGGCGGGGCGAGCACACGCGGTTTCGACGGCGAAGACGGCCGGGTTACCGCCGTGGTCACGGGCAGCGAAACGATTGCCGCCGACGTTGTCGTGATAGGCGTCGGGGCCGTGCCGAACGTGCAGCTCGCCAAGGACGCCGCACTCACTGTGGACAACGGCGTGCTCACCGATGAGGCGCTGCGCGCGAGTGCCGCGGATGTCTTTGCAGCCGGTGACGTCGCCAACGCCTACCATCCCGTGGCGGATGCACATCTGCGCAACGAGCACTGGGCCAACGCCATCGCGCAGGGCAAGGCGGCGGCGAAGTCGATGCTGGGCCAGAGCGTCGTCTTCGACGAGATTCCGTATTTCTACACGGACCAGTTCGATCTGGGCATGGAGTACTCGGGGTACCCGACCCTCACGCGTGATGCCACGGTGGTCTTTCGCGGAGATGTCGGCAAGCGTGAGTTCATCGCCTTCTGGGTCTTTGAGGGTCGCGTCGTGGCCGGCATGAACGTGAACGTGTGGGACGTGAACGACGACGTGCAGGCCCTCATTCGATCGGCTCGCACGGTTGATGCGGCGAGGCTGGCCGACCCGACGGTGCCGCTGGCCGAGGTGTGAGGGCGCTCTGCGCGGCATCCGGTGTGTGCTGAGCGGGCGGATGCGCAACGATGGGTGACATGACCGCAACTGATGTGAAGACCGGTGCGCAGGCATCCGCCGTGTTCATGCCGCCGCTGACGAGCTCGGTTCGCACGATCGGCGCGCACACCTTCGACTTCTCGCGTCAGGTCGCGGTGATGGCGATAGTCAATCGCACCCCCGACTCGTTTTACGATGGCGGGCGCACCTTTGCGCTCGACAGGGCCGTCGAGGCCTCCCTGCGCGCGGTGGCTGAGGGTGCCGACTGGGTCGACATCGGGGGCGCGCCCTTCGCGCCCGGCCTTGCCGTGCCCGTCGAGGAGGAGGCGGAGCGGGTGGTGCCCGTTGTCGCGGCGCTGCGCGCGGCATCCGACGTGGTGATCTCGGTCGACACCTTTCATGCCGAGGTGGCGCGGCGGGGAATCGAGGCAGGCGCGACGGTGATCAACGACACGACGGGGCTCAGCGACCCTGAGCTGGCCCACGTGGTCGCCGACAGCGAGGCGACGCTCGTGATCACGCACAGCCTGGCCAGCCCACGCACGCAGTATCCGCGGCCGCATTACGACGACGTTGCGGCGGAGATCGCCGCGTTTCTGCGCGAACGCATCGAGCGCGCGCTGTCCGCAGGCGTTCCCGAGGAACGCATCGTGATAGACCCGGGCCACGATCTCAACAAGAACACGCTGCATTCGCTGGAGTTGACTCGGCGCCTGCGGGAGATTGCCGAGATCGGCCTGCCGACTCTCGTCGCGCTCTCGAACAAGGACTTCATCGGCGAGACGCTCGATCGCTCCCGTGCCGAGCGGCTCGAGGGCTCGCTCGCGGCGGCCGTGTTCTGCGTCACGCAGGGCGCACGAATCGTGCGCGTGCACGAGGTGGCGCAGACCGTTGCGGCCGTGCGCATGACCGAGGCCATTCTGGGCATGCGCGAACCGGCATATACGCGGCACAACATGGGGGATGCCAATGAGTGACGGGGAGATTCGCCGCATCTGGCCGGTCGGCGCTGTGACCGACGCGGCCCACGCTGCGAGCGACGACGAGATTGCCGAGTGGTATTCGGTCTCCGACCGATCCCGCCGCTGGGCGCGCGTGAACTTCGTCTCCAGCCTTGATGGCTCTGCCACTCACGCCGGCCGTTCCGGCGGGCTGGGCGACACGGCCGACAGGCGGGTCTTCGACGTGCTGCGCCGGCTGTGCGATGTGGTGGTGGTGGGGGCCGGAACGGTGCGGGCCGAAGGCTACGGGCCGATGCGCGTGGACGAGCCGGCCGCCGTCTGGAGGCGCGCGCACGGCCTTGCGGAGCATCCGGTGTTCGCTCTTGTCTCGGCCAGGCTCGAGCTCGACCCCGCCAGTCGTATCTTCACGGATGCCCCGGTGCGGCCGATCATCGTGACGGTCGACGCCGCGCCTCGTGAGCGGCGTGCGGCGCTGTCGAAGGTTGCGGACGTGATTACCTGCGGAGTTGCGAGCGTGAACACGAGTGCGATGGTCGATGCCCTCGCCGAGCGCGGACTCGTGCAGGTTCACTGTGAGGGCGGACCACACCTTTTCGGGACGATGATTGCGGATGGCACGGTGGATGAACTGTGCCTGACGATGAGCGCGCAGCTGGAAGGCGGGAGCGGGCCGCGCATCTCAAACGGATCGGAACTGCCTGCCTCGCGTGGCATGCACCTCGCGCAGGTGCTGGCATCCGGAAACACCCTGCTGCTGCGCTACATGCGGCAGGGGTCGCTGGTCGAGTAGCCGCGCTCTTACGCGGTGAGACCGTCGGCGTCGAGAATCGTGTAGCTGTAGCCCTGCTCGGCGAGGAACCGCTGCCGGTTCTGCGCGAAGTCCTGATCGACGGTGTCGCGCGCGACGAGCGTGTAGAAGTTCGCCGACAGGCCCGACTCCTTGGGTCGCAAGAGCCTGCCCAGCCGCTGCGCTTCCTCCTGACGTGAGCCGAACGATCCGGAGACCTGAATCGCCACGGTGGCCTCCGGCAGATCCACCGAGAAGTTCGCCACCTTGGAGACCACGAGCACCGTTGTGCGGCCCTCGCGAAACTCCTGGTACAGCCGTTCCCGCTCGTCGACGGGCGTCGCGCCGGTGAGCTTGGGCGCGTGCAGTTCCTCGGCCAGCTCGTCGATCTGGTCCAGATACTGCCCGATCACCAGGATGCGTTCGCCCGCGTGCCGCTCAACCAGCTGCTTCACGACATCCAGCTTCGCCGGTGCCGTCGCCGCCAAACGGTAGCGCTCGTCGTCGGCCGCAGCCGCATACGACAGTCGCTCGGACTGCGGCAGGTCGATGCGTACCTCGTAGCAGGCTGCGGGGGAGATGAAGCCCTGTGCCTCGATCTCCTTCCACGGCGCGTCGAAGCGCTTGGGGCCGATGAGGCTGAACACATCGCCCTCGCGGCCGTCTTCGCGCACGAGCGTGGCGGTGAGGCCCAGCCGACGCCGGGCCTGCAACTCGGCGGTCAGCTTGAAGACCGGTGCGGGCAGCAGGTGTACCTCGTCATAGACCACGAGGCCCCAGTCCATGGCGTCGAGCAACGAGAGGTGCGCGTATTCGCCCTTCCGCTTGGCGGTGAGTATCTGGTAGGTCGCAATTGTGACCGGCTTGACCTCCTTCACCTGCCCCGAGTACTCGCCGATCTCCTCAGCGGTCAGCGTGGTGCGCTTGAGCAGCTCGTCGCGCCACTGCCGGGCCGAAACGGTGTTGGTGACGAGGATCAGCGTCGTGGTCTTCGCCGTCGCCATCGCCCCGGCGCCCACGAGCGTCTTGCCGGCACCGCAGGGCAGCACGACAACGCCCGAGCCGCCGTCGAAGAAGTTGGAGATGGCCTTGTTCTGGTAATCGCGCAGCGCCCAGTCGTTCTCCAGAAGGGCTATCGGGTGCGGGGTGCCCGGCGTGTATCCGGCCAGGTCCTCTGCCGGCCAGCCCAACTTCACCAGCTCCTGCTTGAGCTGTCCGCGCGCCCAGGCCTCCACGGTGAACGAGGTGTCATCCACCCGACCCGTGAGCAGCGGGGCGATGCGGCGGGCACCGGAGATCTCGGTGAGCACAGCGAGATCATCCGAGCGCAGAATCAGCGTGCCCTCGGCATCCCGTTCGATGACGAGCCGCCCATAGCGAGCGACGGTCTCAGAGACGTCGACCGACACCGTCTGCGGAATCGGAAACTTGGAATAGCGCTCCAGCGTGCCCAGCATGTCCTCGGCGGTGTGACCGGCGGCTCGAGCGTTCCAGAGCCCGAGGCGCGTGATGCGGTACGTGTGGATGTGTTCGGGCGCGCGTTCCAACTCGGCGAAGACGGCGAGATCATGGCGGGCATCTTCGGCCTGCGGATGCGCGACCTCAAGCAACACCGTGCGGTCGCTTTGGACAATAAGGGGGCCGTCAGACATAGCCCTCTACTCTACGCGCTATCCCTCGGCATCCTCTGCCGGTCGGATGCCGCTGATGCTGGACAGAGGCAGCGTGCGTTCGATATCGGCCTGCCTGTCGCGCCCGCGCAGGCGCCCTCCGCCGACGCCAGTGGGCTCCAGTGCGTATTCGACGACCCGGCCATCGGGCATCACGACGCTGACGATGAGGGCAACGCGCGCACGCACGGCGATCTCGAGCTGGCGGGCGAGCCATGCGCGGGCCGCATCGGGGCCGGCCTCGGTCTCGGCGGCGCGCAGCCGAGCCACGAGTGCGGCTGTCGTATTCGCCGAGACCGGCCGTGGCGCTGGCACGGTGCGCCCCCTGCGCAGATTCACTATGACGCCATTGCCGTCTTCGGCGGCGACCGGGTAGCGCGCGTCTGTCAGAGCCCAGAAGACCTCGTCCCGGGCGAAGCGGCTGACGAGCCGGCCGTCGTCGCGCACGAGCCCGAGCGCCGCGATGGCCTGATCCACCTCGAGTGTGTGCAGAAGGTTCGCGTCGTCTGATGCGATGTAGCTGCGATTGCGGGATTCGTGCCGCGGGGCATCCGCGGTTTCGATGATGCTGCCGACGCGCACCCGCCCGTAGCGCCTAGCGGTCTCGGCCACCAGATAATTCAGCGGCTGTGGAATTCCGGTCAGCGAGATTTCGCCCAGGAAGGCGAGCAGGGAAGCCTCGGTCTCTCCCATCGAGATGGCACGATTGACGCTGCTCTCGCTGATTCGATACGCGGATGCCAGCGCCCGCCCCTCGACATCGGCCACCGTGCGCAGCCTGCTGTCGATCTCCGGTGCCAGCGGCCCGGGGGCGACGATGGAGAGGTCATGCTGCAGATAGACCTTCTCGACCTCGGAGGGGAACAGCGCGTGCATGCGCCGGGTGGCGTCGTCGGTGCCGTTCTCCAGCAGCAGCGTGCCCGCACTGCTGGGGGCGTCGTGCGCGGTGAGTCCGAGCAGTTCGGCGTCGCCGGCGAACTGGGAGACCCGCTGCTGAATATCGCCGCCGCCGGCCGGATAGTTCCAGGCCACCAGCGCCTGCAGGCCGGAACCCCACGGCGCACGGGCGCGCTGGGCAAGAAGGATGCGAATGTCTGCGGGCAACGCGTCGATCCAGGCGGCGGCGAGAGTCGACCAGCGCTGGGAGGTGGAGCGGCGCTGCCAGGCGGTTGCGGTATCCGTCGCGAGCCACAGGCGGCCCTCGCGTGTGACGAGACCGGCGCGGGCCGCGATCGAGAGCATGCCGGCAACGTCGGCCATCGGCACGGACAGCGCGTTCGCGAGACGCTTGACGGAGGGAAGCGCCAGGCCACCCTTCTGCAGTTCGTGTGCCGGTTCGGCGACGAGCTCGGTCACCAGCTCTGATACCCCGGTGACGGCAGCGAAGGCGTGCTCCGATGCGAGCCGATCGGTGTCGTCACCGGTGGCGGAGGGCAGTATCGCCAGAACACCGGGGGCACCGGATGCTGCGAGCTCGGCGCCCGACGGCAAGCCGCGCTCGGGCCATGCGGCCAGAACTTCGCGCACGGCGTCATAGACCAGCACGAGCTGGTCGGTGTTCTCCACCAGCAGCAATTCCGCTGCGTGCTGCAGTCGCGCGGTGACGAGCGCGAGCGGCGGTTCGGGCGCGGCGCCCCAGGAGACGAGCTGAGCTATGACCTCCGGCACGGATGCGGCTCGAACACGCCCCTGCGCTGCCGCGGCGATGGCGGCCAGGCTGAGACGATCGAGTCGCGCGAGCGCGCGCTGAATGTTGTCGCGGTCGAGCAGCGCCTCGGCCAGGTCGAAGAAGTCGTGGATGCCGCTACCGGAGATCTCACGGGCGCGGATCGCGGCCTGCAATTCGGCATCCGCAAGCGTGCGCAGCCGTGCCGCAAGTGTGAGCGTGCTGGTCACGAGGCGCGCGGCGTGGTCACGGAGCCCGCCGTCTCAGCGCTGTTCGCGATTGTGTTTGCTGCGGTTGCGCATGCTGATGATGAGCAGAATCACCATGAGAATCAGGGCCAGGGGAAAGCCGATGTCGGGAAGCAGCAGGATCGCCGGCCAGAGGCCGCTGCTGAAACCCTCGGCTTTAATGCCCGAGGCGGTGCCGATCAGCAGGGCTGCGATCGACACGAGGGAGAGGATCACGACCGCCGCAATCGCATAGGCGAGGGAGCGCTGGAGCCGGGATACGGTCGGAGGGGTCTCTTGGGTCACAAAATCAAGGATAATTGAGGTTGGTCACGAGATCCCCCATGTGAAAGAGGTTCCCATGCCTACCGGCAAGGTTAAGTTCTACGACGACGAGAAGGGTTTTGGCTTCATCAGCTCCGATGACGGCCAAGAGGTCTTCCTGCACGCCTCCGCGCTGCCGGCTGGTGCCGTCGTGAAGGCCGGTTCGCGGCTCGAGTTCGGCATCGCTGATGGCAAGCGCGGCGCACAAGCGCTGTCAGTGCGCATTCTGGATGCTCCGCCGAGCCTCGCGAAGATGAGCCGCAAGTCGGCCGACGACATGGCGGTCATCATCGAAGACCTGGTCAAGCTGCTCGACGGCATGGGTACCAACCTCAAGCGGGGTAAGTACCCCGACAGCGCGCACGGGCGCAAGATTGCCGCCGTGTTGCGCCGAGTTGCGGACGATCTGGATGCCTGAGCCCGTTCCCGATTCCGTATTGCTGGCATCCGTCGATGCGGCGCGAACCGCGCTGCTCGAAATCACGGATGCCGCGACGATCGGCGCGCCCGCCGGTCACGTGGTGGAGGGCGAGCATGTGCTTTCGATGCTGTTCGAGTGCACCTTGCCCGGCTATCCGGGTTGGCACTGGACGGTGACGATGTCGCGCATCGACGAGGAGTCGGAGCCCAGCGTGCTCGAGGCCGAATTGATGCCCGGGGAGAAGGCGTTGCTTGCGCCGGAATGGGTGCCGTGGTCTGAGCGCCTGGCCGAGTATCAGGCCCAGCAGGAGGCCGCGCGCGCGGAGGCCGCCGCATCGGGTGCCGACGACGCCGAAGCCGGTGACGACGACTCGGATGACGATGTCGACGATGACCTCGACGAAGACGACGAGGCAGACGAGCTTGAGGCCCTGCACGGCGGCGACATCGACGGCGTTGACATCGACGAAGAAGAGTAATCCGCTAGCGCCGCTTGATGGCGAGGTAGATCAGGCCGAGGGCGCCGAGCACGATTCCGATGATGTCGGTCCACAGCCACCAGAGCCGGTCATCGCTGATGAGCCTGTCGCCGAAGACCAGCGCAAGCACGCCGAGTCCGACGATCCAGAGCACGAGACCGGTAAGAACGGCCTTGCGGTCGTCGGTCTTGGCGGGCAGCGGATCGGGGCGCCGCTCGCTGTCACGCAACCACAGTCTCATGCGCGCCTCATTCCCTGCAGCATTCTCAGCCCTGGGCGAGTACGAACTCGATCGAGGCGATCAGGGCGCGCACGTCATCCGGTTCGATCGCGGTGAAGGTGGCCACGCGCAGCTGGTTGCGCCCGAGCTTGCGGTAGGGATCGGTGTCGACGATGCCGTTGGCGCGCAGGGTCTTCGCGAGTGCGGCGGCATCGACCTTCTCGTCGAAATCGATCGTGACGACCACCTGTGAACGGTGCTCGGGGTTCGTCACGTACGGGGTCGCATACGAGACGGATTCCGCCCAGGTGTACAGCGCCGACGACGATTCCTTCGTGCGCGCGGAAGCCCAGGCCAGGCCGCCATTGCCGTTGATCCAGTCGAGCTGGTTCTCCAGAAGCAGCAGCGTGGAGATCGCGGGGGTGTTCAGCGTCTGGTTGAGGCGCGAGTTGTCAATCGCGTTCTTCAGGCTGAGAAACTCGGGAATGTACCGCTCGCTCGCGGCGATGCGCTCGACGCGTTCGATGGCCGCGGGCGAGAAGAGGGCGAACCAGAGGCCGCCGTCCGAGGCGAAGTTCTTCTGCGGCGCGAAGTAGTAGACATCCGTTTCGGATGCGTCGAGCTCGGCTCCGCCCGCGGCGCTCGTTGCGTCGATCACGGTGAGTGCGCCCGCGTCGCCGGAGACGCGCTTGACCGGTGCCATGACGCCTGTGGATGTCTCGTTGTGCGGCCAGGCATAAACATCGATGCCCTCTGCCGGCTCGATCTCGCTGCGTGATCCGCCCGGCGCGCTGATCACCTGGGGGGCTCGCAGCCAGGGGGCGCCTGCGGACGTGGCGAACTTCTGCCCGAATTCCCCGAAGGCCAGGTGCTGGCTCTGCTGCTCGATCAGCGAGAACGCGGCGGCGTCCCAGAACGCGGTAGAGCCGCCGTTGCCCAGAACGACCTCGTAGCCCTCGGGAAGCCGGAAGAGTTCGGCGAAAGATTCGCGCACGCGCCCGACCAGATTCTTCACGGGCGCCTGACGGTGCGAGGTGCCCAGGATGCCTGCGCCGGCGCCCGCCAGATAGCTCACCTGCTCCGCGCGAACCTTGGAGGGGCCACAGCCGAAACGGCCATCGGCTGGAAGAAGTTCAGAGGGAATCGTGACGTGCGGCATGGCTCATATTCTATGGGGTGCGCATTCGTGCACGGCTCGACCGCGGTCGCCTCGCGGGCACTGTCGGTGGCCAGCCGATAGTCTTGGGTCATCGCGCGCGGCAGTATTAAGGGGAGATCTGTGACGGATCTGGTTGACACAACAGAGATGTACCTGAAGGCCATTATCGAGCTGGAAGAAGAGAACGTCGTGCCGCTGCGTGCGCGCATTTCGGAACGACTGGGTCACTCCGGCCCTACGGTGTCACAGACCGTCGGCCGCATGGAGCGGGACGGGCTCGTTGTCGTCTCCAACGATCGGCACCTCGAACTGACAGATGTCGGTCGGCACAAGGCCATCAACGTCATGCGCAAGCACCGGTTGGCGGAACGCCTGCTCAGTGATGTGATCGGTCTCGAGTGGGAGTTCGTGCACGAAGAGGCCTGCCGGTGGGAACACGTGATGAGCGAGCAGGTGGAACGCAAGCTGTTAGAGATGCTGGGGCACCCGACGGAGTCTCCATACGGCAATCCCATTCCCGGGCTCGAGGAGCTCGGGGATGATTCCGCCGGATCCTTCTCCCACGGGGTCATCAACCTTGTAGGGCTTGTTGAAGGTAAGGACTCACCGGTAACGGCCAGCATCCGCCGCATCGGTGAGCCGGCGCAGGTCGATCCCGCCCTGCTGCTCCAGTTGCGTGAGGCGGGTGTTTTTCCCGGCTCGACCGGCACTTTTTCTGCACTCGGCCATTACATATTGGTGCAGATCGATGGCTTCGACGAGGGGTTGGAACTGCCCAATGAACTCGCCGCTCATATCTTCGTCAACGCCTGAGTCCCGTTACCAATTCGTTAGAAATCGGCCATTTGGTGTGACAAAGCGCCTGCTGTCCCGTATTCTCGAACGAGTCCAACAGGTCAGAAGCCGGCCGATGGGCCCGAGGTAAGACGCCTTTTCCCCCGTCTCTTACCTCGCGAAGCCGAGCTACACCACATGGACGGGGCAGCTACCTAGTGCTGTTGAGGCGCCGGAGGTTTACACCTTGGCACTTTCCGGTACCCCCGATTCTGAAGAGAATCCCGCAAACCCGAATATCGGCAGCACAGGCACATCGTCGGATGTTGTGACGCGTCGCTCTCTGCGACCGGCGGCAACACGCTCTGCGCAGCTCTCCAACCGCAGCCACGCCGCTGCGGTCTCGCCCACGGCTTCCTCATCGTCTCCGCGTTCCGCCGCTCCGAAGGCCCGCAAGAAGAAGAGCGGCATCATCAACATTGCCGTCATGACGCTGGCCGTCGGCCTCGTCGGAACGATGGCCCTTCCCGCGTACGCGTTCAACCCGAAGTCGGCAGACTCGGCCCAGGGCGCCTCGGCCGCCGCCAGCCTGAAGAAGGCGCACCCGCAGGCGCTTGCCGTGTCGTCGGAGGTCGCCGCAGCATCCGTCACCCGCGACGCCGTGAGCGCAACCACCGAGGAAGAACTCGCCACCCGCAAGGCCGAGACGGCCAGGCAACAGGCCGCCGTTCAGCTCGCGAGCTACGCGAAGGCGTACTCGGGCCCCTCCGTCTCCGACTTCCTGGCCAACCCGCCATACCCGAGCTTCAGTCTTGCCCAGGTATTCTCGGTCGCCCAGAAGTACATCGGCACCCCATACGTATACGGCGGGGCAACCCCCGCCGGCTTCGACTGCTCGGGCTACGTCATGTTCGTGTACGCCCAGTTCGGCATCTCGATGCCGCACTCCTCGACGGCGCAGGGCAACATGGGCACGCGCATTTCGATCAAGGACGCTGTACCGGGAGACCTGGTGATCATGCCCGGTCATGACGGCTTCTACGCCGGCAACGGCAACATCATGGATGCCCCGAAGCCGGGCGGCTACGTGTCGATCCGTCCGATCTGGACGTCGAACTACTACATCGTTCGCATCGGAATCTGACCTCCTTCTCGTCTGTCGAGAGGGGAACGGCTCGGTAACGGGCGATGAATTGCGTGCTGCGCGCAGCTTTGCGGCGTGCCCTGAATCGTTCGCGTGCATTTTCTGCGTTAGCCTGATGGCCTGACACCGTGAGAATAACGGGAGAGCCAATGGTCACGATTCGCACCGCCCCCACCACGGGCGCGCGCGGGTTTGCGCAGTTCGTGCTGTGCAGTGGTCTGCGGCACCGCAGTCATGCATGCCGCAGTCATACTGTGGCTTCTGGGGCGCTGTCGTAACGACGGTGCCCTTTTTGTTTGGCTGAAATCTTTCGAACCCTCGCGTTGCCTTCAATACCGAATAGCTGGGAGCCACCCAGTACGTTTCGAGAGGGAACAATGCGCACACTGGTCCTCAACGCCGGCTTCGAGCCGCTCGCAATCGTGTCGTTCAAGCGAGCGCTCGTGCTCGTGATGAATCACAAGGCGACCATCGTGGAGATTGATGCCGGGCATCCGGTATGGGGCTCGTCGGGCGTCTACGATCGCCCGTCGGTCATTCTGCTCACGCGCTATGTGCGACTGCCGCGCGGGCGCACCATGCCGGTGAGTCGCCGCGGCGTGCTTCGTCGCGATGGGCATCGCTGCGCATACTGCGGCAAGAATGCGACAACCATCGACCACGTGCAGCCGCGTTCCCGCGGAGGGCGAGACTCGTGGGAGAACCTGGTTGCGTGCTGCCTGCGCTGCAATAACAAGAAGAGCGACCGCACCCTGTCTGAGATGGGATGGGCGCTGCATGCGATCCCGCGGATGCCGCACGACGTCTCGTGGGTCGTGCGCGGAGTCGAGAGCGCTCTGCCCCAGTGGGAGGGCTACCTGGCGCCCGCCGCGTAGCCGTCACCCTCCTCCGCGCCCATGCCGGTTGAGGAGGCCGCCCGCGGCCGTCTCGAAACCCGCTCACGCCCTGCACCACCCGCCGGTCGAGTAGCGCGAAGCGCGTATCGAGACCGAGCCCGCGCTGCGCGGGAGCTGCGCCCCTGCACTGGGGGCCTGCCACCCGCGCCCCGGCGCACCTCCCGCGCGCGACGCGAACCCGTGCCCCGCAGACCTCGCTGAACCCGACTTCCGCTAAACTCGTCACGCCAGCCTCTGTAGCTCAATGGAAGAGCAACTCCGTCCTAAGGAGCAGGTTGGGGGTTCGAGTCCCTCCAGGGGCACCTTGTGATGAGTCGGGACATCGTTGATAGATGTGTCGGGACATTGTTGATATTTATGAAGAGCCCGGCCATCGGCCGGGTTCTTTGTTTTGGTCGCGCCAGTAGCTTTTATCGGCGTCGATGAGGTGGTTGCTGAGGACTTCGCCGGTGGTGAGGTGGGTGACTGTCGCAGTTCCTTCATCGATCAGGATCAGCACGGGTGCGGCGGTGTGTTTGCGGCCGATGCCGAGGTGGTGCATTCTTCCGGCGCGTCGGATGGAGACTTTCCCGTCGCGATCGACGATGTCGGTTCTGACTCGGTAGTGCGCTGCCAGCGGGGCGTTCTGCGGGGTCGCTTTGATCGTTGCGTCGTAAGCCTGCTGAGGGGTGTGGCGTCCGAGCGCTCGGTGAGGGCGCTGCTCGTTGTAGATGATGCGGAACCGATCGAGCTGGTCCTGGAGGTCGGGGATGGCGTCGGCGGGCGGTTGTTTTCCGAGCCAGAGTTTGAGTGTCTGATGGAAGCGTTCGATCTTGCCCTGGGTTTGCGGATGGTAGGGGTGGCCGTTTTTTTGCGTGATGCGCAGGCTCGTCAGCAGGTATTCGAACGCGTTCTTCCCGCGGGTGAAACGAGCCGTGTAGACGGTGCCATTGTCAGTCAGGGTCGACGCGGGCGGCCCGTATTCGTTGATGTTGGTGGTGAAGTGATTCGCCCTGGGTTTCGTTCCTAGTTTTTTTCGAGGGCGGCGGTTGCCGTCTCGGTGTGTTCGAGGTCAGCGTAGTACGCGGCCTCGACTTCGACCGGGGTGCGCATGTCGAGCTCCCCGTGAAGGCGCTGGTTGTTCCACCACCAGACCCATTCCAGGGTCGCGAGCTCGACTTGCTCGACCGTGCGCCAGGGTCCTTGGCGGCGGATCAGTTCGGCCTTATAGAGCGCGTTGATGGCCTCGGCGAGAGCATTGTCATACGAATCGCCGACTGTTCCTGTTGAGGGCGTCGCGCCGAGCTCGACGACGCGATCGGTGTAGACCAACGACATGTAGTTCGACCCGTGATCGGAATGATGAGTTAGACCGGTCAGATCGCCTCCTGCGGTGAAGGCGGCCATGTCCAGTGCGTGCAGTGGCAAGATGTCTGCTTTGAGAGTCGAGGCGACGTTAAAGCCGACGATCTTACGAGCGAATACATCGGTGACGAACGCGACATATGCGAAGCCCTGCCATGTCCGAACATAAGTGATGTCAACGACCCACAGCCGGCAGGGCGCGACCGCAGTGAACTGGCGCTGCACCAGATCCCGCGGCTTCACTCCCGCAGGATCAGACTTGGTAGTGAAGACCTTTTTGCTGCGGTGGACTCCCCGCAACCCCAGCGATCGCATGATCCTGCCAGTCTGGTCCCGGCCCAGCACCCATCCCTGACGGCGCATCAGGGCATGCATTTTGTGGACCCCATAGACACCGTAGTTCTCGGCATGAAGGCGCAGAATCTCACCGCCGAGCAGCTGATCGGACAACGCCCTGGCCGACGGCGGTCTGGCCTTAGCGGCCCGATACCCGCGAGCGGTCATGAACCCACATTCCGTCGCACGCATCGTGCGGCAGACGGCCTCGACCCCGAACTGATCCTTGAACGTGTCCACGTATCGGATCATCTCGTCATGGGGCGGTCGAGTTCCGCGGCGAAAAACGCTGACGCAGTCCGCAAGATCTCGTTCGCCCGCCGAAGCTCGGCGTTCTCACGCTTCAACCGTTTCAGCTCAACGTTTTCCTCGCTCGTCACGCCGGGGCGCACCCCGGAATCGATCTCGGCACGGCGACGCCACTTGCGCAACGTCTCCGGGCCCACACCGAGCTTCGTGCTGACATGGCGGATTGCCGCGTACTCGGTCTCATGCTCGGGAATCGACTCCTCGAGCATCCGCAAAGCACGCTGCCGGAACTCCGGCGGAAATTGACGGGGCATAGTTCATCCTCCCAAAGGAAGCGGAACCAAACCCAGCGCGAATCACTAGCGAAGCAAGGGAGTGTAGGAGTGTAGCGAGCGATAGCTCTTCTCTTGCTGCTGGACAGAGATTCTTGTTTGGCCCATGTTTTGGGTGATCGTGCGGAGTTCGAGCCGTTCTCCTCTGCCTCGACTACATCGTTCTTGATGCTCTTTCTCTCTCGCTTTGGATGAGGGAGTGAGAGCTGTCTCCGAATTCGGGCATAGCTAGCCTTTGTTGGGGCCGCATAACTTTGAATATCTCTGTTCTTGAATGCTTGGGCCTTGTGAGCGAAGCGAGCGTCACCCCTTTTGGGGTCGAGCTGCGTCGCAGCCCCGCTAGGGGTTGTGGCGTGGTTCGTTGGGTTTCCTGCTGCGGGTGCAGGTGAGAGAGTCTGCGTGAAGGCTCGGGTGGGTAAGGCTGAGTGTGTGTTAGCTCGAATGTGGACATAGGTCTAACCCCCCTGTCCTGAACGAGTGGCAGAAAACTCGGGGGACAGTCGCGGGGACTGCCTCGTTCAGGACTTAGGAGCTGCTTGCTTAGAGCAGCTAGCGGGCCTCACGGTTGCCGCCGACTTCGGGGGGTTCGCTAATCAGGTTGCCCTGTCAGCTATCACACTCGCCCCTCGTCGTTGAAGGAGTGAGTAGCTATGATCGGCGTTCTGACCCTCTGTTGGTCAGCCTCATGAGAATTGAGGAGTGTTGAGTGGAAGTCCCTACTTTTCACAAACACCTGATCTACTCAGCCTTACCGCTACATCTTCGGTCATACCGTGGACAGCACCCACGCGTTTCACTCAATCCCGCTTGGTAGCTGAACAGTTCGGACTTCTCCGCTTATCCAACCTCTTGGCGGTCGCCTCTAACGATGCTGTGGTCTTTAGCCACTCACTCTCATATGGCGGGGAAGAGTGTGTCGTTCGTATTGTTCAGTGACAGAGGATGCCTCACTCTGCCTATGTGGTTGTTCTGATCGAGTCGCGTACAAATGACTTGCTCACAGACTGTTATCGGCACTTCGCACTCACCTGGTGCTGTTGACCCGATATTGGGTCAACATGCTTCGTCTCGGATGATGGTTACTGTTGGCTTGGCCCGTTGACCTGCCATAGTCGTAGGCATGGTTACGCTCAGCAACGAATCGATCCTCAAGGGCCTCAGCTACCTGAAGATACTCAACGAGAGCAACGTCTACCCTTCGGTAGGTCACGTCAATGCATTCGTCGCGACTCCTCTGCCGCAGTCGGTTCTTGATCGCCAACTGAACTCTCCATTTGCAGCTCTTCGTGACCGTGAAATCGCGCAGTACCTATTGAAGACAGGCATGGCTGAGGATGAGGAACGCAACGACGAGCTGAGCTTGACTCCTGTCGGCTTGGCCTTCCTCCGTGGCCTCGAAAAGATCGAGAGCAGTGGGACTTCGGGGGAGTCCGTTCTTGAGGTGGTGGGTCGCCTTGAAGACCCGATCACTTATTCCAAGCTGCTGACCGAGATTGATAAGCAGCCGAGCGCGCTTGTCATTGATCCGTATCTTCCCTCGGGTGATCTTCTTACCCTGATCGAGTTGCCTAGCGTGAAGCGTGTCCTCACTCGGGATATCAGCATCAAGGGGCAGAAGCAGGAGGAGCGAAAGCGGCACCTTGCCATTGCTTTGGGTGCGCGGCCCGAGGTCGAGCTGCGCTTCCTGCCTGTGGAAATCAAGGAGCTTCACGACCGCTATGTGCTTCCGTCATCGGGCGAGGGTCTGATGATCGGAACCTCACTTGGTGGTTCGCAGCTCACGGTAGTCACTCACTTGGGTGCTGATTCCACAGACGTGCTGCTCAAGCATTACGAGACCCTTTGGGAACAGGCGACACCGCTAGCCCCTATCGAGCGGTTGAAAGTCACCGAGGAGGAGAACGCCGCCGAGGTGGAGGCACCCAAGGCGAAAGCGCCGAAGCCCAAATAGGCGCTGTGCCATATCGAGGCTGAGGGGACACCGATTGGTGTCTGTGAGCGTCGGTACAGTCAGGTCATGAAGAAATGGCTGTTTCGCTCAAATTTCGATGAGGCGGCAGAACTGCAAGCCGAGCAACGAGCGTGGGAAATCTATCGCTCCCACGCTGAGTGGATTGCGCGCGTTGATATCAAGGCCTCGATCCTTCTCGCGTTGCAAGGGATCGCGCTCGGCGCGGTTTTCACTATGACAGCGGCAGATCGCCCTTTTGCTTCCCTTCCGCATTGGTGGGACATCGCGGCGTTCATCGTGGGAGTGGGGCTATTGCTCGCGGGTCTCGTTCTCGCAGTGCTTGTAATCGCACCACGGGTGAGAACGAAGAAGCCGTCCAAGCGCGCACTTCACGACTTCATCTACTTCGGTCACACGCGTTGGTGGAAAGCGGATGACCTCGAACGAACCCTTCATGATTCGGCCCTGACAGTGTTGTCTAGGCAGCTCATCATCTTGGGCGGGATTGCTTGGCAGAAACACCTGTTCGCGATGTGGGCCACGTGGCTCTTCCTCGCATCAGTCGTGATTCTGTCTGCGCTCGCCCTTTACCTAAGTTTGTGGGGCTAGCGATGGAAGCCAAATTCCGCGTATATGACCATGTAGCAGGCGCTAAGCGCATCCGCGACATCCTGAATCAGTCAGACCTCGACTATCAAGAGAGGGACAGTCTTCCGTCGCGTGATGACCTAACTTTCAGCAACGGCTTCTACGCCTACTCTTCCGCGCTTTTCATCGACATCAGAAAATCATCTGAACTACCGAGCAAGCACACACGCCCTGTACTCGCTCGCCTTTATCGCGCCTTCGTGAGTGAGATGGTCGCCGTGTTCTCAGCAGACGCGTTCGTGCGAGAGGTAAACATCGTGGGCGACTGTGTTTGGGCCGTTTACAACACTCCGTCGAAGACTGACATCGATGACGTTTTCGCAAGGGCGTACACCGCCAACTCCATGGTCAACATCTTGAATAAGGAGCTGACGAAGCGCGGCATCACCAATATCGAGGTCGGGATTGGGATGTCGTACGGACGCGCCCTCATGGTCAAGGCAGGCTACGAGGGAAGCGGAATAAACGATGTCGTCTATATGGGCGACGTAGTAAATCAAGCAGCGAAGCTCGCAGCTCAGGGGAGCAAGACGTATCTCGATAGGCCGTTCATGGTGGATGACGTTTTCTACTCGAACCTCAATGACCACAACAAGACGCTGCTCACATGGAACTCAAGCAGAGGATGTTGGCACGGCACTGTGATCGCGACGGGCATAGACGAGTGGACTACAGAGCAGTACAGCTAAAGCTGCTCCCTCATCGTTTGACCTTCATCCGTGTGGCCGTGGGTTTGCTTGCTTCTTCGAATAGTCTCAACAGCTCTTCTGCGTTTTCCACTGCGACAAGTAGGAACCCTGCGGTGAGCGTCACCCGTGAGGTGAGCCTGAAGGTCAAACCAAGTGCATCCGCGTGCCCTGTGGGTACTCGCTCAAGGAGGGCCGAAATCACGTCTCCGTTCGCGTGCGCGGTTCCGCTACATGCTTTCCATGTTTGCAATCCCGTTATCACCATGCGTTTGCCGCTCATGAATCGGTCGGCCTGAGCAACAACATCCGTGGTGGTTGGGGTCTTGCTGATGTCGTGGTTGCGGTAGTCGCTGAGCTGCTGTTGAAGAGCGACGAGCCGTACCCTCACATCATTGCGATTCGGTGGAGTCATCTGAGCGGTGGCGAAGACCTTCTCCATGCCTTCAATGTCTTCGTTGTTCTCGTAGCTCAGCCGAAGTGACAGCCATGCCTGCTTCTGCTTAGTGCCTGCGTTGAGCATCCATATCCCGTAGGAGGTCGCCTCCACAGCCGATCGGATAAGGGCGTAGTGAGCGAGCATCGGAATCTCGTTGGTGGTGTCCACGTACTTGATGAGCATGCGGATCGAATCGAGGCTGACGTTCATGAAGTCACGGAGCTGATAACTGGACGGCTTGTACGGGGTGAGCTGATCCACCTCGGAAAGGCGACTGCCTGCTTGGGGGCGAGGGTAACTCTCCCATTTCTCTAATAGAGGGGCAGCTCGTTGCTTCGCTTCGCTAAGTACAAACTCACCGACCTTCCGCTCGCTCTCGCTCTCGCGAGTGTCCATTCGGAAGTTCGGGTTTGGCATGCCCCATGGTCTCATTCGAGTACGACGCCTGACCTGTGCCACATCGAGTCCGAGGGGACAAGGGGTGCGTCGGGCGGCGACCGTACTCTTATCCCATGAAGACCAAGAGCTGTTCGGTCGCGAGGGTGACTCGATGACCCTTCGCGCCACGGACGAGGAGAAGGCCGAGGTCACCGAGTATCTCGAATGGCAGCTCGGCAAGACCTCTGTGAAGAAGCTCGTGGTGAGGCACGTTGAGAAGATCGTGGCCGAGAACATCACAGGTGATCGCTATGAGGTGTGGAACTGCGTCACCAATCAGGGCAAGTGGTGGGTCGTCACCCCCATGATGAACTTCTACACGCAGCGGGACTTCAAGAGCGCCGATGTCGTTCTCACCTTTCACGTCGGCATGGTTGGTCGAATTATGAGTCGAGACCAAGCACCGCTCGCTCCTGAGCTGAAGGACGCGTTCAGTGAGCCATGGCGCAAGTGGGAAGACGCCGTTGAGACGATGCGAGTGGCGCAGGAGGCTGAGGACTTCCAAGCTGTCGGGATGCGGCTTCGCGAGGCTTATGTCTCGATGCTGAAAATGGTGGCTAACGATGAACTTGTTCCCGAGGGAGTAGACACGCCACAGGACGCAAACCCTGAGTGGCTGAACCTGCTTGCGGATCAAATTGCGGGTAGCCCTTCAAATGCTCGGCTTCGGGCTTACTTGAAGAACGTCGGCAAGGAGACGTGGCAGCACGTCAGTTGGCTCACCCATGCAACGAATGCCACACGTTTCGATGCGGAGATTGCAGTCGCGAACATCTCGCATCTCATCTCGGTGTTCACTGTGGCGATGCTGCGCGCTCATCGGGGAGCGCCGAAGCGCTGCGCAGATTGTGGCTCCTATCGTGTGGGTAGCGGAACCTGCGCACGGTGCGGGTGGGTTGATGAGTCGTATGTTCCGCCTGAGCCAAGACCCGAACCTTCACCTGAAGAGTTGGCCGAGAGGCTTGCCACTCCTCATACCCTCAGCTCGGATATCGACACGTTCATGTCGCCCGAGGATTTTCGCTCCTAAGCTACCTTCGGAAGCTCCAACAGGACGGAAAACAGCACCACTCTTGAGCGGGTGGGTGCTAAAGTTCGGGCCTCACCAGGGGCACCTTCGGAAATAGTGCGGACGTCCGCGGCTCACGATGACGGCGGGCCTCGGCGCCTGGCGAGTCGACCTGGGCTAGTGCGTCACCACTGGCGGCGCACCGTGGCCTTGGCGCCGGTCACCAGGCTTGCGGTGGGAACGTCGTCGGCGACGACCGCCCCGGCGGCTATCACAGCGTCGCGGCCGATGCTGACCCCGGGCAGAATCGTGGCTCCGGCGCCGATCCAGACGTTTTCTGCAACGGTGATGGGCGCGCCAGTGAGGTAGAGCCGCCGCTCCGCGGGATCGACCGGGTGCCCCACGGTGATGAAGGTGGCCTTCGGGCCGACCATCACACCCTCGCCGAGCCGGATGCCTGCGTAGTCCAGAAACGTGCAGCCCTGGTTGATGAACACGCGCTCGGCGAGTTCAAGGTTGAGTCCGTGATCCGTGTAAAAGGGCGGGTAGATCGTGACACGGGGCGGCAGTGGTTTGCCGAGGATCCGCTCGAACAGCTCCGCCTTGCCCTGCTCGTCCTCGAAGGGGAGCAGATTGAGCCGCGAAGTGAGCGTGGTAGCCCGCAGAACGCTCTCCGCCATGGCTTGGAACTCTGGACTGTGGATGCGCATGAGGCGTTCACTGGTCATTCCACGATCCTCTCAGGTGAACCGGCCATGGATGTCGTGATCAGGCATCCCGGTATCGGTCGCGCCTCTGGGGGAGTTGCTGGAAGCCTGCGGACGCATAGGTGGCGACGGCGCCGACGTTGGAGCTCGGGGCGCACACGAGAGCGCTCGATGAGCCCAGACGCTGGAGCGCCGCTGCTGCGGCGATGGCGATCGCGGTGCCGAATCCGTGCCCGCGATGATCCCGGTGCACGCCCATCGGCTCAAGCAACCCGGGCTTGCCTGCGCCGGTTGCGCAAGGTCGCGCTGCAGCGGGGTCCACGGCTCGTCGATGAGCCAGCCGTGCTCGAACAACACATGTGCACGAGTGCGCCGAGCGGCGCCTCGACAGACACCTTCCGCCCGGCAGCACGCCGCGCTCCGGGTCCATCACGTCGTGCGCCAACTGGCTGGCCAGCTGCTCGTCCTGCTGAGAGCCCGGCGCCGCCGTCAGTCGCAGCAGATCGTCACCATCCAGCAACCCCACCGCGATGATCCGCCCGTCTTGGCTCCAGGTGCGCACGGCCGCGATCGTCGCCTCTGCGCCGAACCGCCAGAACCAGCCCACATCACCCGGATGCAGCTGCATCGGTGCCGCGTCGTCCTGCCAGTCCCGCAGCGCTTCCGCTGTTTCTCTCAGGCCGTCGGCATCCGGCTTGCGCAACACAATCCCCATACCCCGATTACACACCACAGCATTGGACCTGTCGCTCGGCGACGGGCCGAGCGGTCATTCCTTCAGCGACTGGTGTGGTGCGGTGAACGAGATTGAGTCTGCCGTCACTCCGATGAGACCGAGGTTGACGCGCAGCATGCTCGACGGAAGCTCGTCGCCGGGCAGGGGAGTGGCGGCGCCCAGCGTGATGCCCTTGCCGTTGGAGAGGGTTGCCGAGAGCGAGTCCAGGTAGATCTGAACGTTGCCTCGGAGCTCCATTTTCGTGGCGGTGGTAACGAGGGAGGGTCCGGTGGCCTTGCGCACATCGAGCAGAAAGCCGCCGACGGTGACCCTGTCGGCCACGAGCTTGAGGGCGGGGGTGCGCGTGCCGTTGGCAAGCGGAACGGTCACGGCCGTGAGGGATGTGAGCCCGGAGAACGAGATCGACGAGCCGCCGAGTTGCGCGGCAGGCAGCGTGAAAACCGGCGCTCCCGAATCGGGCACGGCCGGCTGGGGCGCCGTAGTCGCGTCGGGCGACGAGCCGGGTGTGGGAGAAGATCCAGGAGGCGTGGGCGAACTCGTGCCCGGCGTGGGCGAGGCGGGCGGCGCGGCTGGCGAAGACGGCGCGGGTGTCGGCGATGGGCTCGGCGTGCCGGAATTGCACTGCATCAACAGTGGGATGCACCAGCCGCTGGTCTCTGCCGCGGGGGCCTTTGCGGCCCCGATTCCGCACAGCGCCACGCCCAGCACGAGGGCGACTGCTGCGCGCTCTGGCGCACGGAACCGTCGGCGACGCTCACCTGCGCGAACGGATGCGGACATGGGTTTGGTGTCTGCGCCGGTCAGTGCCGGCGCCCCGCTAAAGGGAGCGACTCCGCGGCTTCCGGCGGCCCGTCATCGAGCGTGACCACCTCGGCACGTTTCGGCATCCATGACACGATCAGCACGCCGCCAACGGCGCCGAGCAGCATGCCTATGAAGAAGCCGCCGAGGTTATCGCCGATGAGGGAGTACACCGAGACGACCAGGGCAATGACCCCGTAGAAGATGCGTTGCGCGGGCGAGAGCATCGCCAGCAACCCGAGCAATACCAACAACACCGGAATGATCGTCGCCTGCAGCCCCTCGATTCCCACCTGAATGTGAATCTTGCCGACGTCGAGCTGGCCGGAAAAGGACATTTCGATGCCGGCGAGCATCGTCAGCGCCCCGCCGATGAACGGTCGGCGCCGGTACCACGCGACGAACCGCGGCCACGCTCCCGCGGCGCGAGCCATCAGAAGCACCCCTTGCTGCCGTCCGTGAGCTGAACGTGCATGCCGGTGAGAGTGAAGACGGATGCCTGCGTCGACCACGCGGTCTGCTGCAGATGTGTGATCGAGATGGCGTCCGCATCCTGCGCGAAGTCGCCTGCGGTGCCCTTCGCTGCGGTATTCACTGTGGATGCGTCGACCCCGATGCGGATGTTCTTGAAGGTTGAATCGCCCTTGAGGTCTGTCATGCCGATCTGCAGGTCGGTCGCGCTGGCCGGCTTGCCGCCGCCGCCCGCCGTGATGAGCATGCCGACCTTGCCGAGCGGGGTGTCTGTCACAACCGACTGGCACAGGTCTGACAGGGTTGCGGATTTGATGTTCGCTATGGCGACCTGGTGGTCTTTGCCGGCGGTGTCTGGCGCCACTCCCGCGTACTGCGAGAACCCGGTTCCGTCGAGTTGCGAGGCGCCGATCTGAAACTGGCTGCCGGAGACCGCGAACGACACCGGCACGGCGCCGTTGGCCACTCCGGCCATCATCACCGTGCTGACCAGGGCGACGGGCACCGCGGCGAGCATGACGCGGCCCGCGTGTGTACTCGTGAGCTTTCGAAACTGCATAGATCCTCCTCGATCCATCGGCCATTCGGTCGCGGCCGTATCCCCCGTTGGGGGGTCATCGCCGGTTCGAGCATATTCTCTATTGACGAGATGTCAATAGACGACGTCGCGGCCAGCGACGCGGGGCACCGCTCTCCGGTTCGTGGGCAACCGCGCCGATAGGCTCGCATCATGGATGTGGAACGGCGTACGCGGCTGACCCCGGAGGAACGCCGCGCCCAGCTCGTTGCACTGGGGGTCGCGACGCTCGCCGAGCATCCGCTGGACGCGCTCACCATCGAAGGTCTCTCCGCGCGCGCCGGGGTCTCACGCGGGTTGCTGTTTCACTATTTCGGCTCGAAACAGGGTCTGCATCGCGAGGTGGTGCGTACTGCTCGGGACAGCATGCTTCATGCCACCGAACCGGTGCAGGACCTCGAGCCGATCGAGCGGCTTCGCGACACGCTCGCGCGCATCGTGAGCTTCGTGCGTGACCACCGGGGAACCTTCTACTCCCTGGTGCGTGGCGTCGCGAGCGGTGACGCGGAGGTGCGCGAGGTTGTGGAGCAGGCTCGCCTCCAGCAGGCAGATCGGGTGATCGCCGTCTTCCTGGAATTGGGCGTCACCGATTCGGAGTTGCTGCGCATCGCGCTGAGGTCATGGGTGACCTTCGCGGAGGAGGCTCTCGTCGAGAGCGCGCTCAACACCGAGATGCCGTCCGCGCAGATTGTGGCGTTCCTGGAGCGCAGCGTGAAGGCCGTCGCAGCATCCGTCGCTAGCGACGCATAGCGAGCCGCGAGCCGCGAGCCGCGAACCCGACGCTGCGCGCTGTGCGCGGCAGGCGGTTCAGTCAAGCGGGGCGATCAGCTCCGGCCCGTCTCCTTTGACGGGCGCGACCTCATGGAACTCCAGCGTCTCGGCGAGGGGGAGCGCCGCTCGCACGGCCTCATCCAGCAGGTCTTGGTCACCGACGATAGTGGGGTCCAGCCAGTGATCCCACCAGTCGCGAGGCAGCGGGACGGGGTTGCGGTCGTGGATGCCGACCAGCTGATCCACAGCATCCGAGGTGAGAATGGTGGCGGTCAGATGCCACCGGCTCTCGTCGTCGTTCGCCTTCGACGGATCGGCCCACCATGAGTAGAGGGCCGCCATGCCGATGATCTCGCCCGGCAGCTGAATGAAGTATGGCGTCTTCGTGCCGTCGGCATCGGTGCGCCATTCGTAATACCCGGTGGCGGGGATGACTGCTCGCTTCGACGCGACCGAGGCCTTGAAGGATGCTTTCGACGCTGCCGTCTCGGCGCGGGCGTTGAACATGGGCGCCTTCAGTTTCAATACTTTCGACCACGTCGGCGTCAACCACCACTGCGCGAGCTCGAGACGTCGAACCGGCCCATCGTCGCCTTTGACGGATTCGATGACGATCGGCACCGGATCCGTCGGCGCCAGATTCCAGGCCGGTCTCCAGCTGCCTATATTCGCGAAACCCTCGCTGATGACGAACTCCCGAATGAGCTCGTCGGTCTCTTTATCCATCGCGAATCTGCCGCACATGGCACCAGAGTATGCGGACAGCGCGCCGACGGCGGTTTCTGGAGCGCGGACCGGTCGAATAGCCGTTCGCGTGAGTAACGTTGTGCTGTGAGCACTACTCCGGATACCGTGAACGAGGCGATCCGCGTCATCGACCTCGCGGGCGTGCTCGCCAACGCGATTCTCGGAGGCATCGCGGCGCGATCGGCGCGACTCGATATCGTCGGTTTCGTGGTGCTGGCGATTCTGTCGGGGCTCGGCGGGGGCATGATCCGCGACACGCTGCTGCAGCAGGGCACCCCGGTCGCGCTCACCGACCCGTACTATCTGATTTTCGCGTTCGTGGGCGCGGTCATCGCCTTCGTGCTCAAGCTCAACGGGCGGTGGTCGCGGCGCGCACTGACGCTGCTCGATGCGCTTGCGGTCGGATGCTGGGCAGCGGTGGGAGCGCAGAAAACGCTGGAGGCGGGGCTGGGCTGGTTGCCCGCCGTGATGCTCGGGGTGATCACCGCTGTGGGCGGCGGCATGGTGCGCGACGTGCTGCTCATGCGGGTGCCCGCGATCTTCGGTGGTAACACGCTGTACGCCACAAGCGCGCTTCTGGCGAGCGTGGAAATGGTGGTGCTCAGCGAGCTCGGGCTTCCCGCGGTCGGCTCGGCCGTCGCGATTCTGAGCGGGGCGGGTCTCTCCTTGCTGGCACGCCGGTACGGGTGGATACTGCCCACAGAGATGCGCTTTCGAAGACCACCGCTCTTGAGCGGATGGTGGGGTCGCTGGTCGAAGATCACCGACGTCATGAAAGGGAGGCAGAATGATGGCCGCGGGAGATGACAGCGGTTCGCCGGTGCGCGTATTGGCCGGGCAGGCCGCAATTACCGCCTGGCAGCAGGATGTCTATCGCTCGCTGCACGCGCATCCGGAACTCGGCCACCAGGAGACACGCACGGCCGCGACGGTCGCCGAGGCCCTGCGCGGATTCGGATTCGAGGTGCAGGAGAAGATCGGCACGACCGGCGTCGTCGGCATTCTTAAGAACGGCGACGGACCGACCGTGCTCATGCGTGCCGACATGGATGCGTTGCCGGTGGCCGAGACCACGGGGCTGGACTATGCCAGTACCGAGCACTCCACCGACAGCGACGGCAACGAGGTGCCGGTGATGCACGCGTGCGGGCATGACGTACACGTCGCGTGCCTTCTCGGGGCCGCGCGACTGCTCGCCGCGACGCCCGGGAGCTGGCGCGGAACCTATATCGCCCTGTTCCAGCCGGCCGAGGAGTTGGCCGACGGCGCGGACGTGATGCTGAAAGACGCACTCGCCGAGAAGATTCCACGACCGGATGTGGCGCTTGCCCAGCACGTGCTGCCGTTCCCCGCCGGTCACCTCGGCACGCGCGAGGGGGCATTCCTCTCCAGCGGGGACAGCATGCGCGTCACCGTGTGGGGGCGCGGCAGCCACGGTTCCATGCCCCAGCTCTCCGTTGACCCGGTGGTGCTCGCATCGATGATCGTGGTGCGACTGCAGAGCGTCGTCGCGCGCGAGATCACGCCGGGAGAGTTCGCGGTGCTGACGGTCGGTCGAATCGCGGGCGGTTCCAAGAGCAACATCATCTCGGATCATGCGGTGCTCGAGTTGAACATCCGCACGTTCAGTGAGACGACCCGGGCCGCGATAGTGGCCGCCATTCGCCGCATCGTTCAGGGCGAATGCGAGGCATCCGGATCGCCGCAGCCGCCCGACTTCGAGCTGTACGACCACTACCCGGTGACCAGCAATGACGCGGATGCCACGCAGGCCGTCGCCGCCGCGTTCCGCAACTATTTCGGCGAGCGGGCCGTCACCCTCGACCGCCAGTCGGCCAGCGAGGACTTCAGTGAGATTCCCGACGCGCTCGGGGTGCCGTACACGTATTGGGGCATCGGCGGCGCCGATCCGGATGCGTACGCTCGCGCTCTCGAGGCGGGAACCGTTGCCGTCGACATCCCCGCAAACCATTCGCCGAACTTCGCCCCCGTCATCGAACCGACGCTGGAGACGGGCACCGCGGCGGCGGTCGTGGCGGCGCTCGCCTGGCTCGGGGAGTAGTCTCGGGCCCCATGACGCCAGGCACACTGACCGCTACCGAGCGCCGCCGGCTGCGTGAGCTGCTTCACAAGAAGCGTCTCGCCACGAAAGAACAGCAGGCCGCGCTCGGCGACGTGATGAACGACATCCGTGACGCTCGAACCGACACGCAGGCCGACGACGAGCATGACCCGGAAGGCCCGACGATGTCGTCGGAATGGTCGCGGATCACCGGGCTGCAGGGTGAGGCTGAGGGCGAACTGCTCGAGATCGACCGTGCACTGAACCGGCTTGATGATGGCAGCTTCGGCGTGTGCGCCCGGTGTGGAAACCCGATAGGCGTGGAGCGTCTGAAGGCCAGGCCCACGACAGAGTTGTGCATCTCGTGCGCGCGTCTGGCCGAATCCGGCTAGGGCTACGAGAGTACATCGCCGTCGACGTAGAGCCAGGCGCGCGCCTCACGCACGAAACGGCTGCGTTCGTGCTGCACCCCGGGAGCGCCGTCGACCCGGTAGAAGGCGCGAAACTCGACGCTTCCTTCCGTATCGAGCAGTCCTCCGCGAGTCGTGCTGACGATGTCGAGGCGCCGCCATTGCTGGGCCTGGTCGAGTTCGAGCGTGCTCGGGCCGGTGCGCGGATGCCACGTGCGCAGCAGATACGCCGCGTCGCCGACCACGAACGCCGAGTATCGGGAACGCATGAGACGTTCGGCCGTTGGGGCCAGGGCGCTTGTGTGGTGGAAGGGCGCGCAGCATCCGCCGTAGCTCTCTCCGCTGAGGCACGGGCAGCGGGAATCGAGGGGGAGTTGCACCTGATCATTATCGGCTCCGCTGGGCGCACGGCGGAGTTGTGCACAGAGCCACGAAGAGTGCCGCTGTCCACAGATTGCGGGAGAAGGAGCGTGCCGTCAGGGGTGGCTGGCATGCTGGGGGAGTGACCGACAGCCGCGCATCCGCCCTGAGCATTCTGCGCACGCTTGTCGGGCGCGACGACGCGGCCTTTCACGAGGGGCAGTATGAGGCGATCGAGACGCTCGTCGACGAGCGTCGCCGTGCGCTGGTCGTGCAGCGCACCGGATGGGGCAAGTCGGCCGTGTACTTCGTGGCCACCCTGCTGCTGCGCCAGCGCGGCGCAGGCCCGACCATCCTTGTGTCGCCGCTACTCGCCCTCATGCGTGACCAGATCGCCGCGGCGTCGCGCGCGGGAGTGCGGGCGGTCGCCATCAACTCGGCCAATGCGCACGAGTGGGACGACGTGCTGCAGGCGCTCGCCAACGACGAGGTCGACGTTCTACTTGTCTCACCCGAGCGACTGAACAACCCGCGGTTCCGTGATGAGCAGCTGCCCGCGCTCGTGCAACGGGCGGGCCTGCTCGTCGTCGACGAGGCGCACTGCATCAGCGACTGGGGCCACGACTTTCGGCCAGACTACAGGCGGTTGCGCGACCTCATCGCCGAGCTGCCGGCCGGTATTCCGGTGCTGGCCACCACGGCGACGGCCAACAGCCGGGTGGTGGCGGATGTCGCGGAGCAGCTCGGTCACGGCGCCGGGGTCGTGACGATTCGCGGACCGCTTGCGCGAGCATCCTTGAGGCTGGGTGTTCTGCGCCTGCCCGACGCGCGCGCCCGCCTGGGCTGGCTGCTCAGCCATCTCGGCGAGCTGCCGGGCAGCGGCATCATCTACGCGCTCACGGTCTCAGCCGCCGAAGACACCGCGCGCCTGCTGCGCGACGCTGGCCACGCGGTGCAGGCATACACCGGTCGCACCGACCCGGCCGACCGCGAACGGCTCGAGCAGCAACTCAAGAACAACGAGGTCAAGGCGCTTGTGGCCACGAGCGCGCTGGGCATGGGCTTCGACAAGCCCGATCTGGGTTTCGTGCTGCACCTGGGCGCTCCCTCGTCACCAGTGGCCTACTACCAGCAGGTGGGTCGTGCCGGCCGCGCCACCGACAATGCCGACGTGCTGTTGTTGCCGGGCGAGGAAGACGTGCCGATCTGGAATTACTTCGCCACTGCCTCGATGCCCGACGAGCAGAAGGCGCTCGCCGTGATCTCCGAGCTGGGCTCGGAGCCCCTCTCGACGCCGGCGCTGGAGGCGCGGGTCGATCTCAAGCGCACGCCGCTCGAGCTGCTGCTCAAGGTGCTCGACGTCGACGGGGCCGTGCGCAAGGTGACGGGTGGCTGGATCGCCACCGGGCATCCGTGGGTCTACGACGCCGAACGTTACGCACGCATCTCGGCCGCGCGTCTCGCCGAGCAGCAGTCGATGCTCGACTACGAACGCACCGATGGATGCCGCATGGAATTTCTGCAGCGCGCGCTCGACGATGAGACAGCGGCGCCCTGTGGACGGTGCGACAACTGTGCAGGGCTCTGGTATCCGATCGACGTGCAGGGCGATGCCGTGGGTGCGGCATCCGCTGCCCTCGATCGCGTCGGCGTCGTCATCGAACCGCGGGCCCAGTGGCCGTCAGGCATGGACCGGCTGTCAGTGCCGCTGCGCGGAAACATCGCCGTCGGCGAGCGGCTGTCGCCGGGGCGTGCACTGGCGCGTCTCACCGATCTCGGCTGGGGCGGTGCGTTGCGCACGCTCTTCTCCTCGAGTGCTGCGGATGCCCCGGCGAGCGCCGCGATGATTGCCGCCTGTGTGCGGGTGCTGGCGGAATGGGACTGGGAGGAACGCCCGGCGGTGGTCGTGAGCATGCCGTCGAGGCGGCGTCCGCTGCTCGTGGAATCGGTGGCGCGCGCCTTGGCCGAGGCAGGCAAGCTCGACTACCTGGGGCCGCTCGGGCTGGTAGACGGTGGTCCGCGCGGAGAGTCGGGCGGCAACAGCGCCTACCGGCTCGCAAATGTGTGGGAGCGCTTCGCGGTCGGCGGCGTAGCGGTGCCCGACGCAAAGCCGGTTCTGCTCGTGGATGACCTCGCCGACAGCCGGTGGACGCTCACGGTCGCGGGGCGTCTGCTGCGCCGCGCCGGGGCATCCTCAGTACTGCCGTTCACGCTCGCGGTCGCGGGGTAAATGAGCCCGGCTAATCGATCAGCGGGGGCGGATCGGGTGGGTACGTCACCCGCGTGCCGTCGACCTGAGCGAAACGGGTGAGCGTATGCGGCTTCGTCGAGGTCGCGCTCATGATGTCCTCGACGATGACATCGCGTGCGAGCAAGGCGTCGCCGATCAGCGAGCGGTGACACCGCCACGGAACCGCTTCCGCACACATGATCGCGACGGTCGTTCCGGTAGCGAGCTCGATCAGTCCATGCAGGGCTTCATCGAATGCCGGCGTCTGCATATAGTCGGCGTATCCGCGGAACGAGGCATTGCGCCACGCGCCGTTCACCCCGGTCTCAGAGTTCTTTGTCGTGTGCCGCAGCCCGCCGAGACCGGAGAGGCGGCGATAGCCGATGCCCGCCGCCGCGAGGCTGCCTGGCAGTTCGTCTTCGCCGAACTGCGGATTGTGCCGCGATTTCGGAATGGTGCGCACATCGGCGACAAGGTCTACCGCGTTGGCCTGCAGCATGCCGATGAACTCCTCGATCGGATGCGTCGAGTGGCCGACAGTGAATACCCGGGTCGCGCGCGCGGACACGAAACCTTCCCTTCCGTCGAGACGTTTGCTCCGCACCCTACTCGCGCGGAAGATACTCGCAACCGCCCGCCGGCCAGCCCGACACGCACGCGCATCCTGGCGTAGCCTCGCACTCATGGAGCAGCACGGGGCGGATATCGATGCGATAGTGGTCGGCTCCGGTCCGAACGGTCTCGCGGCGGCGGTCACGCTCGCCCGCGCCGGGCTCGCCGTGCGGGTGTACGAGCGATCGGATGCGCCGGGCGGAGGTGCGCGCACGAGCGAACTCACGCTCCCGGGTTTCCTGCACGACGTCTGCTCGGCCGTGCACCCCATGGCGCTCGCCTCCGAATTTTTCCAGCGCTTCGGGCTCTCTGAACGCATTGCGATGATCGTGCCCGAGATCTCGTACGGGCACCCGCTGCCGGGCGGGCAGGCGGGCATCGCCTATCACGACCTCGAGCGCACCGCCGAGGGACTCGCACGTGACGGGGCCGCCTGGCGCCGCCTGTTCGCCCCGCTGCTCAAAAACCTCGACGCGGTCTCCGAGCTGACGGGCAACCAATTGCTGCGCATCCCTCGGCACCCTGTCGGGGCGGTGCAGTTCGGCCTGCGCACACTCGAGCAGGGCGGCCCGATGTGGAACGCGCGGTTCGAGCGTGAAGTCGCGCCTGCCTTGCTCACCGGTGTGTTTGCGCACACCATCCGCCGACTTCCGAGCCTGGCACCGGCAGGAGCCGGACTCACGCTCGCCACCTACGCTCACGCCGGCGGGTGGCCGGTACCTGTTGGTGGCAGCGGCGCCATCACCCGCGCCATGGCCGACGACCTGCGCGCTCACGGCGGCGAGATCATTGTTGACCACAACGTGCGCAGCCTGACGGAGCTGCCGCCGGCACGCATCGTGATGCTGGATGTGACGCCGCGCGCCCTGCTCAAACTGGCCGGCGATCGGCTGCCTCACGCGTATGCCGCAGACCTGCGGCGTTTTCGATACGGCAACGGCGTCGGCAAGGTCGATTTCGCGCTCTCGCAGCCGGTGCCGTGGGCTAATGCCGAGTTGCGCGCTGCGCCCACCGTGCACGTGGGCGGCACACGGGCACAGTTGGCGCGCGCCGAGAACGCGGTGGCGCGCGGACGGCACGCCGAGCAACCCTACGTGCTGGTCTCGCAGCCGAGCATCGTCGACGCCAGCCGGGCGCCGGCCGGCAAACACGTGCTGTGGGCGTACACGCACGTGCCGCGCGGATCATCCGTCGATCAGACCGAGGCCGTCACGCGCGAGATCGAGCGGTACGCGCCGGGCTTCCGCGACACGATTCTGGCCACGGCAAGCCGCACGGCCGTCGAGATGGAAGCGTACAACCCGAACGACATCGGGGGCGACATCGCAGCAGGCGAAGTGTCGATGTGGCAGCTGGCCAAGAGACCGGTGCTGGCCACGAATCCGTGGCGCACCCCATTGGACGGCGTGTACCTCTGTTCGGCCTCCACCCCGCCCGGTCCCGGCGTGCACGGGCTGGCGGGCTGGCATGCGGCGCTGAGCGCGCTGCACCGCGAATACGGCATAACAACGAGGCCCGAACTGGGCCCGCACGAGAAGGGTTGAAACACATGGCTGTGAACTATCACTTCATGCACTGCGAGCCTCAGATCGTGTTCGACGTGCTGGCCGACGGCTGGGTTTTTCCCACCTGGGTCGTCGGCGCCTCGCGGATGCGTGGCGTGGAGGGCCACTGGCCGAGTCCCGGCAGCAACATCCATCATTCCTTCGGCATCTGGCCGCTGCTCCTCAACGACGTCACTTCGGTTCTCGAGTGGGATGCGCCGATACACGCCCTCCTGAAGGCCCGGGCCTGGCCCGTCGGTCAGGCACACGTCGCGATGGATGTGCGTGAACGCCGCGGTGGCTGCGTCGTGCGCATGACCGAGGACGTCATCGCAGGCCCGGCGCGTCTGATCCCGACGCCGCTGATCGAACCCGTGACGATTGTGCGCAACAGGGAGTCGCTGCGCAGGCTCGGCTTCATCGCCGAGGGCTGGGCACGCGACGGAAAGCCGGATGCGAGCGCCGGCAGCACACGCACCGACTCGCCAACGGCGGCCTAGACGCCCGATCAGCCCGGCGTGATCAGACCCGGCAGGTTGTCTCGTGTGAGCGAGCGCGCCGAGGCGAGCACCCGCCGCGCCGCGTCGCGGCGCTCCGGCACATTCCAGAGCAGCACCCCGGCCACGACTCCCTTGTTCAGGTAGTAGACCACGCCGACGTTCAGGGGATCGACCCAGTCCTCCACCGTTTCGAGCTCGGCATCGATCGAGCCGAGGGCCTCATAGGAGATATCGAAGACCACCGAATAGAAGTACGGAGTATGCGTGTACGGCTGGCTCTCTCCCGCCATGGCGCGCCCGGCGGCGTGACCCATTGCTGTGGCGTTGTCGACGTGTTCGATTCGGCGGCGGCCGAGGATCACATCCGGATACGATGCGACATCGCCCGCGGCGTACACACTCGGGTCGGCCGTCTGCAGCCGACCGTCGACGACAATGCCGTCGTCGGTCTGCAAGCCCGCCGCCTCGGCCAGGTCGATGGCCGGTTCGATGCCGAGCCCCGAGACGACCGCATCGACGGTGAGTGCCGAGCCGTCACTGCAGTGCAGCACTATCGCGTCGTTCTCGACGTGGCCTTCATCGACTGTCACGCCGGCCCGCAGGTGTACGCCGGCCGAGGCGAAGGCATCCTCGAAGCGGGCGGCCAGTCCAGACGGGAACATGGAGCCACCGAGCGTCTCCTCCGGATAGAGCAGACTCACCTCGCATTCGTTCTGCACCAACGCGGCCGCCAACTCCGTGCCGATGAAGCTGCCACCTATCACGGCGACATGCGGATGCCGCGACGCCAGTTCACGAAGCCGGCGATAGTCGTTCGCGCTGCGGAAGAAGATGACCCTGTCGTCGTCGGGCAGGTCGATGTGTTTCGGATGCCCGCCCGTCGCCAACAGCAGCCTGCCGTAGCCGACAGTCTCTCCGGCATCCGTCAGCACGGTACGCGCATCACGATCGATCGCGGTGACACGTGTCTGCAGCCGCACCTCGGCGCCGGTCTGCTCGGCCGTGCCGAGCGGCACCTTGTCCCAGGTGAAATCCGGGTCTGTCCACAGCTTCTTGGTGAGAGCCGGCCTCGTGTACGGCGGGTCGACATCTTCGCTGAGAATGCCGATGGTGCCTTCTGCATCGTGTTCTCGGATGCCGTGGGCCGCGGCATCCGCCACCATACCGCCGCCCACAATCACGTAGTCGAAATGTTCGCCCATCATGTTTTCCCCTCAGATCGTGGCGACCGACCCCGAGTCGACACGGTAGTTCGAGCCGTTGACGAAGGATGCACGGTCGGAGCACAGGAACGCAATCACGTCGGCCACCTCCTCGGGCTCGCCCCGCCGCCCGATTTCCATGAACGGCCGCTTCTCGCTCAGAAAGGACTGGATGGCCTCGTCGCGGTCGGTACCGCGCTGCTTGGCCCGCTTGTCCATCATGGCGTCGGTCATCGGCGTGGCGATGAACGCGGGCGAGACCGCGTTCACCAGCAGCCCTTCGTGCGCGTACGAGCGCGAGAGTCCCTTGGCGAGCGCCAGCACACCCGCCTTGGCGGCGCAGTATGGCAGCTCGTCGTCGTACGGCTGTACCGCATCTTCGGATGCGACGAACACGATGCGCCCCCAGCCGCCTGCACGCAGATCGTCGAGGAACGCGCGAACCAGCCGCACCGGCGCCAGCAGGTCAACCTCGATGGTGTTCGCCCAACCCTGCTCGTCGATCTCGTGGAAGAGACCCTGTGCGCCCGTGATGCCTGCCGATTGCACGAGGATGTCGATCGGCCCCGCCGCCTCGCGCACCATGCTCGCCAACGACGCGACCGCACCCGAATCCGTGAGATCGGCCGCGAACGCGTACAACTGGCCGGCGTCGGCGGGTAGGCGCGCGGCAGCCTCGTCCAGGCGGCCCTGGTCGAGATCCGTGATGACGACGGTTGCGCCCTCCCGCAACAGTCGTTCTGCGGTGTGCCAGCCGATGCCGGAATCGGCGCCGCTGACCAGTGCCGTGCGTGTCGAGATTCCCAGATCCACCGCTTCTTCCCCTCTCGCTTCCTTGGTGACGGTCTACCACCGGCCCCGAGATCACGCCCAGACCCGCAGCGCCGCGTTCGGTTTCACACGCGGCACTCCGGCTCGATACCGGCATGGCCGGGTGGCCTTGTCGACGCCCGATGCCGCGCGTAGCCTCGGGGCGAGCGGTCGACGTGATCGCGGAAGGCGGGATTATGCCGGGCACGAAGAACTCACATCTGAAGAAGCCCGAAATGTACGAGGAACTGCGCAAGGACGGTGCCTCGAAGGAGAAGGCTGCACGTATTTCGAATGCGGCGGCGAAGCGTGGCACGTCGAAGGTCAGCCAAAAGGGCGGGGAGTCCGGCTCCTATGACGACTGGACCGTCGCCCAACTGAAAAAGCGGGCGAAGGAACTCGGACTCAGCGGCTATTCGAACAAGAAGAAGCACGAGCTGATCAGCGCTCTGCGCAATCACTGAGCATCGAGCATCGAGCATCGAGCATCGGGCACGGCAGTTCTCGCACAATAACGCGCAACGGAGGGATTCCAGTGGCACGAACATCGGCGGCAAGGCGAACGGCTCCCGTGATCTATGGCGTCGACCGAATGGTGCGCAATGTGCGCACCGGCAGGTTCGAGCGCAGTCTCGCCGGCCTGACGGCGATCGGCTCACTGGTAACGGCTGCGGAGATCTTTTTCGAGCACGACAAGGCAAGTTTCGGCAACAGGCTCATGTGGATTCCCGTGGCTCTCGGCCCGGTGGGCGCCGTCGCGGGCGTGGCCGGGGTGTTCAGCAAGCGACTGGCCAAGACGGCGCTTCCCATCGCATCCGTCGCCATCGTTGCCAACGGGCTGCAGGGAACCTGGTTGCACGCGCGCGGGATCGCGCAGAAGCCCGGCGGATGGCGCAACTTGCGTTACAACATGGAGATGGGGCCGCCGCTGCTCGCGCCCCTGCTCGTCACGATGGTCGGGGGCATGGGCCTGCTGGCCGCCGTACTGAGGCGCGAAAAGTGAGCACCGGCGAACCAATCGGCAGCCAGCACCCGCGGTTTCCCGGCTTCGACGTCGTGCAGCAGGCGCCGGCCTGGGACGACGCAACGCGCCGCGTGGTTCTGGGGCGGCTCGAGACGGATGAGACCCTGCGCTTCTTCACGGAGAGCGAGTTTCGGGTGGCCCGCGCGATGCTCGACCAGCTTGTCGGTCAGTCTCACGATCGCATGGTTCCCATCGCTCATATGGTCGACGCGAGGCTGGCAGCGGGCAGCACCGACGGCTGGCACTACGACGGCATGCCCAGCGATTCGGAGGTCTGGCGCCAGTCACTGCACGGCCTTGCCGAAGACGCGAACGAGTCCCATGGCGTCGGCTTCGCCGAGCTGATGGATGAGGAGCAGCGCGCCATTCTGCAACGGGTGCAGGATCTCGGCGACGCCTCATGGCGTGGGCTGCCGGCCGGCCGTCTCTGGAATCTGTGGCTGCGGTACGCCTGTACGGCGTTCTACGCGCATCCGTCGGCCTGGAATGAGATCGGCTTCGCCGGCCCGGCGTATCCGCGCGGTTACAAGAACTCCCACGTCGGCACGCGCGAGCCGTTCGAGGTGCGCGACGTGATGCCCCAGGTCGACCCGGCGCGGGGCGGCTCATGACGAGCAGTGTGCGTGAACGCAACGAGTCGGCGTGGCTGCTGCCGGCCGATCAACGGCGCACGAATGAGGCCCTCCGTGAGGGCATGCGGCGCTTTGACGACGCGGACGAGGTCGACATCGTGATAGTCGGCTGTGGCGCGGGCGGGTCGACGTTCATGCAGCGACTGGCGCGATCCGGCCGCACCGTGGTCGGCCTGGACGCGGGACCGTTCTGGGACCCGGAGGAGGACTGGGTCAGCGATGAGGCCGGCTCCCACGGGCTGTACTGGACGGAACCGCGCGTCATCACCGGTGACAATCCTGTGCCTCTCGGTTCGAACAATTCCGGCCGCGGCGTCGGGGGATCGATGGTGCACTACGCCGGCTACGTGCCGCGCTTTCACCCGAGCGACTTCGAGACATACACCCGCGATGGCGTCGGTGCCGACTGGCCCATCGACTACGCCGATCTGGCCCGGTATTACGAGGACATCGAGGGGGAGCTGCCCGTGGCCGGCGAGGACTGGCCGTGGGGCGACCCGCACTCCTACCCGCACCGGCCGCATCCGGTCGGGGGAAACGGCGAGCTCTTTCTGCGTGGCGCGCTCGCCGCCGGCATCACGGCGAAGGTCGGCCCAGTCGCCATCACGAATGGACGTTTCGGCAACCGTGCGCACTGCATCTACCGCGGCTTCTGCCTGCAGGGCTGCAAGGTCAACGCCAAGGCCTCGCCCCTCATCACCCACATACCGGATGCCCTTGCGCACGGCGCCGAGATTCGCCCCGACAGCATGGTCACGCGCGTCGCGATAGACGAACGCACCGGGCGCGCGACGGGCGTGCACTATATGCGCGACGGCGTCGAGCACTTTCAGAGGGCCCGCATGGTGGCCGTCGCCGGGTACTCGATCGAGACACCGCGCCTGTTGTTGAACTCCACGTCGAAGCGCTTTGCCAACGGTCTCTGCAACGACTTCGACCAGGTCGGCCGCTACCTCATGGTGCAGGGTGCGCCGCAGACCGGCGGCCGATTCGATGACGAGGTGCGCATGTACAAGTCGCCGCCACCCGAGGTCTCGAGCGAGCAGTTCTACGAGACAGACCCCAGCAACCCGTACAAGCGTGGCTTCTCGATCCAAACCGTCTCGCCCCTGCCCATCACCTGGGCGGAGCACGTTGCCGCGCAGGGCCACTGGGGCCGAGAACTGCGTGAGCGGATGAGCGACTACGTGCACTGGGCGTGCCTCGGCGCGCTGTGCGAGTTTCTTCCCCAGGCAGACAACCGCGTCACCCTCGCCGACGAAACCGATGCGCGCGGCATGCCGGTTGCGCGCTTCTCGTACTCGCAGTGCGACAACGATCGGCAACAGATGAAGGCTGCCCAGGAGGTCATGGAGCGCATCCTCAAGGCCGCCGGCGCCGATGAGGTCATCACGATTCAGCGCTACGCGCACCTGGTCGGCGGCGCGCGCATGGCCCGTAACGAACAGGACGGCGTCGTGGATGCAGACTGCCGCACCTTCGCGGTACCGAATCTGCTCATCGTCGACGGCAGCGTTCTGCCGACGCAGGGCAGCGCGAACCCGGCGCTCACCATCATGGCCGTCGCGGCGCGCGCCGCGGACCGACTCATCAATTCAGCAATAGAGAGGTGAAGATATGACAACCGTCAGCGAATTCGTGATCGAGCGGGTGAAGCAGTGGGGTGTCACCCGAGTCTTCGGCTTTCCCGGCGACGGCATCGGAGAGTTCGACGGCGCGCTCGGCAAGGCCGAGCGCGACGGCGAAGGGCTGAAGTACGTGCGCCCGACGCACGAGGAGATCTGCGCGCTCATGGCGACGGCCCACGCGAAGTTCACCGGCGAGGTTGGCGTATGCATCGCGACCTCCAGCCCCGGGGCATTCCACATGCTCAATGGGCTCTACGACGCTCAGTCGGATAATCAACCCGTCGTCGCGATCATCGGGCAGCAGGGGCTGGATTCCCTCGGCACGTTCACCCAGCAGGAGAACAATCTGGAACGCACCTTCGCGGATGTCGCGGTGTACGTGCAAACCATCGTCTCGCCGGACCAGGCGCAGGCGGTCGTCGACACGGCGTTCCGCACGGCGCGGGTGCGGCTGGGGCCCGCGGTGATCATCCTTCCTCACGACGTGCAGTCGTTGAAGATGAAGGAGCTCAAGCCGACCCACTGGGTTTCCCGTTCGAGCGCTGTCGCCCCGTCGCTTTCCATAGTGCCGCCGCAGAGCGAGATTCTGAAGGCGGCCGCCATCATCAACGCCGGCAAGAAGGTGACGTTCCTCGTCGGCCACGGCGCGAATGGGGCGACGGACGAGGTACTCGCCGCCGCGGAACTCTGCGGCGCTGGCGTCATCACCGCGCTGCGCGGCAAGCAGGTGGTGCCCTCGGATGTTGCCTACCACTCGCAGCAGCTGGGGCTGCTCGGCTCGCTGCCGAGCCTGCACCAGATGAGCGGATGCGACACGCTGGTTCTGCTTGGCACCAACTACCCGTACTCGGAGTTTCTGCCGGCCAGCGGTCAGGCTCGGGCCATCCAGATGGATCTGAAGCCGGAGCAGATGGGCCTGCGGTATCCGACGGAGCTCAACCTGTGGGGCGACGTCAAGGCGACCCTCGAGGCGCTCATTCCCCACCTCGAACAGACGACCGATCTCTCCTGGCAGAACACCGTTGCCGAGGAGATGATCGAGTGGGAGAACGAGATGGAGGCCGAGGCCATGGTGAGCGTCGAGGACGGCGTCAACCCGCGACGCGTCTACCACGAGCTCAACAAGCGTCTCCCGCCCCAGGCCATCGTGACGGCCGACGCCGGTTCGACAGCCGATTGGTACGGTCATCACATTCGACTGCGCCGCGGCATGATGGGCGATCTCTCCGGCAGGCTCGCGAGCATGCTGGCCGCCATGCCGTACGCGGTGGCGGCGAAGTTCGCGTACTCCGACCGCAGCGTGATCTGCACGATCGGCGATGGCGCCTTCCAGATGCTCGGCATGAACGAGCTGATCACCATCAAAAAATATATGAAGGAGTGGGAGAACCCGCAGCTGATCATCATGATCCTGCACAACGACGACCTCACCCAGGTGTCGTGGGAGATGCGCACCGAAGACGCCAACCCGGTGTGGACCACCTCGCAGGCCGTGGAGTCGGTGGATTACGCGGGGTGGGCCGAATTGCTCGGCTTCACCGGCATCCGGGTGAAGAGCGATGATGAGGTGGCGGCGGCGTGGGATGCCGCGTTCGCCAACCGCGGCATCACGGTCATCGACGCATACACGAGTAAGAATGTGCCGCCGCTTCCGCCCCACATCACGCGGGAATTCGCCAAGAACACCGCGACGGCGCTGCTGAAGGGCGACCCATACGGGGTTGGGGCCATTCGCGATTCCGCCGAGGCCGTCGTGACGGAGGGTATCGAGCGCGTGAAGGGAAAGCTGCACATCGGGCAGGATCGTGAGAAGAAGAGCGACTGACATGAGTGGTTCGCCTGCAGACGATCCGGTGGTCGAGCGCGTGGATGTTCAGGTCTACACGGTTGCGACGGATGCGCCGGAGGCCGACGGCACCATCGCCTGGGATTCGACGACGATGGTGCTCGTGCAGCTGCGCTCGGGTTCTACCGTCGGGACCGGGTGGACCTACGGCCCCCCTGCGTGCGCTGCGATAGTGAACGCCACCCTCGCACCACTCGTCATCGGCCACAGCGCCCTCGACGTCGGTGCACGTTTCGACGCGATGGTGCGGGCGGTGCGCAACATGGGCCGCACCGGAATCGCGGGGTATGCGATCTCCGCCGTCGATGTGGCCCTGTGGGATCTCAAGGCCAGGCTGCTCGAGTTGCCGCTGCACCGACTGATCGGGGCCGTGCGCGAGGAGGTCGATGTCTACGGCAGCGGCGGCTTCACGACGTACGACGAGGGCAGGCTGCGCGAGCAACTCGGCGGCTGGGCGCACGGGCAGCACATTCCGCGGGTGAAGATCAAGATCGGCGAATCGTGGGGTTCGGCCGAGACGCGGGACCTGCGCCGCATCGCGCAGGCGCGCGAGGTCATTGGCGACGGGGCCGAGCTTTTCGTCGACGCCAACGGCGGCTACACCGCCAAACAGGCCATCCGTGTGATGCAGGCGGCCAGTGAGGCCGAGGTGCGCTGGCTCGAAGAGCCGGTCTCCTCAGACGACCTCGCCGGGCTGGCCCTCGTGCGTGGTGCCGTGGGCGCGGACGTCGCCGCCGGTGAGTACGGCGGTGACCCAGGCTATTTTCGCCGCATGTGCCAGTCCGGCGCCGTTGATTGCCTGCAGGCGGATGCCTCGCGCTGCGGCGGCGTCACCGGCTGGCTTGTGGCGGCGAGCATCGCGGCATCCTTCGGACTGCAGATCTCGGCTCATTGCGCGCCGCATCTGCACGCGCACGTGGCGCTCACTGTGCCGAATGCCCGCCATCTGGAGTGGTTCCACGATCACGTGCGCATCGAGTCGCTGTTCTTCGACGGCACCCTCGATCCCGGGGGCGGTTGGGTGCGCCCCGACTCGGATGCGCCGGGGCTGGGACTGCAATTGCGTCGCGCCGACGCGGAACACTACCGGGTGGCGTAAGGCCGTCCTCACGCCGCGGCGTGCTGCTCGATCAACTGCGAGGCCATCGCCTTGGCGCGCTTGGCGGCGTCGATGTCGCCCATGCGGGCATCCACGATGGAACCGTTCATGAGAATTTGCCATGAACGCGCGAACGACTCCGGATCGCGCAACTGCGCCGCCTCAGCGTGTTGCCGGATCATGCGGCGCACGGTATCGAGATGTTGCAGGCTTGCGTGGCCAAGGGCGTGCTTCGGCCCCATTTCCAGCAGCACGTTCACGAAGGGGTCGCCCTCGTAGTCCCGACGCCGGAACCATTCATCGAAAACATCGAAGACGGCGAGCAGCTGCTCGCGTGCCGTGCCAGCGCGCTCAAGCGCCTGCGCGACGATGGTGCCGAGGGTCCAGAGCTGCTCCCGCCGCTGCAGAAAGGCGATCACCAGATCATCCTTCGAGGGGAAGTGCCGGTAGAAAGTCGCATTCGCGACACCCGATCGACCAATCAGCTCATCGACTCCCACGTCGCGCACGCCTCGTTGCGAAAACAAGTCATAGGCGGCGGAGAGGATTCTCTCGCGTGCGTCGCTTCGCGCTGGATCGGTCATGGTCACTCTCACGGTACCCCCGCGCCCGGGCCCTGCAAGGGGGCCAAGGCGGCAATCTTCGCCTAAATACCACACGACATCAAGTGAAGACAAGCCCTTTTGTGAGGGTGGACAACTCGGTTAAAAATAACTAGAACTAGAGAGAGAGGGCGTTCTCCCCAAAAGGGAAACACCCGAGGCTTGCACTGAGCAGAGGCGAACGAAATCCACAGATCGTCAGAACGCAGAAAGGCAAACGAATGTCGAATACCGCATTGATCACTGATCGCCGGGTAGCGCCAGCCGTTCCGAGCTCCGCCCCTTCAGTTGCGTCGCCGCGACGAGCAGCACGACCGGCCGCGATCGCCAATGGCTCCCTCGATGGGGTGCACGACTACCTCCAGCAGATCGGTCGTTTTCCGCTGCTGACCGCCGAGGAGGAAATCGACCTGGCGCGCCGCATCGAGATCGGTCTCTTCGCGCAGGAGCGTCTGACATCCACGCCGGATGCCGACCCCGAGTTGCGCCGCGAGCTCGCGACACTCATTCGCGAGGGCCGTGCAGCCAACCAGCGATTCGTGTGTAGCAATCTCAAGCTCGTCGTCAGCGTGGCCAAGCGCTACACCGGACGAGGCGTGCCCATGCTGGATCTCATCCAGGAGGGCAACCTGGGGCTCGACCGTGCCGTGAAGAAGTTCGACTACACGCAGGGCTTCAAGTTCTCGACATACGCCATGTGGTGGATTCGCCAGTCGATCACGCGCAGCATGGCCGACAGCGCGCGCCTCATCCGCGTTCCCGTGCACACCATGGAGAAGATCAACAAGCTGGCCAGAATCAAGCGCGAGCTGACCGTGGAACTGGGGCGCGAGGCGACGCTGGAGGAACTCTCCGTCGAATCCGGCTTCGATGGCCGCGAGGTGCGCAGGTTGCTCGGGGTCGACCGTGAGCCGGTTTCCTTGCACAGCCCGACCGGCGAAGATTCGGGCTCCGAACTCGGCGACCTCATTGAAGACGGTGACGCCGAACCGATCGCCGAGATCGTGAGCATCGGGGTGCGCAACGATGAACTGCATAAGAGGGTGCACGCACTGCCTCAACGCGAGGCAGAGATCGTGACCCACCGGTACGGACTCGACGGGTGCAGCCCCATGACTTTTGAACAAGTCGGAAAGCTGCTCGGTGTCTCGCGTGAGCGCGTGCGCCAGATCGAAGCCCGCGCGCTCAAGATGCTGGAGTGCCCGGAGCTCGAGGGATACCTCCAGGAGTGAGCCGGGGCGCGAGTCGCGCGAAACTCCCCCGTGTTACCGGGATTCCCGCGCGTGCCCACGTAGTGTGGCCGTGTGTGGCGACTCGATAGAAATCACGATGAAGACGACATGATGTCGGATGACGTGAGCGACGACGCTTTCCACCCGCAGAACACGACGGCTCCGCACACGCTCAGTCTGGGCGATCCGTCGATTCTGGCGGGCAACGTTGCCGATCCGGTGTGGCAGCGCTGGCGCGCGGAGCTCGAGAGCCTGGGCGGGCGCTCTCCGCTGCTGCACTTCGTGGACGGGCCGCGCACGCGCATTGAACTCAGCAACACGCATCCGGGTGGCCTGCCGCCGTTCATCACTGGCAAGAACACGTTGCTCTCCAGCCTGATTCGTGACGAGTTGGCGCTGCGCAACGCGCGTCTGGCCGCGAACGCCATCACCACCAAGGGCATCGAACTGCGCTCGGTGCGCGGCCTGGAGTCCGTACATCTGGCCATTGGGCTCGCGCAGTGGCGCCACGACGGTGACGAATTCACTGCACCCGTGCTGCTGCGTCCGCTGGCGATCCGCCGCTACGGCCGGGATTACGAGCTGAAGTTGCGCGGCAAGACTTTTCTGAACCCCGAGCTGGCCCGCGCGCTGCACGAACAGTTCCAGATCACTCTCGACGCGGATGCCTTCGTCGCGCTCTCTGTGAGCAACGGCGTGTTCAAGCCGCAACCGGTGATCGACAGGCTGCGCGGTCTCACCTCGCACCTGCCCTGGTTCAACGTGCAGCCGCGCCTGGTCGTCTCGTCGTTCGCCGATGTGGCGAGGGCGATGAGAGCGGATGCCGCTGACCTCGAGTGCACCGTTCTCGATGCGCTTGCCGGCAACGCTTCGGCCCGTCGACGGGTGGAGGAATCCTTCCACCCGGTCGAGACGGTGGATGCCGACCATCGCCCGCCGTCCACCGACACCCTTCTGCTTGACGCCGACGACGAACAGGAAAACGTGGTCGCCCAGATCGGGGCGGGCAATTCTCTCGTGGTGAAGACGCTGCCGGGCACCGGTGGAACGCAGACAATTGTCAACGCCATCGGCACCCTCGTCGCCCAGCACAAACGCGTGCTCGTCGTGAGCCCCCGGCGATCGAGCCTGGAGAGCATCACCCACCGCCTGGAACAGGTGGGCCTGACCGGAATGGCGGTGAGCCCGCGCACGCTGCGTCGCGACGTGATCCGTTCAATCACCCGCAGCGAGAAGGTGACCCAGCCGCGCGCGAGCGAGGTGGACGATGCCCTCGTGCGCCTGCGCAAGGTTCTGCTCGACTATCGCAGGGCGCTCGGCCGTCGCGACCCGGCGCTCGGCGTCTCGGTGCTGGATGCCCTCGGTGAGCTGGCAGCGCTGTCGCAGCGAGCGACGCCTCCATCGACCACTGCTCGCCTCGACCGGGCCTCGATCGAGGCACTCGCGGGCAAGAGGGAGAGCGCCGCAGCCACACTGAGCAAGGCGGCAGCCCTGGGCGAGTTCCGCTACGGCCCGAATGACTCGCCCTGGTACGGCGCGTCGTTCACCTCGAGCTCCGAGGCATCCGCCACGCACGAGCTCGCGAAGAAGCTCAACCGCACGGAACTGCCGCGGCTGCTTGAGCGCGCGAACGCCGTCATCGGGCAGACGCGCATGCGCCCCTTCGAGTCGATCACCGAGCTGGGCGTGTACCTGCGGCTGCTGCTGGACGTGCGCGAGACCCTCGACCGGTTCAGGCCGTCCGTCTACGACCGTTCCCTCGCCGAGCTGATAGCTGCAACGGCGAACCGTCGCGAGGCTCCCGGCATGTCGGGTGCGAACCGTCGACGCCTGCGCAAGCTCGCGCTCGAGTACGTGCGCCCCGGGGTGCACGTGACCGATCTCAACGAGAGTCTGCGTCGCATCCAGCAGCAGCGAACGCTGTGGCAGCGTTTCGCCGTCGCGGGAGTCACCCCCGAGGTGCCGGTCGGAACCGCCGACGTGCAGGTGGCCTACCAGCGCGTTTCCGAGGACATTGCGCGACTGGATGCCCCGCTCGGCCGGCTCGCGACGCCCGCCTCGCTCGCGCTCATGCCGATACCGCAGCTGACGGCCATGGTCGCCGGGCTCGCGGCCGAGTCGCAGGTGCTCGCGAATCTGCAGGAGCGCACCGCGTTGCTGGCAACGCTGCGCAGCCTCAACCTCGACCCGCTTCTCGCCGATCTCTCGTCGCGGCACGTTCCCGAGCGCGAAGTCGCGGCCGAACTCGACCTGGCCTGGTGGCAGTCCGTGCTCGAAACGCTGCTGGCCGATGAACGTGCCCTGTTGAATGCCAACACGGGCGTGCTCGATCGTCTCGAGGCCGATTTTCGTCTCGTGGACGAGGCGCACGCATCCGCCACGGGGCAGCAACTGGCATGGCAGCTGGCCGAGACGTGGAAGATCGGCGTGGTCGACTGGGCGGATGAGGCGGCCGAGTTGCGTCGTCTGCTTACCTCCGACCGCACCACGGCCGAGAGCCTGGAAACCGCTGCGCCGCACCTGTCGCGCTCGCTCGCTCCCGTGTGGCTGGCCTCGCCGTACGAGGTACCCCAGATCAGCGACCGGGTGACATTTGATGCCGTCTTCCTGGTAGACGCGGGAGCGTCGGGACTGGCGGAGAGTGTTGGTGTGATTCGCCGCGCCCGCCAGGTGGTCGCCTTCGGGGACCCGGTCACGCAGACTCCGTCACCGTTCGAGATCGCGGTGGGGGAGACATCCGAGACGCATGGCGAGCAGGATGTCGACGCCCTGCACGCGGATTCGGCGCTCGCGCAGCTCAGCGAACTGCTGCCGGTTTTCACGCTGACGCGTAGCTATCGCGCGGGCGGCGAAGACCTTGCCGACCTCGTGAATCGCCGCTTCTACGGTGACAAGATCGACTGCCTGCCCTGGGCGGGAACGTTCCTCGGGCACGGCAGCCTCAGCCTCAACTACGTGGAGGGCGGCCACGGCATGCCCGACGAAGACAGCGGGGCGGTCGAGAGCGTCGACGCCGAGGTGGCGAAGGTGGTGGGGCTGGTCATGGACCACGCCGTCAACCGACCGCGTGAATCGCTCATGGTCATCACCGCCAGCACGCGGCATGCGGTGCGCGTGCACCAGTCGGTGCTCGCGGCATTCGCCAAGCGCAAGGATCTGGCCGACTTCATTCTGAAGGATCGCGCCGAGCCGTTCACCGTTGTCACACTCGAGCAGTCGGTGGCGCAGAGCCGCGACCGGGTGATTTTCTCCATCGGCTATGGGCGCACTCCGCACGGTCGCCTGCTGTCGAACTTCGGTGCGCTGGCCGAGCCGGGTGGCGAGCGGTTGCTCGCCGTCGGCATGACGCGCGCGCGGCGTTCGATGGACATCGTCTCCTGCTTCCGCCCCGAAGACATCGACGAGTCGCGCATGCGCTACGGCATCCGGGCTCTCGCGCAGCTGCTCAGCGAGGCCGAGGCGCTCGAAAGCGCCGAGCACACGCCCGTGCGGAGCGAGCCGATGCTGGTCGATCTGGCCGCCAGGCTTGAGCGCCGTGGACTGAGAGTTCAGCTCGGTCACCGGGGCAAGCTGTCGCTCGTTGCCTCGCACGCCGGCCGGGCGGTCGTTGTCGAGACCGACAGCATCGTGAACGACGGCAGCCTGCGCGAATCGCTGCGACTGCGACCCGAGGTGCTACGACGGCTCGGCTGGCACTACCTGCGCGTGCACAGTTTCGAACTCTTCAGTGATCCGGATGCCGTGGCCGCCCGCGTCTCGCGTCTCATCGGCGTGACCGATGTGAGCACCGAGACGGCGCCGATCCACATCCCCGTCTGATCGCCGGGCAGGGCGCGGGAGCGCGAGGCGTTCGGCGAACACCGCGCGGCTATTCTTGAAGCATGGCTGACACGGAGCGTGGGCGACGGCATCGCCGCGTGCAGCGGCCGGGGGCCGCGGGCGCCGACCCGACCCCGAAGCGCGTGCCACGCGCTGTCACGCCGGCACGAGCATCCGATAACACGGGCGCAGCCCAGGCTCCTCGTGGCGACTCCAACGACGCCCGCCTGCGCGAAGACGTGCCTCCGCACTGGGGCTGACCCGCCCCGCGCGTGTGTACAAAACGACGGAGAAAGTGCCCGGATGCGACGCTTTCCGATGATTTCTGTGCGTTCCGGGCAAAATCTCCGTCGTTTTGGACACAGGCGCGGGTGGAGGGGGCAGGCGGGCGGACCGGGCGGGGAGGCGGCGCGCGGGAACAGCGCGGCGGCCGGTCCCCGAGGGGAACCGGCCGCCGTAGTGTGTGAACGGTCTGGGTGACTAGCCCTGGTGCTTGCCGCCGGTGGTGTCTTCGGGCGCGCGGGCCAGCAGGTCGCGGATCTCGGCGAGCAGATCGAGCTCGGTGGCCGGCACATCCTCGGCCTCCGGCACTCCCGCTGCCTTGCGGGCCGCCGCGCGCTCCTTGAACACATTGATCGGCATCACGAAAACGAAGTAGATGATGACGGCGACGATCAGGAAGTTGATCAGTGCCGCGATGACCGCGCCGAAGTACAGCGTGGCATGGCCGCCCGACGAGGTCGGAATAACCACGGGGAATGCCGTCGCCAGACTGTTTGCGTTGAAGAGAGCGCCGATGAGCGGGTTGAACACCTTCTCGACGAGCGCTGTCACCACCGTGCTGAACGCAGCGCCGATGACGACCGCAACAGCGAGGTCGAGCACATTGCCGCGGAGGATGAATTCCTTGAATCCCTTAATCATGAGTTTCCCCTACTTCCCTGATGACGAGGTATTACTTGTTGAACTGGATGAACTGCTCGAACTGCTCGAACTCGTTGAGCTGGATGATGACGTCGCGGGCGATGCCGCGGGGGTGCTGGACTTTCCAGCGGCTGCCGCCTCCTTGGTAGCGGGTCGTGACGGGGGTTCCGAGTGTGAGGTGCTCGCCCGTGAGTCCGTCCGGTAGAAACCGGAACCATTGAACGTAACGCCGATGGTATTGAAGACTTTACGCAGTGTTCCCCCGCAAACGGGGCACGTCGTCAGCGAGTCATCCGTGAATGCCTGCTGGGCGTCGAAGGCATTTCCGCATTCGGTGCACTTGTATGAATAGGTGGGCATGTCAGTCTCGACTCTCAAATGGTGTCAGTGATGCGGATGCCGCGCGCGGCATCCGTGGTTCAGCTTCAGGTGAATTGCACGATTCCGTTCGGCGTGACGGCGCCGTCGACGGGCTGATCGTGCTTCTCTCGTGGCACCGCGTCGAGCAGCTCTGCGTCGTAGAGAATCGCGTACACCGGGGGGCATTTCTCCATGCTGCCGAGCATCTTGTCGTAGTATCCGCGCCCCCAGCCCATGCGCAGGCCATCTTTGCCGACGGCGGCGGCGGGCACGAGGATGAGGTCGACATCGTTGATGGCGATGGGGCCGAGCAGCTCTCCAACGGCCTCGGGCATGCCGAACAGGCCTTCCATCTCGGTTTCGCCGTCACCGGTGGTCCAGTCAAGCAGTCCGTCTTCGCGGCTGATCGGCAGCAGCGTTCGCACACCGTTGTCGTTCGCCCAATTGAGAAAAGGGCGGGTATCCGGTTCCGTCGGGGTCGACAGATAGGCGGAGATAGAGCGAGCGGAAAGGTCAGTGGCGAGGTCGATGAGGTGCCGGGTGATGCCCGCCGTGGCCGCGGCGTTCTCGGTGCTGGTCATGTTCTGGCGGCGTTCGCGAAGCTCCGCGCGGAGTGCGCGTTTTTGGTTGCCGAGTTCTTCGCTCATATACGCCATCATAAATGCGGATAATCTACCCACATGGCAAACGTAGTTACCAAGGCCGTCATTCCTGCGGCGGGGCTCGGCACCCGCTTCCTTCCTGCGACGAAGGCAATGCCCAAGGAAATGCTGCCCGTTGTCGACAAACCGGCGATTCAATACGTGGTCGAAGAGGCCGTGGATGCCGGGCTCAGCGACGTTCTGATGATCACTGGGCGCAACAAGAACGCCCTCGAAAACCACTTCGACCGGGCCACCGAGATCGAGGCAACTCTCGAGCGTAAGGGCGACACCGACCGCCTGGAGAAGGTGAACTACTCCACGGATCTCGCCGATATGCACTACGTGCGCCAGGGCGACCCGAAGGGGCTGGGTCACGCGGTGCTGCGCGCGAAGATGCACGTGGGCAACCAGCCGTTCGCGGTGCTTCTCGGTGACGACATCATCGACAGCCGCGACGTGCTGCTGAAGCGCATGCTCGAGGTGCAGGCGGGTCGTAACACGACCGTTGTCGCCCTGCTTGAGGTAGACCCGAGCCAGATTCACATGTATGGGGCCGCGGCCGTTGAGACGACCGATGAAGACGACGTCGTGCGAGTGACGGGACTGGTGGAGAAGCCCGATGCCGACGTCGCACCGTCGAACCTGGCCATCATCGGCCGTTACGTGCTGCGCCCCGAGGTCTTCGAGATTCTCGAGCGCACCGAACCCGGCAAGGGCGGCGAGATTCAGCTGACGGATGCCCTGCAGGAGATGGCGGGAGACGTCGAGGGCACGGGCGGCGTCTACGGCGTCATCTTCCGCGGCCGTCGGTACGACACGGGAGACCGGCTCGACTACATCAAGGCCATCGTGCAGCTTGCCGTGGACCGCGAGGACCTCGGCCCCGGACTGCGCCCCTGGCTGAAGGCATTCGCGTCGAACCTCGATTCCGAGAAGCCCGCGACCGACAACGGTCACTGACCGGCGAATCATGGTCATTCCCACTCTGAGCGAGGGGCCGGTCACCTTGCGGCCGGTGCGCCTGCGCGACGCTAAGCCGTTGGAGCATTCCCTGCTCGACAACCGAAGCTGGTTGCGCAAGTGGGAGGCGACCAGCCCGTATGCGCCGACGAGCTTTGATACTCGCGCCAGCATCCGCTCTCTGCAGGCCAATGCGCGTGCGGGTCATGGGCTGCCGTTCATCATTGAATGCGACGGCGAACTCGGCGGGCAGCTGAACGTGTCGTCTATCACCTACGGCTCGCTGTCGTCGGCGACCATCGGCTACTGGGTGGCCGAGCGATTCGCCGGCCGTGGCGTGACACCGACCGCCGTGGCGCTCGCCACCGACTACTGCTTCTACCAGTTGGGCCTGCATCGCATGGAGATCTGCATCAGGCCCGAGAACCAGGCGTCCCTGCGCGTGGTCGAGAAGCTCGGCTTTCGCTATGAGGGCCTGCGCCGTCGCTACATCCACATCAATGGCGACTGGCGCGATCACTTCTGCTTTGCGCTGGTGACCGAAGAACTGGGGCAGGGCGTTCTGCGTCGCTGGCTCGATGGCAATGTTGCACCGGATGCCGCAACCGTCACGAGCGAGGACCGCGCGGCCGCCGCATTCCCGCTTCCCGTCGCACGAGATCGATGACACACCTGAAATCCAGCGGCCGTTCTCGAGGCGTCGCCCTTACCGTAGAGCCATGGGTGGAGTCTGGAGCGGTGGGCTGGTCGTTCTGGCTGCCGCTGCGCTCTGGCTCGTCTATCTGATTCCCACCTGGCTGCGCCGTCGCGAGTACCTCGCCACCGAGCGCAACGCGGTGCGACTGCAACAGACGCTGCGCATCCTGGCCGAGACATCCGAGGTGCCGGAGCAGGTGCGACTCGAGGCGAATGCCCGCACGGTGGCCGAGCAGCAGAAGCTGTTGCGTGAGGCCGAGGCTCGTGCAGCGGCGCTGGCACGCGCAGAGGCCGACGCGAAGGCTGCAGAAGACGCGCTCGCCGCCGCGCAGGCCACGGCTCGTGCACAGGCGACCGCGGCCGCGGCGCGCGCCGCGATGCCCGTGGTGCGGATGCCTGTCGTGCCGGCGGAGACCGGCACCGAGGCCGTGGACCGTCGCCGTCGCATCCGTCGCGCGCGAGCGAGCGTTTCGCTCGTGATGCTGCTTTCGCTTCTCGGCGCGGGTTTCGGCGTCTACGCGGTGCTCGCGCTGGCAACCTGGCTCGTGCTCGCAGCATCGCTCGTCGTGGCGCTCGGATGCGTCATCACGCTGAGCGCCCTGGCTCGCTCAACGCGCGCGGCGACCGCCGTTCGCGCGTCGGCTCCGTCTCGCACCTCACACGAGCTGTTCGACCATGCCGATCATGTCGAGGCAGCCCCGGAGGTCGCGGCGCCCACCTGGACACCACGTCCGCTGCCCAAGCCGCTGTACCAGTCGCAGGGTACCGCCGCTGCCGGCGCCATGGCGTCGGTGGATGCCGTGGTCGCGCTGCGCAGATCGGCCGCCGCTGCGGATCTCGCGCGACGTGCCGCGGAGCTGGAGCCTGCGGTGCCGAGACTGCGTCCGGCGGCGACACCGGCTGCCGTCTCGGTTGCGCCCGCTGCCGTGGCTGAGACGCCAGAGACGCCGGCCGCACCCAGCCGCTTTGCGAGCATGGGCATCGTGAATGGCGCCGAGGGCGCATCCATCGATCTGGATGCGGCGCTGCGTCGTCGTCGCGCCGCGGGCTGATGAGCGACGAGGGCGGGGACCCCGCCTGCTGGTTGCAGAACGTCTGCCCCGAGTGTGGTTTTCTGGTCGAGGGCCGACTGCCCGAGACGTGCCCGCGTTGTGGCGCCCCACTTGTAGAGAACGGGCCCCCCGAGATACCGGGCACTTCTGAGAGGTGAGGTGACAGATATCGACCTTCGTTCGCGAACGAACGTCGATTTGCGTCACCTCGGGAAGAGACCCGGCTGCGCTGCGTTGTATCCGGTACACCACCGAAAGGGAGAACTATGTCTTTTGTCGTCACCGGAGCCACCGGCCACCTCGGCCGCCTCGCTGTCGAGGCCCTGCTGAGGCGGGGCACCGCGCCCGAGCAGATCGTCGCGGTCGGTCGCACCGTGCAGAAGCTCGATGACCTCGCCGCCCGTGGTGTGCGTGTCGCGCAGATCGATTACACCAGGCCCGAGACTCTCGGTGCGGCATTCGAGGGCGCCGAAGCCCTGCTGCTCGTCTCGGGCAGCGAGGTCGGACAGCGTGTGGCCCAGCACACCAATGTCGTTACCGCTGCGAAGGCGGCCGGGGTAGCACGCATCGTGTACACGAGCGCTCCGCATGCCGACACCTCCGAGCTGGTGCTCGCGCCCGAGCACAAGGTCACCGAGCAGCTCATTCGTGACTCCGGCATCCCCTTCACGCTGTTGCGTAACAACTGGTACACCGAGAACTACGTGTCCACGCTCGAGCAGGCGCGCAAGACCGGCACGGTCGTGGGCAGCGCTGGTGCTGGCCGTGTCGCCAGTGCCACCCGTGCCGACTACGCTGATGCCGCGGCCGTGGTTTTGACAGGAACCGGTCACGACAACGCGGTGTATGAACTTTCCGGCGACGTGGCCTGGAGCTTCGATGAGCTGGCCGCCACCATTGCGACGATCGTCGGCCGCGAGGTGAGCTACGAGGCCGTGACGCCTGAAGAGCATCTCGCGATCCTCACAGCGGCAGGACTGGACGAGGGCACGGCCGGGTTCGTGGTAGCGCTGGATGGCAACATCCGAGACGGGGCGCTCGCCGAGACATCCGGTGAACTGAACGGGCTTATCGGGCGGCCGACCACATCGCTCGAGGCGGGCCTGCGCGCGGCTCTCGGCGCCTGACGTCGCTCACAGGAAGGGCGGGCACGGCACCAGGCGTGTCCGCGCCCTCCCGTGAACGCGTGATATCGTAGCTAAGCAGTTTGAGGGGCTATGGCGCAGTTGGTAGCGCGCTTCGTTCGCATCGAAGAGGTCAGGAGTTCGAATCTCCTTAGCTCCACCATTCAGGCGTAGAGGTCAGGCCGCGGGCGGCACGGCCACGACCTTGCCGTGGATCTCGCCTGCTTCGGCCTGCCGATGGATCGCGGGCAGCTCGCTCAGCGGCACACGCCTTGCGATCTCGACGGTCAGCTCACCGCTGTCGATCAGGGCGACGAGTTGCGTGAGCGCATCCGCGTCGGGGTGAAGGAAGATCGTGACCGCGCGAACCTGTCGCTGCTCGTCGCCGGGCGTCGGCACGGTCGGCGTCGTGGACACCACCACGCCGCCGTCTCGAACCCGCGCCACCAGGGCGGTGAACCCCTCGGGGCTGATCGGGGCCAGGTTGAGCAGCATGTCGACGGGCTCAGTAATTGCATCGAGCACCGTGGTCGCCGTGTGGTCGATGATCTCGTCCGCGCCGGATGCCGTGACGCTCTCGATGCTTCGCGGGCTCGCGGTGGCGATGACGAACGCGCCCGCACGCTTGGCGAGCTGAACCGCGTACCCGCCTACGGGGCCGCCGGCGCCGTTGATGAGCACTCGCTGACCGGCCGTGAGGTCGCCCGCCTCGAACAGTGCCTGCCACGCGGTGAGCCCGACAGAGGGCACCCCGGCGGCATCTACCAGAGGGATACTCGATGGGGCCTTCACCAATGACTCCGCCGGCGCGACGACATACTGTGCCGCCGATCCGTCCGCGGTCATCGGGATGAACCCGACGACGTTCTCGCCGACGGTGAGACCGTTCACCCCGTCACCGAGCGCGTCGATCGTGCCGGAAACGTCGTAGCCAGGAACGTGGGGGAGCGTCACCGGAAACGGCAGGAAACCGCCTCGGATGCCTCCGTCTGCCGGGTTGTACGCAGACCCGGCAACCCTGACACGCACCTCACCGGTGCCCGGAACGGGCCGCTCGGTGTCTTCGTAGCGGAGAACCTCTGGACCGCCTGTCTCGTGGAACCGTACTGCCTTCATGGTGTCTTCCCTTCAATGATGTACTTCGAATTTGAAGTAACTGACGATCACGCTAGCACTGCTTCGAATACGAAGCAAGTACTTTGAGTTCAAAGCACTGATACGCTGGGTTCATGAGCTCCTCGCCGCCGCCCCTGGATGCCACACAGCTGGGCGCGTACTTCGCCCTCATCGAGACGAGCAGCCTGCTCAAGCACGCCGTCGAGCAGCAACTCGTGGAGGTCGGAGGCCTCAGCTATGTGCAGTTCCAGCTCCTGGCCACCCTGGGTGACTCCCCGACGGGCAGTTGCCGAATGACCGACCTGGCCGACGGTGTCGTCTACAGCCGCAGTGGCCTGACCTACCAGGCCCAGGTGCTGGAGAAGCGCGGGCTCGTGGCCCGTTCGCACTCGGCCGACGACGAGCGCAGCATCACCGTCACCATCGCCGACGAGGGGCGAGCCGTGCTCGGAACCGTCTTCCCCGGTCACATCGCGGTGCTCGACGAGTTGCTGTTCGCACCCCTGTCGCGTTCCGACATCGAGACGCTCGCTGACATCCTCACCCGCGTGCGGGATCACATGCGCAGCACGCCGCCCCGCTCCGCGGCCCCACGCCGTCGCCGCAAAACGGCCGCGCACGACTAGCAACGCGCGATTGATGAGCATTGCGCTGAGGGTCGCATGCCTGCACTCAGTGGAATCTGGCTCAATCAGTTTTCACGCATGTGGCCGAAGCCACCCGCCTCCACCATCACTTGAGCAGGCGTGACAGCAGGCGATCGGCGAGCGGTTTGCCGCCGGTCTGGCAGGTTGGGCAGTACTGCAGGCTCGAGTCGGCGAAGATCACCTGCCGCACGGTGTCGCCGCAGACCGGGCATGCCTCTCCCGCGCGGCCGTGAACCTGCAGGCCGCTCTTCTTCTCCCGTTTGAGTTCGGATGCCGCGAGGCCGTCCGCGCGCGCTATCGCGCCGCGCAGGGTGGCTTGCATCGCTCCGTAGAGCCGGGAGCTGTCATCCGGGGGCATCGAGGCGGGCTTGAACGGCGACATGCGGGCGGCGTGCAAAATCTCGTCGGAGTATGCGTTGCCGATGCCGGCGATGATCGACTGGTTGCGCAGCACGCCCTTGATCTGCGACCGCCCAGCGGTGACGAGGATGTCGGCGAAGACCTGCTCGGTGAATGCCTCGTCGAGCGGATCGGGCCCGAGCCGCGCAATGCCCGGCACGTCCGCCGGGCGGCGAACCACATAAATGGCGAGGCTCTTCTTGGTGCCCGCCTCGGTGATGTCGAGTCCGGAGCCATCGTCGAGCACCAGCCGGGCGGCCAGCGGGCCCTTGCCCGGTCGGCCGGTGCGCACCGGTGCACCCTCGCGCCACCGGATCCAGCCCGCCCGCGCCAGATGAATGATGAGATGCACTTCGCCGACGGGAATGTCGAGGAACTTGCCGTGGCGCGTCACTGTCGCGATGACCCGGCCGGCCAGGGCGGAGACGGGCGGATCGAACGTCTTCAGCGCCGCGAACGACACGACCTCAAGCCGATCGACGGTGCGGCCGCCGAGGCGCGCGCCGAGATCTGTCACGAGCGCGTGGACCTCTGGCAGCTCTGGCACGCCACCAGTCTGCACCGCACGCCGGACATCCGGCTAGAGCCCGAGCGGCCGCCTGCACCACGGCGTCGCTCGGCGGCGACATTCAGCGCGCGGTCTGCGCATCCTCCGCGTCGATCTTCTCCAGCACGGTGCTCGCAATCTCGGCGAGGGTGTCGAGCTGCTGGGTGCTCAGAACATCTGCAACGTAGCGCCGCACGGCGGCCTCGTGGTGGCGACGGGCGGCCTCGGCGACGGTACGGCCCGCCTCGGAGGCGCGCACGATGAAACCGCGGTTGTCTTCGACGCACTCCTCCCGCACGAGGAGGCCGCGTTCGGTCATGCGGCGCAGTTGGTGCGAGAGCCGGCTCTTCTCCCAGTCGAGCCCGCAGCGCAACGCGAGCGAGCGAACCGAGCCGTCCGGTGATTCGATGACCGCTGCGAGAATCTCGTAATCGGCCTCGGAGAGCCCGGTCTCGCGGGCGAGCTCCCGGCCGAGCCGACCGCTGAGCTGCGTGCGCATGCGCTGATAGCTGGCCCAGGCATCCGCCTCGCGTGCGCTGAGTTCCGAATCGGCCATGACGTCATTCTAGTTGATGGATCAACCAAATGCGCTATGGTGGTTGATGTATCAACCTAGTGAGGAGCGGCGAATGACCACTATCGGCATTCTGGGAGCGGGACGGGTCGGCACGGCCATCGCGCGTGCAGCGGTGGGCGCGGGCTACCCGGTCAACATTGCCGCGTCGTCGGGTGCGGAAGATATCGCCCTCATCGTCGAGATCATGGCGCCCGGTGCCACGGCGATGACGGCTGCGGATGTCGCTGCATCCGCGGATATCGTCGTGCTCGCGATACCGCTGCATAAGTACCGCAGCCTCGAGGCGGAGCTGCTCAGCGATCGCGTCGTCATCGACGCCATGAACTACTGGGAGCCCACCGACGGCACCATGCGCGATTTCGCCGACGAGAAACGCGGCACGAGCGAGGTCGTGGCCGAGCACCTCGCCCATTCCCGCGTGGTCAAGAGTCTCAACCACATCGGCTACCACGAACTCGAGCAGGATGCGCTGCCCGCCGGGCATCCGCGGCGTCGCGCACTGGCCGTTGCCAGCGATGATGCGGATGCCGCGCAGCGCGTCATGCGGTTCATCGACGCGCTCGGTTACGACGTTGTGAACGCCGGACCGCTCGCATCCGGCCGCGCCCTGCAGCCGGGCGCGGTGATCTTCGGTTCTGCGCACGACCGTGCGCAACTCATCGACGAACTCAATCGGCAGCCGCGGGCGGATGTCGCGGACTCACCGACGGCGGTTGTCGCATGAGCGGCGACCAGGCGAAGGCCGACATGCAGATCGGCGCATACAGTTTCGGCGACACCCAGCGCACGAGCGACGGCGGACTGCACACCACCTACGGCGCCATTCGCAACCTGTTCGATGCGATAGTGCACGCCGACGCGGTGGGCCTCGACTATTTCGGGGTGGGGGAGCATCACACGCCCGAGATGCCTGCATCCTCGCCCGGCACCGTCGTCGCGGCCGCCGCCGCGGCCACCCGGCAGATCACGCTCGGCAGCTCGGTGAGCGTGCTCAGCACCGACGACCCCGTGCGGGTCTTCCAGCAGTTCGCGACAGCGGATGCCATTGCTCCCGGTCGCATCGAAATCACCGCCGGCCGCGGCTCGTCCACCGAGTCGTTCCCACTCTTCGGCTACGACCTCGCCGACTACGACCGGCTCTACGCCGAAAAGCTGGAGTTGCTGCTCGCCATCAACGCGAGCGAGCGCGTGAGCTGGTCGGGCACCGTTCGCCCGGCGCTGAACGACGCGGTGGTCGTGCCGCGGCCCACATCCGGTGCGCTGCCGATCTGGCTCGGAACCGGTGGCAGCCCCCAGTCCTCCGCCCGCGCGGGTTCGCTCGGCCTGCCCGTGGTGTACGGCGTCATCGGCGGCATTCCTGCCCGTTTTGCGCCGCTTGCCGACCTGTATCGCCGTGCCGCCGCACAGACCGGCCACAGTGGACCGAACATCAAGGTTGCGGTCGCCGGGCTGGGGTTTATCGCTCCAACGACGCGGGAGGCGAAAGAGCGCTGGTATCCGGGTTGGCACACGGCGTTCGAGGAAATCGGCCGCATCCGTGGCTTTTCGGCTCCGTCTCGAGCCGAGTTCGACGTGATGGCCCAAAGGGAGGGCGCCTACTTCGTGGGGTCTCCCGACGACGTCGCCGCGCGAATCGTCGAGCTGCACAGGCGCCTCGGGCATATGCGTCATTTTCTGCAGATGGATCTCGGTGGACTGCCGCAGGAGTACCTGCTCGAATCGATCACCCTGCTGGCGACCGAGGTGAAGCCGCGCGTCACGCGGCTGCTCGCGAAGAAATAGCTGCGGTCGGTCCAAGCGCGGACCCGGCACACGCGTCTGCCTAGGATGGAGGCATGGCCCGCACCCCCGTCTCCCCGCGTCGTGTCGTCTGGGCCCTCGTGCTCGACGTCGTTCTCGTTCTCGTCTTCGCGATCATCGGCCGCGCCAGCCACACAGAGAGCCTCGACGTCGTCGGCGTGCTGGCAACCTTCTGGCCGTTCCTGGCCGGTCTGGCCATTGGCTGGCTCGCCTCGCAGGCCTGGCGTCGCCCGTTCGGCATCGCGCTGCCCGGCATCTCGATCTGGTTGATCACGGTGATAGGCGGCATGCTGTTCCGCGTGATCAGTGGGCAGGGCACCGCCCTCGCGTTCGTGATTGTCGCAACGGTGGTGCTCGGCATCCTGCTGGTCGGATGGCGTGCCGTCGCGGTTGCGATCACCCGGCGGCGTGCTGGCTCCTGACGCCGCAGTACCAACGGGCGCCGCAGCGCCGATCGACCCGCCTCAAGGGAGAGGAAACGCATGTCGCACAGTTCATCGCACGACCCCGTTCGCATCGGCATCGTCGGCAGCGGCGCCATGGGGCGCCTGCACGCCGAGTACATCGCCCAGGAACCGCAGACCGAACTCGTGGCGGTGGCCGATCCGGTCAACGGCGCCGTGGCCGAGAGTTATGGTGTGCGCCAGTTCGCCGATCATCACGAGCTGATCGCATGGGGCGAGCTCGATGCCGTCATCGTCTCAAGCCCGAATTCCGTTCATGTCGTAACGGCGCTCGACCTGCTTGAGGCAGGCATCCCGACCCTCCTGGAGAAGCCGGTGGCCACCTCGTTTGCCGAGGCCCAGCAGCTCGTGGCGGCGACCAGGGATCACGCGACCCCGATTCTGGTGGGGCATCACCGGCGGCATCACCCGGCCGTTCACGCGGCGCACGAGCTGATCTCCTCGGGCGGGCTCGGCCGCATCGTGGCCGTCAACGGCATGTGGATGACGCGAAAGACGGATGCCTATTTCGAGCTGGAGTGGCACCGCAAGCCCGGAGCGGGCGTCATGCTCATCAACCTCGTGCACGACCTCGACCTGCTGCGACACCTCTGCGGCGAGATCGTGTCGGTGCAGGCGCGAACGAGCAATTCCGCCCGGGGCAACGAGGTGGAAGACACCGCGAGCGTGATAGTCGAGTTCTCCGACGGCGCCCTGGGCACCTTCGTCGTGTCGGATGCGGTGGTCGCGCCGTGGGGATGGGATCAGACGACACAAGACGACCCGTCGTATCCGTTCAATCCGGATGTCTCGGCCTTCTTCATCGCAGGCACCGAGGGCTCGCTCGCCTTTCCCGAGATGGCACACTACTTTCACACCGGCGTCTCCGACTGGAACCACCCGCTCAGCCGCAGCTTCGAGCCGCACCTGGCGGGCAACTCCTATGTGAGCCAGTTGCGGCACTTCGTGGATGTGGTGCGCGGCGAGGCGCAGCCGCTGGTCACGGTGGCCGACGCGGCGCAGACGCTCGCGGTCATCGAGACGGCGCACGAGGCCGCCCGCACGGGCAGTTCGACGCGGGTGCCGACCCTCGACGCGCCGACGAGCTGAGGTCACAGCACTCGCAGCGCCCGAAACCGAAAGCAGCCGGCGCTAGGCCTGCGCGCAGACCCAGCCCTCGGGCATCCGTCCCGCCTCGAGGAATGCGAGAAGCTCGGTACTGGCCTCGCCGTCGAGCACCGTGTCGGCCTGCGTGTAGATGATCGGCTCCTCCTTGGAGTTGTGCGCATCCAGCAGCGCCAGCAGCTCGCGGCAGGCGTCGAGCATCGTCGCCGAAGGCGTGTCGTCGCCGAGCAGCGCCTGCAGGGAATCCATGGTGCGCCAGAGCTCGCCGTGCTCGCGCAGCATCACGAAGATGGGCATGGTCATGCCGGCCTCGCGCAACGGCGGAAACAGGAACGCCTCCTCAAGATAAATGTGTCGGCGCAGGCCGTCCGTGGCGCGCACGAGCGGTTCGGTGTCGGTCGTGCCGACCGCAAGCGCCGCGGTGTAGGTCTCGATTCCGCCGTCGATCTCGCGGTGCTCGCGCTCGAGGGCGCTGCCCAGCGTTTCCATCGGTCTGCGGCCCCTTAGCTGCCGGCCGGATGCTCGGGCAGAGCCTGGTGCGTGCTGATGGCGAGCCGGTTCCACACATTGATCGCGGAGATCGCCATGAGCACGACCACAATCTCCTTCTCGTCGAAGGCGGCGGTGGCCCGGCTCCAGGTCTCGTCGGGCACGCCGCGTTCGCCGATGAGCGTGACCGCCTCGGTGAGCGCAAGCGCGGCCTGTTCCCGCTCGGAGTAGAGCGACGGTGCCTCGTGCCAACCGGCAAGCACGTCGAGGCGGCGCTCGTCGATTCCTGCGGCGCGTGCCTCGCGACCGTGCATGTCGAGGCAGTAGGCGCATCCGTTGATCTGCGAGGCACGAATCTTGATCAGCGCGAGCAGAACCTCGCCGAGGCCGCCGGAGTGAATGTATCTCTCCATGGCGAGCATCGGGGCGTATGCCGCCGCATCAATCTCCTGCACGGAAAGGCGTTGGTCGAAGGACATCGAGACCTCCTGGTCTGTGTGTGTGAACGTCGCAGCGTATCGGTTATATAAATGATCGTAGTCCTTCAAATTGCCAGGGACAGGCGATCTCAGGCGGGGTCATCGATCGGGCCGAGCCAGGCGTTGGCCACGGTGGAGTGCGCGGACTCGTCGTCGGAGGGATGGAAGAGCCCGGCCAGCACGTCGCGATACAGCCGCCCCAACTCGCTGCCGCTGAAGTACGAGCCGCCGCCCGAGACGCGGATGGCCTGGTCAACGACGAAGCGCGCGTTCTCGGTGGCGCGCACCTTCAACCCCACCAGTTTCGGGAACCACTGTGAGCCGTGGTCGGCCAGCGCGTCGACGTCGCGAGCCAGCGCATCCAGTTGCGGGCCGATGCCGTCCTGGGCGATGGCGGCATCCGCCACCCGCCAGCGGATGTCCGGATCCTGCGCGTAGGAGCGACCGTCGTTCTTCATCGAGGTTCGCCGCTTGGCGCCTGCGACGGCGAGTTCGAGCGCGCGAGCGCCGATGCCCGTGTAGACGGCGGCGAGCAGAATCTCGAAGTTGGCGAAGATGGCGAAAATGAGCGGGTCGGCATTGGGGCCGGGATCGAGACGCCGCACAATGCGATCCGCGGGCGCGAGTGCGCCGGTGAGCACCGTGGAGTTGCTCTGGCTGGCCCGCATGCCCACGGTGTCCCAGTCATCCTTGATCTCGAAGCCGCCGCCATCGCGCGTGATGAAACCGTAGACCAGCTTCGGGGCATCCGCGCTGGTGGCGTCCAGACCCATCGTGCCGAGGCGCGTCCAGGCGGGGGAGAGCGAGGTGAAGATCTTGGTGCCGACGAATCGATAGCCGCCATCGGACTCGGGGCGCGCATCCGTTCGGGAGCCGAATAGCACCAGATCGTTGCCGCCCTCGCTGATGCCGAACGCGAAGATTTCGCCCGCGCCCGCCTCACGCAGCACGAACTCGAGCGAGTCGTCGCCGCGATCGCGCAGTACCTTGGCCACGCCGGTCCACACCAGGTGCATGTTGACGGCCAGCGCGGTTGCGGGGGCCGCGGATGCCAGTCGCGACTGCTCGTGGGCCACACACTGAAGCGACAGGCCGAGGCCACCGAACTCGACGGGCACGAATGCCTTCAGGTACCCGGCCGCGGTCAGCTCGGCGAGATCCTCGGTGAAGAAGGCGTTCTCGCGGTCGTAGCCGGCCGCCCTCGAACGGATGCCCTCCAGCAGCTCATCGCTCAGCACTTCTTGGACCGGCACTTCTTGGACCGGCACTTCTTTGACCGGCACAGGCGCGTTCTCACTCACGCCCCAAGCCTACGCAGAGGGCGTCGGCCGCGCTGCCTGAGTTGAGGGACTCTGCGGCTTGCCGCGCCTCGTGCGGCGCACGATCAGCAGCACAACGCCGGCAATCACGGCGAGAACCACGAGCCACGGCAGCAGAACGCCGAGGGCCACCAGCACGCCGGCCCCCGTCGCGGCCAGGGCATTCCAGCCGGCGACCAGGCCACCCCAGAAGCTGTCGGGCGCGCCCGAGGCGACGGTGCCGAGCGGATGCAGGGTGAGCGTCAGCGTCGACATCGAGACCTGGTCTTTGAGGTAGGCCTGCTGCGCCTTCAGGCTGTCAAGGTCGGCCTGTCGGCTCGAGAGGGCGGACTCCAGATCGATGAGGTCCTTGGTGTTCGTGGCGGTGCTCATGAGCGTGAGCAGACGGTCGACGGATGCCTGCAGTGCGCTCACCCGCGCATCCGTGTCTTGCACCTGCGTGGTGACGTCGTTGGCATTGAGGGTCAGCTCGTTGACGGTGCCGAGCTTCTTCAGCGAGGCGATGGTGTTGTCGAGACGATCGGAGGGCACGCGGAGCGTGAGAGACGCGCTGGCCCGGTGCGTGTCGGTGGCCGGCTGTTCGCTCTGTTCGTCGACCCGACCGCCCGCGGTCGCCACGGTGCGCGTTGCGGTCTCGGCGGCGGCGACCGGGTTCTTCACGCTGATCGACAGGCTGCCTGTCGTGACGACCTGGCGTTGCACGATGGCGTTCTTCGATTCGCTGTCTATCGCGGTGCCGCTGGCGGCCTTCGGCTTCACGGGCTGCGCGAGAGACTGACCGCCGCCACCGTTTCCTGCATCGGCGCGCGAGGAGGTGCCGCCGGCCGTGCATCCTGCGAGCAGAAGAACGGCGGCGACGACCGCGACGGTCGAGAGTGAGCGCTTCATTCTTCAACCGTATGTGGAGGCCACGAGGGCGAGCGCCGAGAGCGATCACAATCCCGTCTCGTTACGGTCACGGAAAGGTTGCGGCGATAATGGGCGCATGGAGTGGCTGAGGGAGCTGGTAGGGCGGCGCTCGCGGCGGGCCCCGGTGCTGCACATCGCCGGCGACGAGGGAACCGGCCCCGTCGTGGTACTCGTGCACGGCATCGCCTCCTCGTCCGTGACCTTTCAGAACCTGGTGCCGCTCATCGAGCCGACCCATCGGGTCATCTCGGTCGACATTCTCGGATTCGGCCGCTCGCCCACGCCGGAGGGTGCGCAATACACGCTGGAGGAGCACGTGGACGCGTTGCGCGCCACGCTTCTCTCGCTGCGCTTGCGGGAACCTTTCACGCTCGTCGGCCATTCCCTCGGCAGCCTCATCGTGAGCCGCTATGCGGCGGTGCATCCGGCGCATATCGCCCGGCTCGTGCTCGTGGGGCCGCCCATCTACGTGGCCCCGGCCGAGATCGGTGACCGCCGCGTGCGGGCGCGGGTGGGCGCCTATTTGCGCGCCTATGAGTTTCTGCGACGGCGTAAGGAATTCACGCTGCTCAACGCACGCATACTGGGCCGGCTGCTGCCCATCAAAGGGGTCTTCGAGATCACCGAACGCACATGGGAACCCTTCGTGAAGTCGCTCGAGAACTGCATCGAGCAGCAGACCACCATCAGCGACCTGGCGGCCGTGCACGTGCCCGTCGAGGTGATCTACGGATCGCTCGACGCATTCATCGCGCCCGGCAGTCTCTCGGTGATCGAGCGGATGCGCCACGTGACGATGCACCGCGTCGAGGCTAACGACCACCTGATTCGCAAGCGGCTGGCCCGCGTGGTGGCAACGGCCATCGGGTGAGGTCCTGGCGTGACCTCACGCTCCACCGCGCATCTAGGCTTGAGTCATGGATCAGCGCACACTCGGAAGAACAGGGCGGACCGTTTCCGCCATCGGGCTCGGCACCTGGCAGCTGGGGGCCGACTGGGGAGACGTGACTGAGGCCGACGCAACCGCCGTACTCGCAGCATCCGCCGACGCCGGCGTCACCTTCTTCGACACGGCGGATGTCTATGGTGACGGCCGCAGCGAACAGATCATCGGGCGCTTTCTTGCCGCGAACCCCGGTCACGGCATCACGGTGGCCACCAAGATGGGGCGGCGCGAGGCGCAGGACGCCGCGAACTTCACTCTCGCGAAGTTCCGCGAATGGACCGACCGGTCACGCGCCAACCTTGGCGTCGACACGCTCGACCTGGTGCAGCTGCACTGCCCGCCGACGTCGGTCTTCTCCAGCGACGCCGTCTACGATGCCCTCGACACGCTCGTTGCCGACGGCGCCATCGCCAACTATGGCGTGAGCGTCGAGACCTGCGACGAGGCTCTCGCCGCGATTGCCCGCCCGGGCACGGCGAGCGTGCAGATCATTCTCAATGCGTTCCGGCTCAAGCCGCTCGAGAAGGTGCTGCCCGCCGCACGCGAGGCGGGGGTGGGCATCATCGCCCGCGTGCCGTTGGCATCCGGACTGCTGACCGGGCGTTACACGGCCGAGACGACATTCGCCGAGAACGACCACCGCAGCTTCAACCGGCACGGCGAGGCCTTCGATCAGGGCGAGACGTTCTCCGGCGTGGATTTCGAGTCCGGCGTTGCCGCGGCGCAGGAGTTCGCGGCACTCGTGCCCGAGGCTCTCACGCCGGCGCAGGCCGCCCTCGCCTGGGTGGCGCAGCAGCATGGCGTGAGCTCGGTCATTCCGGGCGCCCGGTCCATCGAGCAGGCGCGGGGCAACGCCGCCGCGGGCTCGGTGCCGCCCCTGGGCGAAGCATTCGAGGCCGGCGTGCGTGACATCTACGACCGCTACTTTCGCGCCGCCATCCACACGCGCTGGTAGCGGCCGCTGGAAGGTTGGTCAGTCGAGGTCGTCGGGGTCGCGACCGGTGCGTTCGCCGTTCTCGAGAGTGGCGATGGCCGCCAGGTCGTTGGCGTCGAGCGCAAAGTCGAAGACCTCGAAGTTCTCGCGGATGCGCTCTGCGTGCACCGACTTGGGAATCACCACATTGCCGAGCTCGATGTGCCAGCGGATCACCACCTGCGCCACCGATTTGCCGTACTTCTCCGCGATGCCGGCGAGCAGCTGCGAGTCGAGCAGGCGCCCGCGCGCGAGCGGCGACCACGCCTCGGTGAGTATGCCGTGGGCCGCGTCATAGGCGCGCACCGCGGTCTGCGGCAGCCGTGGGTGCAACTCCACCTGGTTGATCACCGGCGCGATCTCGCCCTCGGCGAGAACGCGGTCGAGGTGGTGCGTGTGAAAGTTCGAGACGCCGATGGATCGCGCGAGCCCGTCGGCGCGGATCTTCTCGAGAGCGCGCCATGCCTCGAGATAGCGCCCCTGCTTCGGTGCGGGCCAGTGGATGAGATAGAGATCCACGTAGTCGAGGCCGAGCCTGTCCAGGCTCTCATCGAATGCGCGCCGAGTCTCGTCGATGCCGTGCCGGTCGTTCCAGACCTTGGTCGTCACGAAGATCTCGCTGCGGTCGATACCGGATGCCGCGATGCCCTGGCCGACTCCGCGCTCGTTCTCGTAGAGCGCCGCCGTGTCGATGTGGCGGTATCCGGTCTCGAGGGCGAGGCGCACCGCGGTGGCCGCGTCGGCATCCGGAATCTTGTAGACGCCGAGACCCAGCTGGGGAATCGAGTGGCCGTCGCTCAGCGGCAGGATCGGGGAGGGGATGCTCATGCTCCCATTATCGCCGCGGTCGCCCCACGCTGGTTGAGGAGTGCGAGGAACGAGCGCGTCTCGAAACCAGAGCCGCGCGTGGGGGTTTCGAGACGCTCGTTCCTCGCTCCTCAACCGACGTGCTCAGCTGGGCTGAACCGCTATCGGCTCGGTGTCGGGAATGGGGCTGGCGTCGCGCCCGCGCAGGTCGGGATGCCAGCGCACGGCCACGACCGGAATGATGAACCCCACGAGCGCGAACGCTCCCGCAACCCAGAACGCACCGACCGCGCCCGAACTGTCGATGTAGAACCCGGCCAGGGCCGAGCCGAGGGCGGCGCCGATGAGCTGCCCGGTGCCCACCCAGCCGTAGGCCTCTGCCGTGTCGCTGAATTTGACGCTCGCCGACACAATCGCGAAGAGCACGGCCAGGGCCGGGGCGATGCCGAGCCCCGCGATGATGAGCGTGAGCGCGAGACCCCACCACGACCACAGCATGAACATGGAGATGGCGATGCCGACGAACACGATGAACATGCGTCGCGCGGTGGCCCACGGACCGATGGGAACGTGCCCGAGGGCGAGGCCGCCGACGAGCGAGCCGAGTGACCAGATGCCGAGCACAATGCCGGCGAACGGCGAGCCCTCGCCGAAGTTCGCGACGACGCCCGCCTCGATAGCCGCGCAGGAGCCGATCAGGAGAAAACCGACGACCGTGGCCAGCATCACGGGCGGTCGGCGCAGTACCGCGCCGAGCCTGCGTTTGCTGCGTGGGATGCGCACCCGGCCGACCTCCGGCGAGGCGATGAACCAGAGTCCGCCGGCCAGCATGATCGCCACGGACATGAGGATGCCCTCGACGGTGCCGAGCTGCGTGGCCACAAAGGTGATCACCACGGGGCCGGCGATCCAGATGATCTCCTGCGCCGAGGCATCCAGGGAGAACAGCGGCGTGAGCTGGCGGGAGTTCACCATCTTGGGATAGATGGTGCGAACCGCGGGCTGCACCGGCGGCATGGTGAGACCGGCGAACGCCGCGACGGCCATGGTGAGCGGAATTGGCAGGGGGAGCACGCCGATCACCGCGACGGCGACGGCGCACAGGCCGAGCGTGAGGCTCAGCACGAGCCGCATTCCCCATACCCCCATGAGGCGGCTCGTCAGCGGGCCGGCGACGGCCTGGCCGACGCTCATGGCCCCGAGCACGAGGCCTGCCGCGGCGTAGGAATGGTGCACGCGTTCGATGTGCAGGAGAAAGGCGAGCGAGAGCATCCCGAACGGGAATCTGGCCGTGAGCTGAGCCGCGATGATTCGCCCGACGCCCGGCGTCTTCAGAAGGCTCGAATAGATACTCACAAGGTCTCAAGTGTAGCTGGCCGCGCGCGTCTGAGCGGATGTCGGCGGTGCCGTTTAGCCTGTGTATAAGTCCGCGAAGTTATGCACATCTGTGGATGACACGCCCACTACATCTAGGGTTGGCCTTTGGCGATCAACCCGCTATATAGTGGTCACACGCCCGTTGAGCGCGAGGAAGAAAACCCCGCCAAAGGCCGTGAAAAGCAGTATGGAGCGCCGCATGGCGTGACCAGGGGAGCCGGTATCGCAGCGGCGTCGTACGCGACGCCGGCCGGCTGGAAAGATAGAGGGAGAAACTGTGGCAATCACTGTCGTCAAGCGCAACGGAGAGCGCGAGCCGTACGACGCGAACAAGATCAACCTGGCGATCGAAGATGCCTCGCAGGGTCTCGACGAGAACATCACCTGGGTGACCCAGATCGCCAGCGAACTCGAGCTCACGCTCTTCGATGGCATCACCACCCAGCAGCTCGATGAGGCCGTGATTCAGGTCGCCCTGCAGAACGTCAAAGATGACCCTGCATTCGACGTGGTTGCCGCTCGCCTGCTGCTCAAGACGATCTACAAGCGTGTTCTCGGCGACTACAAGAACAACGACGAGCTGATCGCCCTTCACCGCGACGGTTTTGCGGACTACATCGCGCGCGGCGTCGACGAGCAGCTGCTCGACCCGCGTCTCGCCACGCTCTTCGACCTTCCCCGTCTGGCCGAGGCCATCGAACCCGCGCACGACGATCTGCTCAAGTACATCGGCGTGGTCACGCTGAACAACCGCTACGGCATCAAGGCGCGCAACGGCGATCCGCTCGAGGTTCCGCAGTACTTCTGGCTGCGCATCGCCATGGGCCTCTCGCTGAACGAGGCCGACCCGACGGATGCCGCTATCTCGTTCTACGAGAAGATGAGCTGCCTCGACTACCTGGCCGCAGGATCCACCCTCGTCAACGCCGGCACCAAGTACCCGCAGCTCTCCAACTGCTTCGTCATGGAGATGCAGGATGACATCGAGCACATCGCCAAGACGACCCGCGATGTCATGTGGCTCACCAAGGGAACGGGTGGCATCGGGCTTTCTGTCACCAAGCTGCGTGCGCAGGGTTCGCCCATCCGCTCGAACAACACCACGTCGACGGGCCCGATCCCGTTCATGCACACGATCGACTCGATCCTGCGTGCCGTCAGCCGTGGCGGCAAGAAGTTCGGTGCGCTGTGCTTCTACATGGAGAACTGGCACATGGACTTCCCCGAGTTCCTCGACCTGCGCCAGAACTCGGGTGACCCGTACCGCCGCACCCGCACGGCCAACACGGCGGTGTGGATCAGCGACGAGTTCATGAAGCGCGTGCAGAACGATGACGCCTGGTACCTGTTCGACCCGCTGGAGGTGCAGGACCTCAACGAGCTCTACGGTAACGCCTTCAGCGAGCGGTACAACTTCTACGTCGCCGAGGCCGAGGCCGGCCGCATGAACATGTTCAAGAAGATCACCGCGCGCGAGCAGTTCAAGGCCATTCTCATGAGCCTGCAGACCACCAGCCACCCGTGGCTGACGTGGAAGGACACGATCAACAACCGGGCGCTCAACAACAACACCGGCACGATTCACCTCTCCAACCTGTGCACCGAGATCACGCTGCCGCAGGACCGCGAGAACGTGGCGGTCTGCAACCTGGTCTCGATCAATCTCTCCCGCCACCTGCACGACGGAAAGTTCGACTGGGCGCAGGTCGAGAAGAGCGCCCGCCTCGCGGTGCGCCAGCTGGACAACCTGCTCGACATCACGCTCTCCAGCGTGGCCGAGGCCGACTTCTCCAACCAGCAGAACCGGGCAATCGGTCTCGGCGTGATGGGCTTCACCGACGTGGTCGAGAAGCTGGGCTTCAGCTACGAGAGCGAAGAGGCATACGACCTCATCGACGAGATCATGGAGCACGTCTCCTACGCGGCGATCTCCGAGTCGGTGGATCTGGCCGAGGAACGCGGGGCGTACCCCAACTTCGAGGGCTCCCGATGGTCGCACGGCCTGGTGCCGTTCGACACCATCGCGCTCACCGAAGCCGACCGCGGGATTCCGATCAAGGTCAACCGCACGACCCGCCTTGACTGGGATGCCCTGCGCGAGAGGGTCAAGGGGGGCATGCGCAACGCAACCCTCATGGCCATCGCGCCGACGGCATCCATCGGTCTGGTTGCGGGAACCACGCCCGGATTCGACCCGCAGTTCACGCAGATCTTCAGCCGCTCCACCTCGTCGGGCAAGTTCCTCGAGGTCAACCGCAACCTCGTGCGCGACCTGCAGGGTCTGGGCTTGTGGGAGAGCGTGCGCGAGCCGATCCTGCGTAGCCAGGGCGACATCCAGGGCATCGAGGCGATTCCCGACCACATCAAGGCCGTGTACAAGACGAGCTTCCAGCTCTCCCCGTACGCGTTCATCGAGGTCGCCGCGCGGGCGCAGAAGTGGGTCGACCAGGCCATCAGCCGCAACATGTACCTCGAGACGCGTGACCTCGGCGACATGATGGACATCTACTACGCGGCCTGGGAGCGGGGCGTGAAGACCACGTACTACCTGCACTCCAAGCCGCGGCACCAGGCCGAGCAGTCCACCGTGAAGGTGAACAAGTCGGAAGAGATCTCGGGCGGCGCACGCAAGGGTTTCGGCGCGGCCAAGGCCACACCCGTCGGCGTCGCCGCGGGATCCGGATCCTCGGATGCCGCGCCCGAGCAGTCAGCACCGGCCGCGCCTCGTCGTGGCTTCGGTTTCGGTGGTCTCAGCAACGGGGGTGACAAGTAATGAACGAGAACGAGTACGTCGTGCCTGTTGACCCGATGGATGAGTTGCAGTGTGAGTCCTGCCAGTAGGCCGGGCATCCGCAACTTTTGATGTAACGAAAGAAGAGACAACATGGGTATTTTGGGCACCGGAATCCAGGAAGGCCTGCTGCTGAAGCCGGTCAAATACAAGTGGGCGATGGATCTGTACGACCAGGCTGTTGCGAACACCTGGTTCCCCAATGAGATTCAGCTCGGCGAAGATATCGCCGACTTCAAGAAGATGACCGACGAGGAACGTCACGCCGTCACCTTCCTGATGAGCTACTTCAACCCGAACGAGCTGCTGGTGAACAAGGCCCTCGCCTTCGGCGTGTATCCCTACCTGAACGCCGCGGAGGCCCACCTCTATCTGGCGAAGCAGATGTGGGAAGAGGCCAACCACTGCATGTCATTCGAGTACGTGCTCGAGACCTTCCCGATCAACCGGGACGAGGCCTACAACGCCCACGTCGACGTTCCTTCCATGGCGAAGAAGGAGGAATTCCAGGTCAACTTCATCAAGCGCATGACCGAGGAGACCCTCGACATCACGACGACCGCCGGCAAGCAGGACTTCGTGCGCAACCTGGTGGCCTACAACGTGATTCTCGAGGGCATCTGGTTCTACTCGGGATTCATGGTGGCGCTGAGTTTTCGCCAGCGCAACCTGCTGCGCAACTTCGGCTCGCTCATGGACTGGGTGGTGCGCGACGAGTCGCTGCACCTCAAATTCGGCATGAACCTGATTCTGACGGTGCTCGAAGAGAACCCCGATCTGCAGACGGCCGAGTTCGCCGAAGAGATCAAGCAGATGATTCTTGACGCCGTGGAGATGGAAGAGCAGTACAACCGCGACCTGCTGCCCGGCGGCATTCTCGGTCTGAACGCCAACTACATCAACCAGTACGTGCGGTACCTCGCCGATCGGCGCCTGGAAGAACTGGGCTTCGAGCCGGAGTACAAGGTGTCGAACCCGGCCAAGTGGATGGCGACGGCGAACGACACGCTCGAGCTGGTCAACTTCTTCGAGTCCACGAACACCTCATACGAGGCGAACGCGAAGGCCACGGTGGGCGCCAAGGCCGAGTAGTCACAACCGAGTGGCCGGCGGAGACATCGTCGTCGGCAACTCCGACGCCTTCCGCGCGCAGAATCTCAACGGTTCTGCGCGTGGTGGCGTTAATCGTGCGTTTGCGCGGCGATTATGCGCGGATGCGTGCGTGACGCGCGCGATTTGCGGTGATTGAGTGCCTGATCTCTGCGGTAGCCTCAAAACACCCTGCATCACCAGCTCAACGAAGAGAAGGCCCCCATGAGAAAACGATTTGTGGTCCCCGCGATTTTCGCGGTCGCCGCGCTTGCCCTCACCGGCTGCGTCAACAACACCCCTGAGACGGGCAGCTCGACGAAGCCGAGCGACTCGACGACCATCAGCAAGGACACTGCCGCCGCAGCCCTGCTGCCCGACGCGGTGAAGACATCCGGTCAGCTGCAGGTCGGCGTCGACGCGACATACCCGCCGAACGAGTCCAAGGACGCCAGTGGCAAGGCTGTCGGCTGGGACATCGACCTCTTCAACGCCGTCAGTGCCAAGCTCGGTGTGAAGGCCGTGTACAACATCGCCGGCTTCGACACGATCATCCCGAATATCACCGGCGGCAAGTTCGACGTCGGCGTCTCCTCCTTCACTGACACTGCCGAGCGTGAGAAGCAGGTGGACTTCGTCAACTACTACTCGGCAGGCATCCTGTGGGCGTCGGCGAAAGACAAGCCCGCCGTCGACCCTGACAACGCGTGCGGCCTGAAGGTCGCCGTTGAGTCGGGCACCGTCGAGGAGCAGGCGGAGGTTCCCGCGAAGTCGAAGGCATGCACGGATGCCGGCAAGGCCGCCATCCAGATTCTCAAGTTCGACGGCCAGGACCAGGCGACGAACGCAGTAGTGCTCGGCCAGGCGGATGCGATGAGTGCCGACTCCCCGATCACCGAGTACGCGATATCGAAGTCGAACGGCAAGCTGCAGATCGCCGGCAAGACGTTCGAGGTGGCCCCGTACGGTTTCGCTGTCGACAAGGGGTCCAAGCTGGGCGACGCCATCGAGAAGGCGCTGCAGGCGCTCGTGGATGACGGCACCTACATGAAGGTCCTGACGAAGTGGGGCGTTGAGGACGGCGCACTGAAGACGATCACGATCAACGCCACGACCAAGGGCTAATGATGTCCGAGGCAGGCTCCGGCCGTTCGGCGACGGGCAACGTTCCGTCGCCGGACGGCGCCGACGAGGCTGAGGTGATCAAGGCGGTCAAGCTGCGGCATCCGTGGCGCGCCCTCATCGCTGCCGTTCTGATCATTTACCTGATTGCGTTCCTCTGGGATGCGGCGTCGCGCAAGGCGTTCCAGTGGGACATCTTCGCCAAGTATCTCTTCGATCAGCGCATCTCGGAGGCAGCGCTCAATACGCTGCAGCTCACGGTGTATTCGATGGTCATCGCGATTGTTCTCGCGCTCATCCTGGCGGTGATGCGGCTCTCCTCGAACCCCGTCTTCAAGAGCATCGCCTGGTTCTACCTCTGGATCTTCCGCGGAACACCGGTCTACGTGCAGCTGACCTTCTGGGGGCTGCTGTCTGTCATCTACCCCACGCTGACGCTCGGGTTGCCGTTTCTGCCGCCGCTGGTGGCGTTGCCCACCCAGGGAACGCTGAGTTTCTTCACGCTCGCCATCATCGGTCTGGCGCTCAACGAAGCCGCGTACCTGGCCGAGATCGTGCGCGCAGGCATCCTGTCGGTCGATCGCGGCCAAGAGGAGGCCGCGACGGCACTCGGCATGAGTTGGTCGCAGACGATGTGGCGCATCGTGATTCCGCAGTCAATGCGCATCATCATTCCGCCCACCGGTAACGAGGTCATCTCGATGCTGAAGACCACCTCGCTCGTCACGGCGGTGCCGTACAGCTTCGATCTGTTCACGCGATCGCGGGACATCGCGTCCACGCTGTTCGCGCCGATTCCGTTGCTGGTGGTGGCATCCGTCTGGTACCTCGCCATCACGTCTGTGCTCATGGTGGGGCAGTACTTTCTCGAGAAGCGTTTCGCGCGCGGCGTCGGCGCGGCCAGGCCCGACAAAGGCGACGGTGCCTCGGTCACGGGGTCGACGGCTGCAATACAGGTGGATGCCCACGGTTCGGAGCACACGAAATGACCGACGTTCCCATGGTGGAGGCCGTGCAGGTCTCCAAGAGTTTCGGCTCGAACCGCGTGCTCAGGAGCATCTCGCTGACTGTCGCCAAGGGCGAGGTGCTGTGCATGGTCGGGCCGAGCGGCTCGGGCAAGTCCACCTTTCTGCGGTGCATCAACCACCTCGAGACCGTGGATGCCGGTCGGCTGCGGGTCGACGGAACGCTCGTCGGTTACCGCGAGAGGGGCGACAAGCTGCACGAACTCAAGCCGAAGGAGGCGGCCGGTCAGCGTCGCGACATCGGCATGGTGTTCCAGCGGTTCAACCTGTTTCCACACATGACGGCACTGGAGAACGTGATCGAGGCACCCATGCGGGTGAACAAGGTCTCTCGGTCGAAGGCGGTGGCGCGAGGCAAGGACTTGCTCGCCCAGGTAGGACTGGCCGAAAAGACCGGCTCATACCCGGCGCACCTGAGCGGCGGACAGCAGCAGCGCGTGGCGATAGCCCGGGCGCTGGCCATGGACCCGAAGCTCATGCTCTTCGACGAGCCCACCTCGGCCCTCGACCCCGAACTTGTCGGTGAGGTTCTGGATGTCATGAAGGGGCTGGCGCAGACCGGCATGACCATGATCGTGGTCACCCACGAGATGGGCTTCGCACGCGAGGTGGCCGACTCGCTGGTGTTCATGGACGGCGGCGTCGTGGTGGAGTCGGGCGATCCCCGCGAGGTGCTCGGCAACCCGCAGCACCAGCGCACCAAGGCGTTCCTGTCGAAGGTGCTGTAGGGGCGCTACAGCCAGTCGAGGCGCCGGAACTGAATGTAGAGCGTCACGGCGCTCGCCGCCATGATGCCGGATGACACCCAGAAACCCGCCACCGTGTTCAACAGCGGGAAGAGCACATTCTGCCCGAAGAAGCCGGTGACGAGTGTGGGAACGGCGATGATGGCCGCCCAGCTCGTGACCTTCTTCATCACCAGGTTCATGCGGTTGCTCTGATTAGTGAGGTTGGTGTCGATGACGGTGCTCACAAGATCGCGCAGGGAATCGGTCCAGTCGGCGGCGCGCAGCACGTGATCGTAGAGATCCTGAAAATACGGCTGAAGCACCTGGCGATCCAGGTCGACGTTACGGTGCAGCAGTGAGGAGACCACGTCGCGCATCGGAACCGTGAGCTGGCGCATCAGAACGAGATTCTTGCGCACACGATAGGAGCGCTCCTGAATCATGCGGATATCGGGTGTGGTGTCGAGCACATTGTCTTCCAGCAGCTCGATCGCGTCGTCCAGTCGCTGCACGGTGTCGAAGTGCGTGTCGACGATGACATCGAGCAGCCCCCAGAGCAGAAAGTCGACCCCGCAGCTTGCGATCTCGGTATGGGCGTCCCAGGTTTCGAGAACGGGCACCATCGAAAAGCTCTCGTCGGCGCGTACCGTGACCAGTGCTCGCTGGGTGATGAAGGCATCCACCTCGTGTCGCTGCAGATCGACTACCCCCTCGGGCAGGGCCAAAACATATGCCGCCATGAATTGGTGGGTGTTGTAGCGCTCCAGCTTGGGGCGCTGGTGCGGATGCATGGCGCTTTCGATCGCGAGCGGATGCAACTGCAACGCCTGCGCGAGTTGCGCGAGCTGCTCCTCGCTGGGGGCGACGTAGTCGATCCACAGCACGGCGGTCTCATCGTGCAACAACTCAAGGGTCTGGGACCAGGGCACGTCGTCGCGTTCGAGTGCGCCATTGCGATAGAGCCGGGTGCGGGGCATGGGTCGAGATTACCCCGCGAGCACCTTGCGGATGCGCTGCAGTGAGACCGATTCCGCTGTGCCGAGGCCTTGGGCGAACAGGCTGACGCGCAACTCCTCAAGCATCCAGCGGGCGTGACGCAGGGATTGCGTGGCGTTCGGCGCGAGCGGCAGGCGACCGCCGGCATCCGCATAGAGGGTTTCGGCGGTCTGCACCTCGGTGAGCCAGACGCGGTCGCGGCCGGGGTTCTCGCTCAGTTTCTCGACGCGGTGCGTGATGCCCGTGACGTACCGGGGCAGATGGCGCAGTTGCGCCAGCCCCGTTGCCGACACGAAACCGGGGTAAACCAGGTCGCCGAGCTGGGTGCGCGCATCGCTGAGGGCAGCCAGCAGGCTCATGCTGTTGGCCGCACCGATGGCCTTTTCGGCTGTGCGCGCGGCCGTGAGGATGCGGGCGAGAAGGGCGACCGTCTCGAACATCGAGTCCATCACCACGCCCGAGACACGGTCGCGGATGCTCTCGAATTCCGCGCGCATGAAGACCTGGCCGTCGGGGCGCATGCGATAGAGCACATCGTCGACGACCGCGGCGAGGCAGTCGTCGAACAAGGCCTTCGTGTTCGGGTACGGGCTCGCGGCGAGCGTGAGCTTCTCGGCGCCGGTGAGGTGTTGCTGAACGTACGAGACGGGCGAGGGCACCGCGTTCAACAGCAGCCGTCGCACGGCGGTCGGAAGCGACAGGGCCTGCTCCTGCGGTGTGCCCATGAGCCGCAGTGACACGGTCTGCGCGGAAGGGCCGTCGTCGACCAGCGTCGGGTACGCGCGAATGGTGTTCTGGGTGCCGCCGGGCCCGGGCTGGGTGCTGTCGAGAAATCGCGGCAACTCGTCGAAATCCCAGGTGGTGAGGCCGGAGCGTTCCAGGGCGTTGGGCACGCGGGCGGATGCGACGGCCGCGACGGACTCACGGGCCCGAGTGCGCAGGCGCTCCTGCAGGGCGGCGAGTTCCTTGCCCGCGGCGACGGTGCGACCGCGGCCGTCGATGACCCGGAACGTGACCCGCAGGTGCGCGGGTATGCGTTCGGAGTCGAAATCGGATGCCGTCATGAGCGTTCCGGTGAGGCGCTTGATGACGGATGCGACGGCATCCGCAAACTTCGCCGGTTCGGCGCCAGGCTCCGCCGGCAACTCCGCGACGATGCGCCTCGCCCAGTCGGCGGCGGGCACGACCGTGCGTCGAATCGCCTTGGGGAGTGACTTGATCATGGCCGTCACCAGATCGTGCCGCAGGCCGGGCACCTGCCAGTCGAAACCATGCGCGTCAAGGCCGGCCAGAAGCGCAAGTGGCACGTGCACCGTGACACCGTCGTCGTCGGCGCCCGGCTCGAAGCGATAGCTGAGGGTGAGACGCTGGTCGCGCTGCTGCCAGGTGGCGGGAAACGCCTTCTCGTCGATGTCGGGGGTCTCTTCGGGGGCGAGAGCATTCGCGGTCATCGTGAGCAGGGCAGGCGTCTTCGCCCGGGTCTCGCGCCACCAGGTCTCGAAGTCGCGGGTCGAGGCGATATCGGCGGGAACGCGCTTGTCGTAAAACTCGAAGACGGCCTCGTCGTCGAACAGAATGTCGCGACGCCGGGTGCGCTCCTCGAGTTCGGCGAGTTCTGCGCGCAGCGCACGGTTCTCGCGGTCGAAGTCGAAGGCATGGTCGCGACCGAGCTCAAAGGGCCATTCGCCATCCACGAGCGCGTGCCGAATGAACAGCTCGCGGGCGTACACGGGATCGATGCGCGCGAACTGCACGCGGCGGCGCACCACTATCGGCACGCCGTAGAGCGTCACGTTCTCGTAGGCGACCGCGGCGCCCTGCTTCTTCTCCCAGTGCGGCTCCCCGTAGCTGCGCTTGACGAGGTCACCGGCGAGCGGCTCGGCCCAGGCCGGGTTGATGGCGGCGTTCATGCGGGCGAACAGCCTGCTGGTCTCCACGAGTTCGGCGCTCATCACCGCGTTCGGCTGCTTCTTCGCGAGCGTGGAGCCGGGGAAAATCGTGAACCGCGCCTGCCGGGCGCCGATGTACTCGCCCTTGGTATTTCGACGCGGGGCGGGGATTCCGCGCCCGGGCGCACCTCGACCGGATGCGTTCGCGGCAGCCGCCTGCGCATCCTTGAGCCCGATGTGTGAGAGCAGTCCGGCCAGCAGCGATCGATGGATGCCGTCCGGATTCGTGCTGGGCTCGCCCATCGTCAGCCCGAGCGGTTTGGCGAGCCTGCGCAGCTGGCGGTAGACATCCTGCCATTCACGCACGCGCAGATAATTGAGAAACTCGGCCTTGCACAGGCGACGAAACGCGCTGGAGGAGAGCTCTTTCTGCTTGTCTTCCAGGTAGTTCCAGAGGTTCAGCAGGGTGAGAAAGTCGCTCGTGGGGTCGGCGAAGCGGGCGTGCTGCTGGTCGGCGGTGGCGCGGCGCTCGAGCGGTCGTTCGCGCGGATCCTGAATCGTGAGGCCGGCCACGATGGCCATGACCTCGCGACTGGTGCCCTGCGTGCGGGACTCGACGACCATGCGGGCGAAGCGCGGGTCGATGGGAAGCCGGGCGAGGTCGCGGCCTATTCTGGTCAGCTTCGGCGCAGCTACTCGACCAACGGCGGCGGGCTTGAGTGCGCCGAGCTCGGCCAGCAGGTCGAGCCCGTCCTTGATGCCACGTGAGTCGGGCGGCGTAAGAAACGGGAACGCCGCCACGTCGCCAAGCCCCAGCGAGATCATCTGCAGAATGACCGCGGCCAGATTGGTGCGCAGCACCTCCGGCTCGGTGAATTCGGGGCGCCGCGCGAAGTCCTCCTCGGAATACAGCCGGATGGCGATGCCGTCGCTCGTACGCCCCGACCGCCCCGAGCGCTGGTTGGCCGATGCCTGCGAGATGGCCTCAATCGGAAGCCGCTGCACCTTGGCGCGCACACTGTAGCGCGAGATGCGCGCCGTGCCCGCGTCTATCACGTAGCGGATGCCGGGAACCGTGAGGCTGGTCTCCGCGACGTTGGTGGCCAGCACGATGCGTCGCCTGACACCGGCGACCGTCGACGGGCGAAACACCCGGTGCTGGTCGGCGGAGGAGAGCCGCCCATACAGCGGCAGCACTTCCGTGGTGGCCGCGGCGCCCGTTGACTGCAGCCGCCCGCGAATCGCCTCCTCGGCATCCCGAATCTCGGTTTCGCCCGAAAGGAAGACGAGAACGTCACCGGCCGACTCGCGCGCGAGCTCGTCGAGGGCATCGATGATGCCGGTGATGTAGTCCCTGTCTGGCGTGCCCGACTTCCCGCGCGCGGTTTCTGAGTCGAGATCATCGTCATCCTCGAGCGCCTCCTCGGCCACGAGCGGCCGATAGCGCACCTCGACGGGATAGGTGCGCCCGGAGACCTCCACGATCGGCGCGGGCGTGCCATCCGGTTTCGCGAAGTGTGCAGCGAAGCTCTGCGGATCGATGGTGGCCGAGGTGACTATCACCTTGAGGTCCGGACGCCTGGGTAGCAGCTGCTTGAGGTAGCCGATGAGAAAGTCGATGTTGAGGCTGCGTTCGTGTGCCTCGTCGATGATGATCGTGTCGTACGCGGTGAGCATACGGTCGCGGTGCATCTCGTTGAGCAGGATGCCATCGGTCATGAGTTTGATGCGTGTTGCGGCGCCGACATGGTCGGTGAAGCGCACCTGGTAGCCGACGATGCCGCCGACCTCGTCGCCCAGTTCCTCCGCGATGCGCTCGGCGATGGTGCGCGCGGCGATGCGTCGCGGCTGGGTGTGCCCGATGGACGTGCGGCCCAGTTCAAGGCAGATCTTCGGCAGTTGTGTGGTCTTGCCCGAGCCGGTCTCGCCGGCCACTATCACCACCTGGTTGTCGCGAATGACGCGCGCTATCTCTTCTCGCTTCTGGCTGACGGGCAGTTCCGGCGGGTAGGTGATCGGCGGCAGCACCGGGGAGGAGGGCGGCGGCGCCGGCGGGGAGGTGGAAGACATGAGCCTTCCATCGTAAGGCGAAGCGACACTTCTTCGGAACTCACATACGAGATGTGGTGTGGACAGTCTGGTCAATCGGCATGAGATTCCTCCTGGGTGAACTGGCAGCGGGGGAGCGAACGCTCGGCCGCGTCGTCGAGAAGCGCCGCGAGTGCCTCGCGGCGGCTGGTGAGTTCGTGGATACGATCGCCCGCGCTGCCGGCATCACCCAGGCGTATATCTTCCGTATGTTCGGCACCAAGAAGGCGCTGTTCCTTGAACTCGTCGGTGCCGCGTTCGACCGTTTCAGCGACGGCATGAAGCAGGCTGCCGACGGGGCCGACGGCCTCGATGCGCTGGCGCTGATGGGCGCCCAGTACTCCGAGTTGCTCGCAGACCGAACCACTCTGCTGTTGCAGTTGCAGGGATTCGCCGCGTGTGGGGACGGCGAGGTCCGTGATTTGGTGCGCACACAACTCGGCCGCATGTGGAACACCGTTGCAGACACGACCGGCCTCGATCCGGTGACCGTCAAGTCGTTCCTCGCCTTCGGCATGCTTCTCAACACCGGCGCGGCCGTCAACGCTGACGAGCTGGACGAGCCCTGGGCCGATGGCATCCGCACCCGCATTCAGGCCGGACTGTTCGAGCACATCACCACGGAGACCAACCGGTGAGCAACGGCCAGACACGCACCGTCGAGCCGACCGCAGCACGGCGTTTGGGACGAGCGCTTGTGGCGATAGCGCTACTTGCGGCGGTGATCGGCAGTGTCGGGGCGCCACTGATCACAGCGGTGGCAACCGGGATGCATGTGTCGCTCGGCGCGGCGCAGTGGACGCTCACGATCACGCTGTTTACGGGCGCGATAGCAGCACCCGTTCTTGGGCGGCTCGGTTCCGGTCCGCACCGGCGCCGCACGATCCTCTTCACTCTCGCGCTCGTCGCATTGGGCGGGGCGCTGGCTGCTGCCCCGCTGCCGTTCGCCGTCCTGCTTGCGGGGCGCGCGCTGCAAGGCCTCGGGCTTGGTGTCATTGCGTTGTTGATGAGCGTCGCCCGCGACCAACTGCCCGCGGAGCGATCCGGGTCCACCATCGCGACGCTCTCGGTCGCCTCGACCGTTGGAATCGGCGTCGGGTACCCGTTGATCGGGTTCCTCGATCAGATCGCCGGGCTCCGGTTCGCATACGGGTTCGGTTTCGTTCTCTCCGTCGGCGCCCTCGCCATCGCCTGGCGCGCACTGCCGGCAGACGTGCAACGGCCCCAGGCTCGCGTGGATGCGCCCGGTGCGCTTCTGCTCGGTGCCGGAACGCTCGGCGTGCTGCTGGTCATCGCCGAACCCGCCGTGTGGACGAATCCGTGGTTCGGCGGGTCGATCCTTGCGGCAACCGCCGTCGTGCTCGGCACCTGGGTTGCTGTGGAGCTTCGCGCGGCATCCCCGCTGGTTGATCTGCGACTACTCGCGCAGCCCCCCGTCCTTCGCGCGAACACGGCGATGCTCGTCGCCGGGATCGGCATGTACCTGTTGTTCAGTCTGCTTACCCGATACGTGCAAACCCCCGCGACGGTCAGTTACGGTTTCGGCCTTCCCGGGGTCCTCGCCGGTGCGGCATTGATCCCGTTCTCCGTGCTCGGTTTCGTGGCAGGCAAGCTCGCACCGAAAGGCGTTAAGCGTCTCTCCGAAGGGTGGGTCTACACCGCGGCCGCCGTCTCGGTCATGGCCGCGGCCGCGCTCTTCGCCACAGCGCCGGGTTCGCTATTCGCGGTCCTCATCGCGATGGCGATCCTCGGCTTCGGTGTCGGCGGTGTATCCGCCATCATGCCGACACTCGTCCTGGTCAACGTGCCCCAAACCGAAACCGCCAGCGTTCTCTCCATCAACCAGATCGTCCGCAGCATCGGATTCAGCATCGGCAGCGCCCTCGCCGGCCTGCTCCTCGCTGCCGCCACCCCACCCGGCGCGCTGCTCCCGCACCAACACGGTTACGTGGCCGCGGCACTGTGGGTGCTTCCCCTGCTGGCGATCAGCGCCATAACGATTCTCATCGCGCGCCGATCCGGAACGCGGTGAAGGTTGTGCCTACAGACAGTACGCTCGGCATAACGCCGCGACTGGTGCAGGAAGAAGGAGTGCAACGTGGAGATGCGACTGGAACTGGTGCCACTGCCTTCGACGGACGTGGATCGAAGCAAGGCGTTCTATGTCGAGCGTGTGGGCTTCACCCTCGATCACGATGTCGAACCCGGCAACGGCATGCGCGTCGTGCAGTTGACACCGCCTGGATCGGCGTGCTCCATCGTGATCGGCGTCGGCATCAGCGATCCCGATGCCGCACCGGTTCTCGGCCTTCATCTGGTTGTGGACGATGTGGATGCCGCTCGTCGAACGCTCGTGGGCAACGGTGTTGATGTCTCGGACGTCAGCGATATGGGTGGCGGCGTGCGCTACGCATACTTCAGCGATCCCGACGGCAATTCCTGGGCGCTGCAACAGATATCGCGGTGAGTGTTCGCCGGTGTCTGCCCGGCCGAATGCGGACGAAGCTCGACTCATCTGCCAGTGCGGCCAATGCATGGGTGGTCAATGCCTGTGCGGTCAATTGACGCGGAACTCAGACGACGAAAACGCGGGCACCGCGCCCGCTCTGGCGTAACGTCAGAGCAAGCCGCAACGGCGGCCTCTCGAGTCAACGAAGACATCAGGGAGTGACACCACTAATGACGAATACCGGTTTTGCCACCATGTCGGTCGCGGCGCTGCTCGCCGAGACCGCGAACCGACTGCCCGAGAACGTTGCGGTGATCTTCGGCGATCAGCACATCAGCTACCGCGAACTCTGGGATCAGACGCGAGCGTACGCTGGCGCGCTGCGCGCTCGCGGCATCGGCCCGGGCAATCCGGTGGCCGTGCTCATCCCGAACGTTCCCGACTTTCCCCGCGTCTACTACGCGATCCTCTCGCTCGGTGCAGTCGTGGTTCCGGTGCATGCGCTGCTCAAGGGCGAGGAGATCGACTACGTGCTGCGCGACAGCGGCGCGAAGGCGCTGGTCTGCGCAGCCCCGCTGCTGGGTGAGGGCGCGAAGGGGGCGGCACTGGCCGGCATCGATCTGCTGACGGTGCTCGTGCCCGATGACAGGCTCGCGGAACTGCCGTTCCCGCGCCTGGAGGACGAGGCCGCGAACGCCGAGCCGATCGTCACCTTCGAGCCGCAGAGCCCCTTCGCCACGGCCACGATCCTCTACACGAGCGGCACAACGGGCAAGCCCAAGGGCGCGGAGGGAGGCCATTTCTCCCTCGTGGAACAGGTGAACACCCTGCTGGCAGGCACGCTCGACATGGGCGCAGACGATGTGATTCTCGGATGCCTGCCCCTCTTCCACACCTTCGGCCAGACCTGCGTCATGAACGTGGGATTCCGTGTCGGGGCGACCATCGTGATGGTTCCGAAGTTCGACGGCGCGACCGCGCTCGCCCTCCTCAACACCCATCGCTGCACCATCATGACGGGCGTGCCCACGATGTACATCGCGTTGTTTGAGGCCGCGAAGACGAACGCCGAGCGGCCACCGCTGCGCTACGGCGTCTCCGGCGGCGCGGCGATTCCCGTCGCCGTGATCGAGCGCGTGAAGCAGGTGTACGACATCGACATTCACGAGGGTTACGGCCTCACCGAGACCTCGCCCGTCGCCACCTTCAACCACCGCGGCAAGCCCACGCGGGCAGGAACCGTCGGCCAGCCGGTCTGGGGTGTCGACGTTGAGATCGCCGACGCCGAGAACGACGCCCACATCGAGCTGCTGCCGCGCGGCGAACTCGGCGAGATCGTCATTCGCGGCCACAACCTGATGAAGGGCTACCTCAACCGACCGGATGCCGACGCGGAGGCGGTGGTCGACGGCTGGTTCCGCACCGGCGACCTCGGTACGAAGAGCGATGACGATTACGTCACCATCGTCGACCGCAAGAAGGACATGATCGTGCGCAACGGCTACAACGTGTACCCGCGGGAGGTGGAGGAGGTGCTGTCCACGCATCCGGCCGTCGCCATGGTCGCGGTCTTCGGCATCGGTCACGAGACGCATGGGCAGGAGATCATGGCGGCCATCACGCTCTCGCCGGGCGAATCGGTGCACGCCGACGAGCTCATCGCCTTCGCGAAGGAACATGTCGCGGCGTACAAATACCCGCGCCGCGTGGAGATTCTCGAGTCCTTGCCGCTGGGGCCCAGCGGCAAGGTGCTCAAGCGTGAACTGGTGGCGCGCTTCGAGGAGGCCTAGCGTGGAGGAATGACCGCATCGAATCCCGTTCCCACCATCGCCCTCAACAACGACACCTCCATTCCCCAACTCGGCTTCGGTGTCTTCAAGGTCGACCCGCCAGAGACCGAACGCATCGTCACGGATGCGCTCGAGGTGGGCTACCGGCACATCGACACGGCGGCGGCGTACGAGAACGAAGGCGGTGTCGGTGCCGCGCTGAAGGCGTCCGGAATCGCGCGCGACGAGCTTTTCATCACCACCAAGCTTGCGAATCCGCGACAGACACAGGCGTCTGCGGCTTTCGAGGAGAGCCTGGAGAAGCTGAGCCTCGACTATGTGGACCTTTACCTGATTCACTGGCCGACGCCCGAGCGCGACACCTACGTGCAGGCGTGGAAGGAGCTCGAAACCATTGCCGAGTCCGGAAGGGCGAAGGCCATCGGCGTCTCCAACTTTTTGGTTCCGCACCTGCAACGCCTGTTCGAGGAGACGAGCATCGTGCCTGCCGTCGATCAGATCGAACTGCACCCGGCATACCAGCAGCCCGACGTGACCTCCTTCGCGCATGAGCACGGCATCCACATCGAGGCGTGGGGACCGCTCGGCCAGGGCAAATACGATCTGCTCGAGCTGCCGCAGATCACCGAAGCCGCCGCCGCGCACGGTAAGACCCCGGCGCAGATCGTGATTCGCTGGCACCTGCAGCGGGGCAACATCGTGTTTCCCAAGAGCAATCGTCGCGAGCGCATGGCCGAGAACTTCGATGTCTTCGATTTCACCCTCACGGATGCCGAGCTTGGCGCCATCACGGCGCTCGAGCGCGGTGGCCGGGTGGGTGCGCACCCCAACGAGTTGAACTGAGCACGGTGTTGAACCGAGCACGGTGTTGAACCGAAAAGTCAGGAGAAGGCATGTCGACCGACCAGTACCACGAGCCACCCGCCGAGCTGAGCGCCGAAACGCGCACATTCGCACGCATGTGCGCCAGTCTCTCGGAGGAGGCAGAGGCCATCGGCTGGTACGAGCAGCGCATCGCCGTCGAGGCTGACGAGGTGGCGCGGGCCATCATGGTCGACTCGCTCGGCGAGGAGTACAAGCACTTCTGCATGGAGCTTGAGTTCCTGTTCCGGGCGAAGCCGCTGTGGCGAGAGACGGCCCAGGGAGTCCTGTTCAAGGATGGCGACATCGTTGAGAACGGCGAGGCCTCGGAGGCCGCAGCCGGCAGCGATGAGTCGCCGTCGTCATCCGATGATGGTACAAGCTCATCGCTGGGCATCGGCACGCTGAAAGGACACGGGCTATGAACCACCTGCTGCGCGAACACGCGCCGATCACGGATGCCGGCTGGTCGCTTCTCGACGATGAGGCGACCGAACGCCTGACGGTGGCGCTCGGCGCTCGAGCGCTCGTGGACTTCTCGGGACCGCACGGCTGGAAGCACTCGGCCACGAACCTCGGGCGCGTCGGGCCCGCCGTTAAATCGTCCGCAGACGATGTGGTCGCCCGACCCCGTGTCGTGCTTCCGCTGGCAGAGGTGCGTGCCGATTTCGTCGTGCAGCGTGACGAGCTTGCCGACTATTCCCGCGGCGCCGCAGATGCCGACCTGTCGAGTCTCGACGAGGCGGCATTGCGCATAGCCGCAGTGGAGAATGCCGCAGTATTCCACGGCTGGAAAGAGCTCGGCATCGTGGGAATCATCGACGCGTCACCGCATGAGCCGATCACGCTCGGAGACGACAGGAACCGGTACGCGCAACAGGTGGCCACGGCGGTTGCCACGCTGCGTCGTAGCGGTATCGGCGGACCATACGGTCTCGCGTTGAGCCCCTCGGCATACACGACGGTCATCGAGACGAGCGAGCACGGCGGATACCCGCTGCTCGACCACCTGCACAAGATTCTCGGTGGTCCCATCGCGTGGGTGCCCGGCATTCGCGAGGGAGTGGTGATGAGCACGCGCGGGGGAGACTTCCTCTTCGAATCCGGCGAGGACTTCTCGCTTGGCTACGCGAATCATGATGCGGATACGGTGTCGCTGTATATCGAGGAGACGTTCAGCTTTCGTGTGGCGACGCCCGAGGCCGCAGTGGCGCTCGCGGAATAGCCAGTGCTTTACGTTGTGTTGCGCGCGCGATGGCGCTCGAGCAGGCGTGGGCATAACGTCGGATCATGTCCGAGTCTCTGATTCCCCGCCCGCTCAAGGTCGTCGCTGTCTCCGGGAGCCTGCACGCGCCCTCGAAGACGACGGCGCTGGTCAACGAGATTCTCGCCGCGTTCGGACGCGAACTCGAGATCGATGCTCACCTCATCGAGGTCAACGAGATCGGGCCGGAGTTCGCCGGGGCGCTGCGCAGGGACCAGGTCTCCGCTGCCGTCGAGGAGGAGTTGCAACGCATCGAAAGTGCAGACCTGCTCGTGGTGGCCAGCCCCGTGTATCGCGCGTCGTTCACCGGCCTCTTCAAGCACCTCTTCGATTTCGTGGGTCAGTATGCCCTCGTCGATACCCCGGTGTTGCTCGCCGCGACGGGGGGCAGTGACCGGCACGCCCTCATTATCGAGCACCAGTTTCGGCCGCTGTTCGGCTTCTTCCAGGCGCTCACGCTGCCGATCGGCGTGTATGCCAACGACTCCGACTTCACCGAACACCGCGTCACGAGCCTCGACCTGCAGGAGCGCATCGACCTGGCGGTCTCTCGGGCATTGCCGCTCATCCGCTTGAATGTGGCCGAGTCCGACTCCATCGCCCGGTACCTGCAAGGCCAGTCGTGAGCACGCCTGACCCGACATCGACGCCCACCCCAGCATCTACGCCGGCATCCGCACCGCTGAAGGTCGTCGCTGTCTCGGGAAGCCTGCACGCGCCCTCGAAGACCACTGCACTCGTGAACGAGATTCTCGCGACGCTCGCCGGGCACATCGACATCGAGTCGAGCGTGATCGAGCTCAGCGTGATCGGGCCCGACTTCACCGGGGCGCTCGTGCGTGACGATCTTCCCGAGTCGATCGAAACCGTGTTGCAGAGCATCGAGTCGGCGGATCTGCTCGTGGTTGCGAGCCCGGTGTATCGCGCCTCGGTCACGGGGCTGTTCAAGCACCTCTTCGACTTCGTGGGCCAGTATGCGCTCATCGGCAAGCCCGTGCTGCTGGCGGCCACGGGTGGCAGCGACCGGCACGCGCTCATCATCGAGCACCAGCTGCGGCCCCTTTTCGGTTTCTTCCAGGCGCTCACCTTGCCGCTCGGGGTCTATGCGAGCGATGCCGACTTCACCGACTACCGCGTGAGCAATCCTGCCCTGCAGGAGCGCATCGAACTCGCCCTCACGCGTGGGCGCCTGTTCATCCGTCGTTTTGAACCGGTGTCGCCGCATGCCGGCGGCTGGTGAGCACAGCGGTCCACACCACAGGCGAACGGGGCCAGGGCGGTCCATGCCGAGCGCGATCTAGGCTGGGTGCATGGCCAACCGGCTCGCGGATGCGATAAGCCCCTATCTGCGCTCCCACGCCGAGAATCCCGTCGACTGGTACCCGTGGGGCGAAGAGGCATTCGCCGAGGCCACACGGCGCGACGTGCCCGTACTGGTCTCGATCGGTTACTCGACGTGTCACTGGTGCCACGTGATGGCGCGCGAGACGTTCTCCGATCCGGCGCTCGCGGCCCGGCTCAACGAAGGATTCGTGGCGATCAAGGTGGACCGGGAGGAGCATCCGGATGTCGACGCGAGTTATCTCGCCTCGGCCGGCGCGTTCACGCCCAACCTCGGCTGGCCGCTGAACGTCTTCGTGACCCCGAACGGTCGTGCGTTCTTCGCCGGCACGTACTTTCCCCCGCGGCCGGCGCCGGGGCAGGCCTCGTTCGCCCAGGTGCTCACCGCGGTCTCCGAGGCGTGGACCGACCACCGCGCCGAGGTGGAGGGCAGCGCGGCACAGGTGGCCGAGGCGCTGGCCGCGGCATCCGGCTCGACGCAGCTCTCGGAGTTGCCGGATGCGACAGCGCTCGATCGTGTCGTGACGCAGCTTGCCGGTTTCGAGGACACGCTCTTCGGCGGGTTCGGCGCCGCGCCGAAGTTTCCCGTCGTGCCGGTGCTCGGCTTTCTGCTCGAGTACGGGGCCCGGCCCGGCATCGCGGGTGGTGGTGGCGAGGCGCTGGCGCTCGCGCGACGTGCGCTGGAGGCCATGGCAGCCTCCCCGTTGCGCGACCCGGTAGAAGGCGGCTTCTTCCGCTACGCCGTGAATCGCGATTGGAGTCAACCGCACTACGAGCGCATGCTCTACGACAACGCGCAACTGCTCGACGCATACACGCGAGCGTGGCAGCTCGCAGAGTATGCCGATGACGGAATATACCGGGCGGCGACGGGTATCGCGCGCTTTCTGACCGCTGTGATGCAACTGCCGTCCGGCGGTTTCGCCTCGGCACAGGACTCGGAGAGCACGGTCGATGGAGAGCGCGTCGAGGGCGGCTACTACGCGCTCGGCGCTGAGGATCGAGCCGAGCAGATCGCGCCGGCCCTCGACGAGAAGGTGCTCACCGGCTGGAACGGTCTCGCCATCGGCGCCCTCGCCCGCGCCGGTTTCGCGTTCGGCATGCCGCAGCTGGTCGATGCAGCGCGTCAGGCAGCGGATCATCTGCTCGCGACGCATATTCGCGCGGACGGCACGCTGGTGCGGGCATCCATCGGTGATCGCGTGTCGGACGCGTCGGCCACGCTCGAAGACTACGGACTGTTCTCCGGCGGCCTGCTCGAGTTGGCTCGTGCCACCGGCGATGCGCGCTACGCGCAGGCGGCGCGCAGCCTCGTGGATGCGACACTGGCGGCTGCCGACGCCGCAGCGGTCATGCCGTTCGCTGTTCCGGGAGGAGCGGATCGGGTGCTCGCCGCACAGGGGCTCGCCCTCGAGGCCGACCCCTCCGAAGGGGCATACCCATCGGGGCTCTCCGCCACCGCCGCGGCCGCGCGCGGTCTCTTCCTGCTCACCGCCGAGCGTCGATATGCGGATGCCGCGCGCGCGGTACTCGCGCATGTCGTGGCCCCGGCGCAGCAGCGTCCCGTCGCCTTCGGGGCCGCGCTCGCGCTGGCCGCCGCGTTCGCCGGTGACATCTCCCAGCTGGTCGTGGTGACTGCGGAAGCCGCGCCCGCGGGTACGGGCGAGCACGTCGCATCCGGTGGCCTCGTTGAGCGTGCCCGGCGCCGAAGCGATGCGCTCGTCGCCGTGGTGACCGACGAGCAGGCTCGGGCGTTCGCGCGCGCCGGCTTCGAGCTCTTTGCCGATCGAAGCAGCATTGACGGGCTGCCCACCGCTTACCTCTGCCGCGATTTCATCTGCCAGCTGCCCGTCACCGACGCTGCCGAGCTGCCCGACTGACATCGAGCTGCCGAACGCCGGCACCGTGATGGCGGAGTGCGACTAGACGGTCAGCGGCTGCGACGTCGCAAGCACCGAACCCGTGGCATCCAGCGCCTGCACGGCGACCACCGTCGCCGTACCGACCAGCGCGGAGGTCTCGAAGCCCGAGCGATGCACGGTTTTGACCGCTGCGAGGGCGCCCGCCGTCGTGCCCGTGAGCACGCGCCAGCGGTGCACGGTGGTCGCACCGTTCCAGCTCGCGTGTACCTTCATGCGGCCGCCGCTCGCCGGCTTGACGCCTACATCGGGCACCGTTGCAGGCTGCGCCCTCCACACCGAACGGTTCGCGCGGTAGGAGATGGCCGTGAGGTCTGCCTCGAAAACGGCCGTGCCCTCCGCAGAGAATTCGGTCACCGATGCGTCGGTGCCCCAGCCCACGAGCACATTGCCGTTCTCCAGCAGTTGGGCGCTGCCCATGGCCGTTCCCAGGTGCCGATCGTATGTGTACTTGCGCACAAGCGTCGAGGTGCGCGCCTGTTCGTCGATCGTGAAGAACATGGCGCTGGAGACGCCATCCGTGCCCGAATAGAGGTGATTGTCGAACAGCGAGAGGGTGCCGTCGATGTGCCGGCGCACGTCGTGCTGCCAGGCGAAGACGGCATCGGATGCGACGGAGATGTCACTGCGTTTGCCGCCCCATCTCCACAGCACGGCCCCGGAGCCTCGATCAATCTTGTAGATCGCGTGCGTATGACGTGCCGAAATGTACAGCGCATCGCCGTCATCGTCGACGGCGTTCAGGTGATAGGCGTCGAACGCGCGGCCCGGAGTCTTGCCGTCGTGTCCCTCGTCTTGCGTCAGGCCGAGATAGGTCTCGGCGATATCCACGTGTCCCAGGGCGTTCCAGTCGAGCAGCACGGCGCCCGAGCGCACGTCGATCTCCTGCACATGGCAGTTGTAGACGTAGCCGTCCTTCGGCCCGCCGATCGAGCTCAGATCGGCCTTCTCCGTGTTGTAGATGGTGATGAGGGCCGTGCCTCGGTCGGTGAGATTGAACTCGTGCAGATCGGCCTGCAGCCCGTTCCCCGCGTCCACCGTGGCGACCGTGCGATAACTCGTGTCGAGAACGGTAGCGCTGCCCGCCCCATGGCCGCCGGTGCTCTTTCCCGACCAGTAGGTGAGCACGGGCTTGCCCTCAAACCGTTGCACGCGCAAGTCGGTGAGGTTCTTTCTGGTCGGTTCGATCCAGATCGGTTCCCCGGAATCCTGCAGGATGAGGCCGTTGAACCCGTCGCCTTGCGGTTCGACGAAGAGGTAGCCCGCGGCGGTGTCGCCGTGCTTCCAGCTGGAGACCGGCGGGGCCGTCAGCTGGGTACTCACGAAACTGCGGGGCACGATCTTCGGCGCGGCATCGGATGCGGCGTTGGCGGCTTCACCCGTGCCATACGGAAAGGAGCGGCCGGCAAAGAAGGTGCCGACGAGGGCCGCGGCGCCCACGAGTCCGCCGCCGAAGAGCAGGCTGCGCCTACTCAAACCACGGTGCTGGTGGCTCTGCTCGGGATCGGGATTATTCGTATTGTCATCATCAGTAGCGAAGGTCTTCACGCCCTCAGGACTATCCGAATTGTCTGGGTCGGAGCTATGAGAGGGCACTCTGCACGCTATGGGCCACGGGCGCACAACCGCTTAAGATCACCGGGCCGAAAAGAGGAAGTGCCGCCGAGATACCCGAAACCTCGGCGGCACTTCATGGGAGAGGCAAAGCCTTCATCCCATCGGGATTACCCCTTTGCACCAGAGTAATCGAAAGAGTGATAGCGCTTCCAATCTTTCTTTTCAGATAGTGAACGCGCTGGAGGACGTGCAGTGGGTCCGGCACATGCTCAGAGGGTGGGCACATGCTCAGAGGGTGTACGAAGCGGCCGCCGCCGTTGCAGTCGGACCTATCCCATAATGCTCTGTGCCGAGCTTCACCGAGAGCTGCAGCGCCGCCGACTGCAGCTTGCGAATCGAGTCTTCGACACTGCCGGTCGGCTGACCGTGCGGCAGCGAGATGGCGAGTGAAGCGAGCACGCCCGGTGCGACAACGGGAACCGCGATGCAGGTGTAACCGAGTGCGTATTCTTGATGCTCCATGGTCGATCCGTCTGCCCGCTCCAGTTGGCTGAGGAGCGCTCGTCGGTCGCTGATCGTGTGTGGGGTCAACTCTTCGAGCGGGTGTCGTGAGAGGTAGTCCAGCCGTTCTTCGGCGGTGAGCTCGGCCAGAATCTGCTTGCCCAGCGCCGTGGCGTGGGCGCTGCGGTTGATGCCGACCCAGAGTTCCACGCGGGGCGAAGCCACGGCATCCACGATGTCGACCACCTGCACCTCGCCATCGTCATAGCGCGAGAGGTAGGCCGTCACGCCGAGTTCCTCAGTGACCGTGCGCAGGGTATTGCGCGTTTTGGCCAGAAAGATTCCCTCGTCGTCGCTGGGCCGCAGCCCCGGGAAGCGTTGTCCGAGAACGAGGCCGTCTGGCTCCGAGGAGAGATAACCCTCGTGGATGAGCGTGCGTGCGATGTTGTATGCGGTGCCCAGGGAGAGGCCAGAGGCTCGCGAGATGGCCTTGACCGGAACAGGTCGCGGCGCGTTCGCCACGATGTCCACGAGCGTTAGTGCTCGCTGAACAGACGCGATAAGTGTCTGCGTGCGTTCCTGAGACATCTGTGCCTCCTCTCTGGAGGATATCCCGTAACGGCCGGTTTCGGTCGCTGGATTCGTGATCGACGATGCCGCGCGAGTCAGGCCGCGTTGATGCGGCCGAGCATCCCCCACACGGCGGAGGTCAACTGCGGATGATCGAGTGCGATCTGGCGCAGCAGGCGATATTCGAAGGTATCGGCGCGCTCGCGGTCGGCCGCGGGGTGGTAGGCGCGTGCACGCTCCTCGCCCAGCCCGTGGGCATCGACCGTCTCGGCCCGCAGGGTGAGAATGACATGTTCATCCACAGTGGGTAGTTCCGGCATGAATTGCCAGGGGTCGTCGCCGAGCCGACAGCGGTATTCGATCACCGCATCCAGTTCGTCGCGTGCCTCCTGGCGCAGCAATTCGAGGCTGATGGGTAGACGTCGCGCCACGCTTTTTCCCCTCCCCAGGTGCGGTTCGTTCCAACAGGGTACGTCGCAGCGGCGACCTCGCGCGAGTCGGTGTCCGCACCTTTCGTTCTGGCGCGGCTCGTCCCACCTCAGACGCCACCGGATGCGCCCGGCACAAGATAGGGCATCCTCCCGATGTGAGACGCCCACCTCAGAAACCAGCATGGATATCAGCGAAAGAGAGTGAAGGTGGTCGCGATGAATTACGGGGATATCGTCGGGTTGGAGCAGGGCAGACGTTATGCCGAGGCGCGCCTGGCGCGTGACATCGAACGTCGGCGGGTGGCGCGCGAGCGTGCCCAGGAGCGTCGGAACCGGGAGGTGGAGAGGGGCACGACGGCCGACAGCGCGGCCGGCGTGGCTGTCGGCCGGACGGTGGTCGATCGGGTGGTCGATGCGGGGTCGGAGACGGCAGATGGTGCCCGCGTGGAAGAGGCTCGCATTCTGATCCATTCGTGACGTGGCTTCTCCAGCGGCAGAGCCCCGGACCGGCGTCGGGGGTGCGTGGCACGATGGTGCCATGAAGTCACTGGTGGCCAGTCCGGCAATGATCGGGCGGGAGAGCGACCTGGAGTCGCTGAACCAGGAACTCGCGGCCAGTCTGGGTGGGTTGTCGCGGGGCGTGGTGATAGGCGGTGAGGCGGGCATCGGCAAGACTCGGTTGTTCGAGGAGTTTGCCGCATCCGCCGCACGAAAGGCCTTCGTGCTGGTCGGTCGATGCGTCGATCTCGGGGCAGACAGCCAACCGTACGCGCCGATTGCGGCGGTGTTGCGTTCCCTCGCTGCTGCGCTGGAGCGCGAGGGTCGTGAACACGTCGCCGACGAGGCACCCGCGGCGTCGGGTGAGAGATCTGAGACGGGCATGTCCGCGGGTATGACCATGCTGCTCGATGCCGCCGGTCCCGGCCGTGCCGGTCTCGCGGCGTTGTTGCCGGAGCTGACCGGTACGGAGTCGGAATCACAGCGCATTGGTGCCGAACGCCTATACGAACTGGTCGCCGTGCTGCTTGAGACGGTGTCGCACCAGCATCCGCTTCTCGTCATGATTGAGGACATTCACTGGGCGGATGCCGCGACGCTTGACCTGCTGCGTTTTCTGCTGAGAATGCTCTCGAATTCTCGCATTCTCATCGTGCTGAGCTATCGCAGTGACGAAGTGCCGCGGGGGCATCCGCTGCGCGCTACCCTGCCCGAGCTCGATCGCAGTCGCTCGGTGGTGCGCTGGGAGCTGGGGCGGTTGAGTCGTGAACAGGTCGCCGCGCAGGCTGAGGCTATTCTGGGCCATCCGGCCGACATACAGACCGTTGACTGCGTGTACGAACGCAGCGAGGGCGTGCCCTTCTTCGTGGAGGAACTGCTCGGCCTCGATGGTGCGGATGACGGCGATGTTCTGCCGCAGACGTTGAGGGAGTTGCTGCTCGCGCGATATGAGCGGTTGAGCGAATCGACCCAGCAGGTGCTGCGGATGCTTGCGGCCGGGGGAGTCTGCGTCGACTACCTGCTGCTCGAAGCAGTGCACGACGGGTCGGCCGACGCGCTCGATGCCGCGGCGCGTGAGGCCATGCTCGCCAATGTACTCACGGCCGACGAGAGACAGTATTCGTTTCGACACGCGCTCGTGCGTGAGGCGGTGCTGACCGACCTGTTGCCGGGCGAGCGCACGCGCTTTCACACCCGGTATGCCCGGGCATACGAATCGGGGGTCGGCGGCGAACGCGTCGCCAGCAAGGTGTCTTACCACTGGATGGCCGCGCACGAGATGGCCATGGCGTTTCCCGCGACGGTCGAAGCCATGACGGAAGCACGCGCCGCCTACGCGTACGATACCGCAGCGCGCATGGGCGAGCGTGCGCTTGAGCTGTGGGATCGAGTGCAGAATGCCGAGCAGATCGCGGGTCTGAGCAGGGTCGACATGCTCGGTCAGACGGCGTACATGCTGCGCAACGCGGGCGACAGCGAGCGGGCGATAGCCCTGGTCACCATCGCCCTGGAGCAATGCGATCCCGCCGACCGGGCGCGCCGGGCGCGGCTGTTGCGCGACAAGGCGTCCTACCTGGCCAATCTGGGCCGCATCGGGTCGACCCAGATGCTGCGCGACGCTATCGAATTGCTGCACGGAGAGCCGCCGAGCGAGTTGCGGGCCGTGATCACGGGCGAATTGGCGGCCCGGCTGATGCTCGAGGCTCGCTATGACGAGGCGATCGAGGCCGCGTCGGTCGCGTTCGAGGAGGCGAACGCGGTCGGTTCAGTCAAGCGGATGTCCGTATCCAGCAACCTGCGCGGGGTCGCGCGGGTGAACCACGGCGACATCGTGGCGGGGCAGGCCGATCTGGAGCGGGCGCGCGAGCTCGCGGAAGGACCGGATGGCGACGATGGGGCGCTGCTGCGCTACCGCGTGAATGCCTCGGATGTCGCGGCGATGCTCGGCAGATACGACGAGGCGGTGCGCATCGCCGAGGAGGGCATCCGACGAGCAGGGGAACTGGGGGTGAGTCGCACCTCAGGCGTGATGCTCGCGGCGAACACCATCGAACCGTTGCTGGCCGCAGGGGAATGGAAACGTGCGGGCGAGTTGCTCGATGCCGCGCTTGCGCTTGCGCCGCCGCCGGGGTTTCGCATCCAACTGCAGCGATTGAAGCTGTGGATCACGGTGTGGGGTGGTGATGCCGTTGCCGCGGATGAACTGCTACGCGAGTGGCGGCCCGCGATGCGCGTGCACGCAGAGATCGACATGCAATCCGGGCTCGCGATAGCGTACGTCGCGGCGGAGATCGCGATGGCACTCGGTGACGCCCAGCGTGCGTGGGCGGAGTCGAGTGTCGTCATCGCGCAGGATCACCGCATCATGCCCTCACAGGATCAGCGACTGATCGTCGTGGCCGCCCGCGCACTCGCCGTTCTGCGCGCGGGCGCAGCGGACGCGAGAGACGACGAGGGCCGAGCCAAGAATGAGGCGGCAGAGGAGTGGGGCACCGACGCCTCGAATGCCGCCGAGTGCCGCCTTCGCGCCGCACTCGACTCGATTGCCCGGTGGCCGACGGCGGCGATCTGGATCGCTCTTCTCGACGCAGAACTGGGTGGCGACGCTCGTGACGGTACGGATGTCGCGGCCTGGCAGCACGCGGTCGAGCTCGCCGGAGAGGCGATGGTTCCGGTTCACATCGAGCCCTATGCCCGTTACCGGCTCGCCCGGGTGCAGGCGCGTGCCGGAGATCGTCGCACCGCGGCACGGAATGCCACCGTCGCCCGCGAGGCGGCCTCGCGCATCGGTGCGCAACTCGTGGTCGATTGGGTCGACACGCTCGTGGAGCGTGCCGGCCTGGAGAGGCCGGCTGCGGGCGGTGATCCGGCCGGCGGTTCTCGGCTGACCGACCGGGAGTCTCAGGTGCTCGAGCTGCTCGGCCAGGGCCTCAGCAACCGCCAAATCGGCGAACGCCTGTTCATCAGTGCCAAGACGGCCAGCGTGCACGTCTCGGCGATTCTCAAGAAGGTCGGAGCCTCGACCCGAACGGAAGCGGTATACCGGGCGCGCGGATCGGGAGACTAGGTTGAGTTCTCCCAGTGTGAGCTCTCCCAGGCTGAGGAGTGTCTCGCGGATCTTTGCTGAGCGGATGCGCCGCGGCGGTCAGGCGCTCGGCGTACGGTAGAGCATTGGTGCGTCGCGGTCAGGTGGCGCCACAGAATTGACGCGAAAGAGGAGCATCGATGGGCGAGCAGAATGAGGAGAAGGCCGCTCTTGAGGCGTTGCTGAGTCAGGAGCGTGAGCTTCAGTTCGACTCGTTCAATCATGACGATGCATGGGCGGTGGGCGCGCATCTGGTGCAACTGGCCAGCGAGCGCTCGCTCGCCGTGGCGATAGCCATCGTGCTGGGTGAGCAACGTGCTTTTCATGCTGGCCTGGCGGGAGCGTCCGCGGACAACGATGACTGGCTGGAGCGCAAGTTCCGCGTGGTGAGGCGTTATGGGCACTCGTCGCTCACGGTGGGCACGCAATTTCGTGCCAGGGGCGGCGATTTCGACACCGACTCGCGGCTCAGTGTCGCTGAATACGCCGCGCACGGAGGAGCGTTCCCCATCGTCGTTCGCGGCGCCCTCGTCGGAGTGGTCGGTGTCTCCGGTCTGGCTCAGCGCGACGATCACGCCCTCGTGGTTGAAGCGCTCTCGGCCCACCGTGACCGGGCCCTGGCGGCCAACGGTGCCCGTCGCCGCAAGCGTGCGGCTGCCGCCAGCGGTGAATGAGGTGTCGCCGGCGCGGCGAATCGGGTTGAGCCTGAGCTACTGAATCCGACCCAGCTCGACGAGCTTCGCCCGCAGCTCCGCGTCGCTTGGTTCGACCACATGCGTCGCATCCGGAAAGAGGATCACGGGAATGTTGGTGCGCCCGCTGATCTCGTGCGCGCGCTCTGCGGCATCCGCAACCGCTTCGAGGTCCACGTAGTCATAGTCGATGCTCAGCCCGTCGAGCAGCGCCTTCGAGCGGCGGCAATCGCCGCACCATTCCGCACCGAACATCGTGATGCGTGGGGACGAGGTAGCGGAAACTGGAGAATCGGACATAGCTCAATTGTATGTATTCGCATGATTTCATGCGGCCGATGTCCGCGTCGCATCCGCACGCCGTAGGCTCGAGTAGATGCGACTCCTCCTCATTCGACACGGTCAGACGATCGACAACGTGCGTGGCGCGCTGGGTACAGAGGTGCCCGGACCGCCACTCACGGAGCTCGGGCGGAAACAGGCGGATGCCGTGCCCGCGGCGCTCGAGTCAGAGCAGATTGAGGCCATCTACGTTTCAACGATGCTGCGCACCCAGCTGACGGCGGCGCCGCTGGCACGCGCTCGCGGAATTGATGCCCGGGTGGTCGACGGCCTCCAGGAGATTTACGCCGGCGAGCTGGAACAGCGAGCCGATTCCGCCAGCGTCCACCAGTACATCGGGGCGATTGTGGCTTGGCAGAGCGATCTGCGCGTGCGCATTCCCGGCGGCGAAGACGGGCACGAGTTTTTCGCGCGCTACAACGCGGTGATCGACGACATCGCCGCCGACCATGACGGTACCGTTGCCCTCGTGAGCCACGGCGCGGCCATTCGCACGTGGGCGTCGTGGGCGGCCGGCAACATCGACGGCGACTTCACGCGCATCCGCGGCCTCGATAACACCGGCGTCGTGATTCTCGAGGGATCCCCTACCGACGGCTGGTTGGCGACCCAGTGGGAGGGCGAGCCCATCGGCGGCGAGAGCCTCGCGGACGCCGACGCCCCAGACCCGACGGGTGAAGCCTCGGCCAGCTAGCCTTGAAGCCATGACTTTCTCCGACACTCCCATCGATGCCGCAGCCGCCGAGCGACTCAACGAGCATGGCCTGCGCCTCGGCCTTGTCGACACGAGCGATGCCGTGGCGTTCACCGCGTGGCTGCAGGCGGATGCGCGAGGCTTTTACGGCCCGCAGACTGCCCGACGGGAGATCGATGAGCAGCTGACCGGCACCGCATACCGCCGCACCACAGGCGTCTGGGACGACACCACGCCGGATGCCTCCACTCCCGTCGCGACGGTCAGCTCCTGGCCGACCCCGCTCACCGTTCCCGGCGTCGGCACGGTGTCGTCCTGGGCTATCAGCTCCGTCACCGTGGCGCCCACGCACCGTCGTCGTGGCATCGCCCGTGCACTGCTCGAATCCGAGCTGCGCACCGCCGCGAGCCTGCGCATTCCGCTTGCCGTGCTCACCGTCTCCGAGTCCACGATCTACGGGCGCTACGGATTCGCTCCGGCGGCGATGGCGGCCGAGCTCACGATCGACACGCGACGGGCGCGCTTCACCGGCCCGGAGGCATCCGGTCGTCTGCATTTCGTGTCGCTCGAGCGGTTGCGCGAGCAGGGCCGCGAGGTGATGGATCGGGCTCGTCTGCGGGCACCGGGCGAGATTCAGCTCGACGATCACCTGTGGGACCGGCTTGTCGGCACCGCGGGCGACCCCAAGAAGGAGTCACCGCAGCGCCGCGTCGTGCGCTACGACGATGCCGACGGCATCGCGCAGGGCTTCGTCGTGTACCGCGTGACCGAGGGGGAGCCCGATTTCACGCAGCACACCGTCGTGGTGGAGTACCTGCTGGCCGCCACCGATGAGGCCTACGCAGCACTGTGGCGGTACCTGCTCGAGATGGATCTGGTGAGCACTGTTTCGGCGCCGCTGCGTTCGGTCGACGAGCCACTGCTCTGGCAGGTCTCCGACGTGCGCGCGGTGCGGCGAGTACCGACGGACCATCTCTGGGCCCGCATTCTCGACGTGCCGGCCGCGCTCTCCGCGCGCAGCTACGGCGCGCCCGGGCGCATCGCGCTCGACGTCTCAGACCCGCTTGGACTGGCCGCCGGGCGCTTCCTGCTCGAGATCGACGCGCACGGGGTCGCCGAGGTGACACCGTTGGCCGGCAACGCCGATCTTCCCGCCGACGCGGCAGGCCTCGCCCTCACGGTGAACGAGCTCGCAGCCCTCTACCTGGGCGGCACCTCTGCACACACGCTGCTGCGAGCCGGCCGCCTCACCGAGTTCACTTCCGGTGCAGCGGATGCCGTGGCCGCGTCGTTCCGCTCGGCCACCGCCCCGTGGTTAAGCACCTGGTTTTAGCGCCGGGCCAATTTTCGTTGGTCGAGCAGCGTTCGTATCGAGACCGTGCCGCGATGGGTCACGCCGCCTGACGCCGATTACAGCCGAGTTGTCGATTTCCTCTCCCGCTTCGCGTCGATGTAGTGAATGCTCGAAACACGAGCTCAGGCGAAAGGGTAATGAGATGGCCAAATATTTGATCCTGATTTACCAGGACGAGGCGAAAATGCGTCAGTCGGAGGGCGAGTCGATGAGCGCCGGCTACCAGGAGTTCGGCACGCGAAACGCCAGCGCGCTGCTCGGCGGGGCCGCGCTTCAGCCGTCCTCTACGGCCACGTCCATTCGGCGCGACGACGCCGGTGGCTTCACCGTGACGGATGGCCCGTTCCTCGAATCGAAGGAGGTGATCGGCGGCTACTACCTCATCGAGGCGGCCGATCTTGACGAGGCGCTGCGGATCGCCAAAGAGGTTCCCGCCGGCGCCGGTGTGGACGTCTGGCCGGTGCGAGTGTTCACCCCGTAATGCCCGAGCCGCACGAGAGCGGTCTCCGGGCCGGCGGTCACCCCGTCGGCCCGGAGGTCGCCGCCGCGGTGGCGGATGCACACCGCAGCCAGTGGGCCTTCGTGCTCGCCTCCACCGTGCGCGTCGCCGGCGACATCGACACCGCCGAGGAGGCTGTTCAGGATGCCTACGCGAGCGCCCTCGAGACGTGGGGCACCCGCGGCATCCCCGACAACCCCGGCGCGTGGCTCACCGTCGCCGCCCGCCGGCGCGCCCTCGACGTGCACCGCAGGGCCGCGACGGCGCAGCGGGCGCTACCCAAGCTGCTGGAGCCGCAACCGGAGGAGGTGTTTCCGGATGACGCGAGTGGCGGCATCCGCGACGACCGGCTGCGTCTGATCTTCACCTGCTGTCACCCCGCTCTGGCGCTGGAGGCGCAGGTGGCGCTCACGTTGCGACTGGTCTGCGGCCTGTCGACGGCGGATGTCGCCCGCGCGTTCCTCGTGCCCGAACCGACGATGGCGGCCCGCCTCACGCGCGCGAAGAAGAAGATCAGCTCGGCGCACATTCCGTATCGGGTGCCACAGGCATCCGAACTGCCCGAGCGCATCGACGGCGTTCTCACCGTCGTCTATCTCGTCTACACGACCGGCCACACGGCGCCGAGCGGCGAGAGCCTGATGCGCCGCGACCTCGCCGAGCGCGCACGCGAGCTGGCCCGGATGCTGCGCGTGCTGCTGCCGAGCGACCGTGCGGTGGCCGGCCTGCTGGCCCTCGTGCTGCTGACGGATGCGCGCCGCGACACGCGCCTCGACGCTCAGAGCGGCCTCGCCGTTCTCGCAGACCAGGACCGCTCCCGCTGGGATCGCCCGGCGATCGCCGAGGGCGTCGCGCTCGTGCGGGAATCCCTCAGTGGGCGCCCACCGCACCGTTTCGCGCTGATGGCCGCGATAGCGGCGGTGCACGACGAGAGCGCATCCTGGTCGGAGACCGACTGGGAGGAGATTCTCGGCCTGTATGACCTGCTGGTCGAGACGTGGACGTCGCCGGTCGTGCGCATGAACCGCGCAATAGCCCTCGGCTTCGCCCGTGGTTTCGCACAAGGTCTGGCCGAGCTGGACGAACTCGGCGGCGACCCGCAGCTGGCCCGCTACCCCTACCTGGCCTCGAGCCGCGCCGATTTCCTGGTGCGCCTCGACCGCCCAGCGGATGCGCGCATCGCCTACGAGGAGGCCCTCGTGCTCACCGACAACGCCGCCGAGCGCGCCTTCCTCGAGCGCCGCCTGGCGGCTGTCGCGGGTTAATGCCCCGGTCATTGCACGACGACCGCGAACCCGCTCAGAACAGGATCAACCCCGCAAGATAGCTGATGCCGAGTGTGCCGACTCCGACCGTCAGGGTGCGTGCGATGGTGCGCCAGACGGGGGTATGCCCGCTGCGCGCACCGATGATCGAGGTGAGGGTCAGCGAGGCAACTACAACGAGCAGGATCGCCCAGCTCTCGAGCTTGCCCGGCACCAGCAGGGAGATGAGGAGGGGAATAATAGCGCCCAGCATGAACGCGATACTCGCCGCGACTCCACCCCATGCTGGCGCCGAGCGAGACATGACCTGGCGAATACCATGTTCCGTTTCCAGCTGCGCCGCGAGCGCGTCGTGAGCGGTGAGTTGCTCTGCCACTTGCGCGGCGAGATCCGGCGCAACCCCGCGGCCTTCGTAGTGCGCAGCGAGTTCGAGGAACTCCTCCTCGGGGGTGGTTGCGAGCTGTTCCGCTTCTTCTGCGGCCAAGAGCAGCTGGGCTTCCCGTTCGGCCGACTCGTGCGACCATCTCGCACCGCCCAGGCTCAAGCCACCAGAAATGGCAGCCACGACCCCGGCCGTAATCAGTATCGAATCGTTCGCACCCGCGCCCGCGAAGCCTCCAAAATACCCGCCGTCGCGATGATCCCGTCATTGGTGTCAAAGGTCCACAACCGAAGCGACGATGCATCGCTCACCGCGGCGCGGAAGCGGGCAAGCAGACTGGGCATGGGCCATCGTCTCACGACCGCGCGCTCCTCGAGCGAAGCGGCGGTACCGCAGCAGACCCCCCTTGCACTGGGGCGCGCCAGGTCTCCCCGACTGCGCAAGACTCAATCCCATGCCACCTCCTGATAATGACGTCGCCGTGCCCACGCCCAGCGCGTCGCTCAACGAGAATGCGCAACCCACCCGGCGGCTCCTTGATCGCGTCGCCGGCCAATCGGTCATGGAGAACCTCACGCGACTGCAATCATCGATCCCTGCGCGTTCCGCATGGGCGCGCTTCTGGGGGTATTCACCGCTGATTGCGGATGCCGCCAGCTGGTATTCCGGAGCGCTCGGCGAACGCGCAGTGGGCCGACTCCTCACCAACCTCGACGGCTCCTGGACGGTCATCCATGCCGTCCCCGTCGGCAAGGCCGACTCTGACATCGATCACATCGTCATCGGCCCCGGTGGCGTCTTCACGATCAATACGAAGCGTCATCCCGACAAGAATGTTTGGGTCGGCAGCCGCGCCTTCATGGTCTCGGGCCAGAAGGTTCCCTACCTTCGCAACGCTCGCCATGAGGCCGCTCGTGCAACGAAACTCTTGGCCGCGGTGCTGCCCACCGGCATTGAGGTCGTCCCAATCATCGCGGTTGTGAACCCGCGCAAACTCACCATCCGGGAAGCGCCCGCTGATGTCGTCGTGCGCGACGCCAGCGGCCTGGTCCGTTGGTTGCGCAAGCGCCCACATGTGTTGGATGCTGCACAGGCCACAATCATCGTCTCCGCAGCGACCCGAGCAAACACTTGGCACACCAATTCGACGACGCCAGACGCGGATGTGCGCACAACGCTCGCTGGGTTCGATCGACTCGACCGTGAGGTCAGATCGGCGGCCCTGCGACGACGACTCTGGGCCGCCGCAGGCGTCCTGGCTCTCGTTTCCGCGGCCCTGCTGCTGATGCCCACCCTGATTCACCTCCTCACGACCACGATCATCAGCTCGTTCTGAACCGGAGCCGAGGGGATCGCGTGGACGTTCTATGGCAGCCGTCTCGCCTCGGTCGTCGCACCAGGCACGGCGGCTGGAAGCTCGCGCTCGACAACGACTTCCTCGTGCTGGAATCCGATGGCGTCTATCGCCAGAGCGACATTTGCTACTCGCTTGAGATTCGCGCAGCGTTCGGTCTCCCATGGGCATCCCTCGAATTGCGATTCGGCAACGTTAGTGATGAGAACCCGCTGCAGCAGTACCTGCTCGGTGGCATCACGTACTACCGCGCACGACGCATCGCCCGCACGCTTGAATCGACGAGAAGCGCGACTGCGCACCGCCGCAGGTTGCAATCGCTCATCTCCGACTTCGACAATGCCGCGCAGAAGTTGCTGGGCTGGGTCGGCGCGCTCCAGGCCGAGGCCAGAGAGCATCTCGCTACGAGAGGGTGGCTGACCCGCGAATTCGCAGAGCTCTGGGCAGCGAAGAAGGATGCCACCGATTTTGGCCGCCTTCTCGAAATGATCGATGTGCAGTCTCACGTCGAAACACGGTCGGCGATCTACGCCAAGACGATCCGCCTGTGGCAGTACAACCTTGCCGACTACATCGCCCAGGCGAACGCCGATTATCTTGCGCGAGAACTCGATGAGTGCCGTGACCTCTTTGACACCGTCGAGAAATCACCGCTGACCGAAGAACAGACCAAGGCGGTCGTCTGCTTCGACAACCGGATGCTCGTGGTCGCGTCCGCTGGCTCCGGAAAGACCTCGACGATGGTCGCCAAGGCTGCCTATGCGCTACATCGCAAGCTGGTGGACCCCGACAAGATCCTCATGCTCGCCTTCAATACGGCCGCGGCCAAAGAACTCAAGCAACGCACCATAGAGCGTCTAGTTCCTCTCGGGCTTGATGCCGAGCAAGTCGCAGCGAAGACGTTCCATGCGTTTGGGCTGGAAGTCATCGGCAAGGCAACCGGACAGAAACCTTCACTGGCACCATGGCTCGATGGTGGGGGAGACATCGAACGCATGGGCCGTATCGTCGAAGACCTGCGCGCATCCGACCCGGTTTTTCGCAAGCAATGGGACTTCTTCCGCGCCGTACTCGCTCGCGACTACTCGGACACCGACGTTAGCGATCCGGCAGAAAGAGATGATGACGGCGCCGATTCCAACGCTCTAGTCTTCCGAACCGCGCAGGGCGAGATCGTGAAGAGCGCCGGCGAACGCATGATCGCCAACTGGCTCTTTTACAACGGGGTTGATTACGTCTATGAGCGGTCGTATGCCGTTAATACCGCGGACCCCGAACACGGGCAGTATTACCCGGACTTTTACTACCCGAAGATCGACGTCTACCACGAGCACTGGGCCGTGGATGAGAATGGCAGGGCGCCGGAGGAGTTCACCGGTTATGAGGATGGCATGCGGTGGAAGCGCCAGCTTCATCAGCAGCATGGAACCACACTCGTTGAGACCACAATGGCCGAGCTATGGGGCGGCCGCGCGCTCAACGATCTTGCAGAAGAGCTGACGCACCGCGGTATCCGCTTGAACCCGAATCCCAATCGTGCCGCGGCAGGGCAGAAGGTCGTCGAGAACAAGGAACTCGTGCAGACGTTCCGCAGCTTTCTGATTCACGCGAAGGGCAATCGCCTGTCTGAGGAGCAACTGCGCGAGCGCCTCGAGAGCGGTTCCGACGGCCACGTGAGATATCGCGACTCGTCGTTCTTAGAGCTCTTCGCGGTCATCAGACGCGAATGGGAGTCCAGATTGAGGGCCGAGGCTTGCATCGACTTCGAAGACATGCTCAATCTCTCGGCAGATCACCTCGAGGCCGGTGACTGGGAGAGCCCCTATGAGCTTGTTATGGTCGACGAGTTTCAGGATGCGAGTCTGGCACGAGCGAGACTAGTGCAAGCCCTCGTCGCCAAGCCCAGTCGGTACCTATTTGCTGTCGGCGACGATTGGCAGAGCATCAACCGCTTCGCCGGCAGCGACCTCTCCGGTATGACCCAATTCGAGCAGCGGTTCGGAGCCGCCGAGGTGATGCGGCTCGAACGCACGTTCCGGTTTCCCCAATCGATAGCGGATGTCTCAAGTCAGTTCGTTCTCAAGAATCCCAGCCAGCTGACTAAGACCGTCGTCTCGTCAACTCCGGAGTTTCCGCCCACGATCGGCATCGTCTCCGTCGACAAGGAGGCGGCCGTGGCGCCGGCCATTCTCTATCGATTGAAGCAGCTGCGCTCGCAGGTTCTGAGCGGCGCGGTGCCTCAGCCAGACGGTCGCAAGCTCACGGTATTCGTGCTTGGACGATACCGTCACCAGAGCGATTACCTGACGGGCACTCGGGAGCTCGCGGACTGCCTCGACGTGCGCTTCATGACGACACACGCCTCGAAGGGCGCCGAGGCCGACTACATCGTGGTCCCGGGTATGGTCTCGGGCAAGTGGGGCTTTCCCAGCACGATCCCGAACGACCCGGTCTTGCGCCTGGCGATGCCCGCAGCCGAGGAGTTTCCGCGCGCAGAGGAGCGCCGGCTCTTCTACGTGGCACTGACGAGAGCGCGCCGTGGAGTGCTGCTGGTGACGATCGACAAGCGCGAATCGCCCTTCCTCATGGAGATGGTCAGAGACTTCGGGCTGATCCGCACGAATGCGATAGGCGAAACGCTCGAGTCCATCGTCTGCCCGCGATGCAACCGCGCGTTCATGGTGCGGCGAAACAGCAAGCGCGGCCCGTTCTACGGGTGTCGCCGATACCCCCGCTGCAAAGGCACACGAGACCTCGCCTAGCCGTTCGTCGGTTCCGCTGTCGCGGCGCCCCGCGCCCGCTCCTCCGCGGCAGCCTCCACGTACCGAACAACATCGGCCAGCGCGAAGCGCCGATGCGTTCCGCGATACTGAACCGGCAGCTTGCCCCCGTCGGCCAGCCGCAGCAGGTAAGTGTGCGAGATCCCGATCATCTCGGCGGCCTGCGACGTGGTCAGCAGCGACTCGGTCGACGCGATCACCACATTGTCGCCCGCCGCAACCCGCTGCAACAGATCGACAACCGCCTCGCGAACGGATGCCGGCAGCTCGACTTCCGCGTCACCCACCACGAGCCGCAGCGGGGCGCCGGATGCCGCGAGCAGCTCGAGACGCTTTCCCACCTCTGCAGCCTGCCCGGCATCTACGGCCTGCACGTGGTGTGGTTCTCTTAGCGACATAGTGCCTCCCTCGCTTACAAACCTAGGCTGTTGCGATGTGCCATTCCGCTTCTTTATAACGACAGGATTGTGGGTCTACCGGTCGTTCATCGTCTGGCCAGCTGTCGCTCATTCGATCGGAGGGCTAAATCAGCTGGATTTTCCAAATCCATATGTGTACTCGCCGGTTGTCCAGTTGATGTTGGCGTTGTAGAAGAATCCGCTCTGCGTTCCGTCTCCGTTGTCCTCATTCGCCACAAAGCAATCGAAGGCAGTTGTCTGATCCGTGAGGTCATCTGTGGAGCCTCCGTTGACGGGGTTGCAGCTGACTTTGAGTACAGGGCCGTCATGTAATCCCTTTGCGACATTTTCTTTGGCCATCTTCGTTATCGAAGCCTCGACTGTAATAACGGTGGCCGCGCGATCAGCACGTTCTGCGTCGTCCGACGCTTCTTGAGCAGCCTTCGCGGCATCTTCCTGGGCCTGTTTTGCAGCTGCTGCGTCAGCTAGAACCGCCGCCTTCTTGACTGCTGCTTCATGCTTCGCGGTCGCAACGGCCTCGTTGTGAGCATTCTGAACCAAGACGGCCGTCGTGACTCCAGCACCCAGCAAGATCACCAGCACGATGGCACCGACCCAGATCAGCCGCGAACGGCGATTTCTGTGTCGTGTTGCAGGGGCGACCGCGTTGCCGGTCTCGCCGCGGATCGCTGTTGGGCCATCGGCCACGGTCCCCTCGGCTATGGACTGAAGATCAGGGGACGGCTCTTCGGGTTGGTCAGCCGGAGCGCTCGTGTCTGATTGGATCGATCTCGAGGTGCCAGTCCACTGTGTGCCGTTCCAGTACACCTCTTCTGAGGGATCACTCGGGTTTGGGAACCATCCGCTAGGCATGCTGCTCATGAGGCAATCGTCCCATCTCGCAGGGGGACAATATTCAAATAGGTGACACCCAATCAAGGGGCCAGCCTTCGACGGATCTGAGCCTCAACGGGCTTCATGCGCGAGCGCTGCCGCCTACTTAAGCGCCGTGCGTAACAAAATCCTCGAAACGAGCAGCGAGTCGATCGCGCGATGGTCATTCCGCCTGACGGGCGGGCAACGAAAGTGCTGTCCCATGCGTGTCTTGTAGTCCATGCCGAAGCATCGGCCCGTCGACTTCGTCCAGCAGTCCGCGATTGATGCGTACCTCGTAGTCTGCAGTGATGCTGAGGAGATTGCGGTCGTAGGCGGCGTGGTGAAGCTTGCACATGGCTAGGCCGTAGGTGACATGAGCACCTCCGCTAGCAGCCGTGGCCGGTTGGCTATGGGCGGCGTCGAGCAGATCCGGATGTTTCAAGCGACAAACTGCGCATGACCTCTCGTACGCATGCATGACGCGTGCACGAAACACCGGCTGATGGAGTCGCTGCAACGCAGTGCGCTCGGCGTAGCGTCGCTGGTCACCGACCATGTGCAGTGGGTCACCGAAGAAGCGCATCGACTCATCGAGCGCGATAGCGAATGAACGATGCGCGATGTCATCGGCGACGACGTACACGGGATAGATCGGAACAAAAATGCCGGGTAGATTCCCCTGAAAATGAATGAGTGGCACTTGCAGTTCTAGGGCGCGCCTCAGTTTGAGACTGTCACCGCCTTCTCGTGATTGATAGCTGTAGCGGACCAGTCCGTCCCCGCCGACAAGGTCCTCATAGGGACCGTTGACGCTCGTCATGATGCTCAGAGTTGCGTCAAAATCTCGCGGATTTCGGATTCATCTCGCGCTATCCAGCAGCGGGATACGTACGTTCCAGTAGAAGTAGTTGACGAGGTGCGCACGCGTAAGCTCGTTGACTCCTGATCCGATTTGCTCGTCAAGCCATCGGAAAATGTCCTCCCGAATAAGCGCTTGCTCAACCGCTGAGTACATACCTGCATTCTTACCAGAGCGCCGTCGCCACCGCGCGAGGGCAGTATTCGCTTGAGAACCTCTAGCGCCGCTCGTCGGCAAACGGTATGCCCGTGGTTCGCGGCAAGCCTCGGCCCGGATCAGGGCTCCTGAGCCCATGGTGTCCGCGGGGCGCTGACCGAAAACGTCGAGGGTGAGTCGCGCCAATGAGGACGGCCGAATGGCGCCCACGATAGTGGTCCTCGGGCGCGGCATATCGCTGCGCTCGACCGCACAGATCCGGTCGAAGCCACCAAAGACTTCCATCGACGGGCACCGCGTGTAGAGACCCGGCTGTGCCAGTATCGACCGCGAGACGACCGGACCGTTTCCCCAGCGGGCATGACCGCATTGTCGAGGGACGCGGTCGTGCACTTCTCACGCGGCGGCCAGGCGGTGGCGGGGGAGACACTCGTGAACTCGGAACGCGACCTGGGCGCGCAGCATGTTGATGGCATCCGCTCGGCGAGGCTACGCCGGGCGCTGTGAGCAAGTTGTGTTGCCGACCACGTAGATCTATAGTTATGTGGTCGGCAACCAATAATGAAGATGAGGCTGGTCATGCAGATAGGTATCTTCTCCATCGGGGATCGCACCCCTGATCCCGCCACCGGGCTGCGGCCCACGGAGCATCAGCGAATCCTTGCCACGGTGCAGCTCGCGGTGCAGGCTGAAGCCGCCGGTCTCGACGTGTTCGCCACGGGTGAGCATCACAATCCGCCGTTCGTGTCATCGTCACAAACGACGCTGCTGGCCTTCATCGCGGCGCGCACCGAGCGGCTGCTGCTGTCGACCGCGACAACCCTCATCACGACCAATGACCCGGTCAAAATCGCCGAGGACTTCGCACTGCTGCAGCACCTCTCGGAGGGGCGTTCTGACCTCATGCTCGGCCGCGGAAATACCGGACCTGTGTATCCCTGGTTCGGTAAGAAGATCGAGGACGGCATCCCGCTGGCCATCGAGAATTACGCACTGCTGCGCCGACTGTGGAACGAGGATTCCGTCGATTGGTCGGGGAATTTCCGTACGCCGCTGCAGGCATTCACCTCGGTGCCCAGGCCGCTCGATTCCACGCCGCCCTTTGTGTGGCACGGCTCTGTCAGGAGTGTCGAGATCGCCGAACAGGCGGCCCGCTATGGTGACGGCTACTTCGCCAACCACATCTTCGGACCGGCGCAGCACACGGCCGACATGGTTCGAATCTATCGAGAGAGCTTCGAGCAACACGGTCATGGGCCGGCCTCCCGCGCCGTCGTAGGGCTGGGAGCGCACGCGTTCATGCGGCCTCGCTCCCAAGACGCCCGCGCCGAGTACGAGCAGTACTTTGCGAACGCACCGATGTTCGCCGGCATGTCGCTCGAGCAGTACATGTCGCGCACGCCCACGATCGTTGGCAGCCCGCAGGAGGTCATCGACAAGGTCATGGGGTTCCGCGACTACGCCGGCGACATTCACCGACTGCTTTTCGCCCTCGAAATCGGCGGCGTGCCCACCCCGGTCGCCCTCGAGCAGATCGATCTGCTCGGTTCCGAGGTCGCGCCCACCCTGCGGCGGGAGATGGCGCCCACTGAGCCCGCCGCCGTCCCCTTCACGCACGACACTCGGCTCTCCGTCTCCGAGACGGATGCTGCGCCCTCCCTCAGCCGCGCGTAGCACCTGCGATGGTGCAGGCGAGGGTGTAGCGGCCGCTCTCCACAGTGAGCAGGCGGGGCGAGGTTTCCACAGATCGCGCATTCTCGGGTCTTGACGATGGCGCCGCCTCGTAGCGTCGCTACATGATCATCGGCGTCCGTGCTCAGATTGGAAGCAAATGAGAAGTATTACTGCGGTAAGTAAGAACTATACTGTGACGGTGAGAATTACGTCGAAGGGCCAAGTGACCATCCCGCAGTGGGTACGGGAACGCTATGGATTCATGCCGGAGACCGACGTTGACTTCATCGAGCGCGACGGAATGGTTGCGCTTACGGTGGCGGGGGTGCCCTCCAAACCGGATCGCGCCGATCGGCTTCTCTCCCGCATGCGCGGGTCGGCGCAGCGAGAGCTGACGACCGACGAAATCATGCAACTCAGCCGCGCATACGACGATGAGTGACTCCACAGACGACTCGGTCGGCTACCTTGTCGACTCAAATGTTCTCCTCGACATCATTACCGACGACCCGGTCTGGGCAAGCTGGTCCGCGCAGGCGCTGGCAGAGGCCGTCCGGCGCAGCGCCGTGTGGATCAACCCGCTCGTCTACTCAGAAGTCTCGTTGGCGTTCGACACACTTCCTGCGCTCGACGAGGCGATCCCTTCCGATGTCATCCGCCGCGCTGACCTGCCATGGTCGGCTGGATTCCTCGCGGCCAGGGCGCATCAGGCCTATCGCAAGCGCGGCGGCACCCGGGCGACCACCCTGCCCGATTTCTATATCGGTGCGCATGCGGTGGTGCAGCGTCTGACATTGATCACGCGCGACGCGCGACGGTATCGCACTACCTTTCCGGGGCTTCGGGTCGTCAGTCCGCCTGCCGCAGTGTGATGAGGCGGCGGTCTCGATACGCGCGCTTCGCGGCGCTACTCGACCAACGAGTGTGTTACTGCGCGCCGTGCCCGGCGGGCACGAGCTCGCCCGTGCGCGGCGGGCCCGGCGGCGTACCGTCGCCAAAGGGGCGACCACCCAGCTGCTCGCGGCCGTGCCCGGTGAGCCAGCCCGAGGCATCCGGCCCCACCGGAACGATGCCGGTCGGATTGATGTCGCTGTGCACGATGTAATAGTGCCGTTTGATCTGCACGAAGTCGATGGTGTCGCCGAAGCCCGGGGTTTGGAACAGGTCGCGCGCGTACGCCCACAGCACGGGCATCTCAGTGAGCTTGTTGCGGTTGCACTTGAAGTGGCCGTGGTAGACGGCGTCGAAACGGGCCAGTGTCGTGAAGAGGCGGATGTCCGCCTCGGTGATCGTCTCTCCCACCAGATAGCGCCGGGTCGCCAACCGTGTCTCGAGCCAGTCGAGCCGGTCGAAGAGGCGGTGGTAGGCCTTCTCGTACGCCTCCTGGGATCCGGCAAAACCGGCCCGGTACACGCCGTTGTTCACGTCGCGGAAGACGACGTCGTTGACCTCGTCGATCTCGGCGCGCAGGGCCTCGGGGTAGAGGTCGGGGGCGCCGTCGCGGTGCGAGTCCACCCATTCGGTCTCAAGGTCGAGCGTGATCTGCGGGTAGTTGTTAGTGACGACCTGGCCGCTGGGCACATCGACGATGGCGGGCACGGTGATGCCGCGCGGGTAGTCGGGAAAGCGGGCGAAGAACGCCTGCTGCAGGCGCTCGATGCCGAGCACCGGGTCGACCCCGCCGGGGTCGAGGTCGAAGGTCCAACTGCGTGCGTCGTGCGTGGGGCCGGGCATGCCGAGTGAGATGGCATCCTCCAGCCCCAGCAGGCGGCGTACGATCACCGAGCGGTTCGCCCACGGGCAGGCGCGGGCGGCGATCAGCCGGTAGCGGCCGGGCTCGACGGGCCAGCCGTCCCGGCCGTCACGCGTGATGCGATCCTCGATGTAGTTCGTGTCGCGGGTGAATTCCTTGCCCGGCTCGACATAGCTACCGGGCGTGCTCTCAGAGTCGGCGCTCATGACTCGACGGCGGGCGCGTCGGCCGGGATGTCCAGCGTGCGCGCGGCATCCGAGATCTGCCGGGCCAGCGCGACATCGCGCTGGCTGAGACCATCGACGTCGTGCGAGATGAGGCGCACGGTGACGGAGGGGTAGCGCAGATCCACGTCGGGGTGATGGTTGGCGGCATCCGCGAGCCTGCCGATCTCGTCGATCAGCCTCACGCCGGTGGCGAACGACCCGGTGCGGAAGGTGGTGGCAGCCGCGCCGCTGGAAAGTATGCGCCAATCATCGACGCCGGAGGCGTGCCTGAACTGGCTCGGGGTGATCTGGTCGGTCATGTTTGCACGGTAACACCGGGGCGGCGGAGTGCACAGTACCGGGGCACGCTAGCCTGACAGGATGCTCGTGCCCGAGGTGTGCGTCTGCTACATTCTGCGCGACGGACCCGGCGGTCACCAGGTGCTGCTCGGCCGTAAGAAGAAGGGGCTCGGACTCGGCAAGATCGTGGGACTCGCTCATCTCAGTTGCCGCCCCGCACGATAGTCTTTCGGGTATGAGCGATCACCCGAATTATCCCGCCAAGGCCGGTGCAGGCAGCGTCATCATCTGGGTCGCCGTGGTCGTCGCGATAGCGCTCGTGGCCGGCTTCGTGTGGCGGTTGCTGCAGTAACAGCACACGGAGACGCGCGGGCGCTTCGGCGGGCTCCGCGACCGCGCTGTCTCAACGACGGGGCTGGCTCAGGGGGCGGGAGTCTCGGCCTCGACGACCACGGTGGACTGCTCGCCGATTCCGCGGCCGAGCATGGCCGCCATGAATCGTGCCAGCACCGCTATCCAGCCGAAGAGGATCGCGAACGCCACCACCTCGAACGCCGTGAGGTTGAAGTAGCTCGCATTCAGGTACAGAAGCACGGCGCCGACGAGCAGCGCGAGGCATCCGAGCGTCAGCAGCAGAAACGACCACGGCATGCCCCGCAGCGCGACGGGTGCTATCAGCAGAAGCGCGGCGAATGCCAGGGAGGTCGAGGCCGCTATCGTGTTGTGGCCCGGGGTGGTCACGTTCTCGGGTACGAGCCCGATGCCGGCCAGCAGTATGCCGAGAACGATGAACATGACGGTGATCGTCGGGGTGCTCCAGCGATAGCGCACGATGCCGCGATCGTGCAGCGTGCGCAGATCCCGGTTGACGTACATGGCGAAGGTGGTCACCAGAACGCCGGCGACAATGAGGGTCCCGTTGAAGATCCAGCTTGGCTGATCGCCGAATGTGCCCAGGTAGCTGAACTGGCGCTGCCACCAGAGCGGATCGGGCGAGGTGGTCATGCTCAACAGAACTCCGCCGCCCATGAACAAGAGCAGCCGATGCGCCAGCGCCATGGTGCTGAGCTGGGCGACGCTGAGATAGAGCGTGTACGTGGTGAGCGAAACGGCGGCCAGCACCATGGCGGTGCCGACGTACTGGCCGACCGCGAGACGGCGGAACGCGAGTTGTGCGACAGAGAACACCGTTCCCGTCACCATCACGGCCAGCGCCGTGTGCACGAGCGAGACGGCGACCGTGTCGACCAACGCCTTCCAGCGCGGAAGCCCCCTGCGCCAGAGCTGTTCGGGCAGGCGACGGCAGCGGTGGTAGCTCACGATGCACGTGGCCAGACCAAGCACGATGACGGCAATCATCGCGGCAGACCCCACCGACCAGCTGGCGTTCCAGCCAGCCCAGATGAGCGTATAGGTGCCCCAGAACATGACGGCGGCGAACGCTGAGCCGAGCACGCCGGCGACGATCGCCGCGATGAGGGCTTCCGTCTCGATGCGAATTGAGCGGCTCACGCGTTCGGTGCGCGTCTCGGCGGGTACGGGCTCGGCAGCGGTTGCGGTGTCAGCGGTAGGCGGGGTGGTGGTCATCTCTTTCAAGGCTAGCCGCCGATGCCGAACGGTGCGGTTCTCCGTCGGCTTGGGGCCTGCAGCGCCCCGCTTGCCTCCTGCAGCTCTCGGCTCGGTAAGCGGTGAAGCCGAAACGCCCGTAACGTAGAGATAGCGCCCGTGGAGCGATTCTCGCGACTGGTCGGCGCTCTTCGGGAAGGTTTGCAAGTGGGCGAGTGTATTCATGGACTCGAGGACGGTCTCTGTGACACGTGTTTCCCCAAGGCCCAGCCCGAGGTGGCAGCCGCACCGGCTGTCGGCCAGCGTGGTGGGCGCGCGGGCGGCCGGGCTCGCACCGCGGGGCGCACCGCAACGTCTGTGGTGACCACGGCATCCGCGTCTCGCTCGGCTGGCGCGAAGGCGGCCGCGGCGAAGCGGCACCTCGATGTCGGCGAGCAGCGCATCTACCACCTCACCCACATCAGCAACCTGGCTGGCATTCTTGAGCGTGGCGCCATGCTGGCGGATGCGAGCGAGGGCTGGGAGTCGCGGCCTGCCGTGGACATCGCCTCCGCGGCGAATCGTGAGGCGCGCCGCAGCATGATGGTGGCCGGCGAGAGCGAGCCGAGCGTCGCGGGCTATGTACCCTTCTTCCTGTCTCCGAACGCGGGGGTGTGGGAGAGCATCCGTACTCACGCGGCGGATCCGCGGCTGTCGTCCGAGGCGTACGGGCATGACGTATACGACTATGTGATTCTCGTAAGCACCGTGAAGACGGCCTTCGCTCACACCAGCGAACTCGGCAGTGTCGATGACGCTTCGGTCATGGTGGCCAATGGTGATGCGACGGCCACCTTCACGCGTTTCGCCACCTCACACGAGGCAAGCGAGCGGATGCTGCGCATCATGCGCGCAGACGAGGAATCTGAGGCCATGCTGGCCGCGGAATTTTTGGTGCGGGACGCATTCCCCATCGAGCATGTAACGCTGATCGGGGTGGCGAACGACAAGGTGCGCCAGGCGGTGCGCGCGGTCGTCTCGTCGTCGCAGTCGCCGCACCGACCGAAGGTGGCGGTGTATCCACCGTGGTTCCAATCGGCGGCCGAGAACGGTCTTTCTGAGGCGTAGCGGCGCAGACTGCCGGCGCAGTCGCGGGAGGCGCGCTCTACCGGCTGAGCAGTGCCGAGCGGTTCGGATGCGCCTCGAACCAGTCGGCGACGTACCAGCACATCGGCACGATGTGTAACTCGGTGGTGGCTTCGACATCGTCGACAGCGAATGCGACGAGTTCGGCCGCAAGCCCCTGCCCACGGTGGCTCGGCTGGGTGAACGTGCGCGTGAAAGATATGGCGTTGCCGTTCACGGAGTAATTGAGCACGCAGACCAACTGGCCATCGATGTGCAGGGCGTATCGACGGGCATCCGCTTCGTGTGTGAGTTCATGGGTCACGGTTCAAGGGTAGCCGCGCGGGCTGGGAGACGCTGTGGTTCTGCACAGGGCTCGCGAGTGGCGAGTTTTCCACAGATGTGGGTCTGCGGCGCGCGGTTCGGTCTGCAGGGCGGGCACTATCGACCGCATGACACTCACCGCTGAAGAAGCTGCCCAGCTGCCGATCGTTACCGACGCCGAGGTCGAGGAGCGCGTCTCGCGCCTTGTCGGCCACGCCGTTCGAAGGCAGCTGTGGTTGTTGTTCCTCGATTCCTCGGGCGTGCAGTTGCCCACGCTGATTCCCATCGAGGACTACCCGACGGGGCCCGACGCGAGTTTCGCCGCCGCCCTGGCGCAATCCATCCGACACGTCATGAGTGAAACGGATGCCGCGCAGCTTGTTCTCGTGTGGGAACGTTGCCTCGGCGCCGACCCCGTATCGGCGGATCGCGCCTGGGCGAAGGCACTCGCGGCCGCCTGTGTCGACGCGAATGTCATGGTGCGCGCCCAACTGATCAGTCACCGCAAAGGCGTGCGCTGGCTGGCTCCCGCCGACTACGCGTGAGGTCGTGGAGCGCCCGCCCGAGCGAGGGGTTTCGACTCGTGCCCGCTTCGATCTCGTGAGCGATCACTGGTTGGCGCTCAGGCGGGGAGGGCGCCTTCGATCACGTCGATGATCTCGGGCGCATCCGGCTCCGTGGCGGGACGAAAGCGGTGAACCTCGCCGGATGGCGTGATGACGAACTTCTCGAAGTTCCACTTGACCTTGCCGGCCTTGCCCGCGGCATCCGGAGTCTTCGTCAGCTCGGCATAAAGCGGGTGCTGTGACTTGCCGTTCACCTTGATCTTCTCGAACATCGGAAAGGTCACGCCCCACGTCGTCGAGCAGTACTCCTTGATCGCGTCGCTACTGCTGAGCTCCTGCAAAAACTGGTTGCTGGGGAAGCCCAGAACCGTGAAGCCGCGCTCGCCATAGCTCTTCTGCAATTGCTCGAGCTTCTCGTATTGCGGGGCGAGGCCGCACCGCGAGGCGACATTGACGATGAGTAGAACCTTGCCGGCGTATGCGGTCAGGGTGGTCGCCTCGCCATCGATAGTGGTGAGGGGGATGTCGGCGATCGAGGGGTTGGTGATGGTCATATCGCGAGCGTAGAACCGCTCGCTGGGAACTGAGTGGGTCAGGCTCCGCCGGGCGAATTGTCTTCTTCGGAGAGGTCGACGAGTGTCACCAGCGGCAGTGCAGGATCGGCGGCCCATTCGTTGAGAGAACCGTCGTATACGGCGACATTCGTGTGACCGATGACCGCCAGGGCGAGCGCGTCCGCCGCCGCGGCGATGCCGCCGGCGCAATACGCGATGATGTGCTCAGAGCTTGCGAGGGCGTTCGCGAAGGTGGCACGCAATTCGTGTGCGGGAAGGAGGGCGTTCGTCTCGCGGTCGACCAGCCGGCCGGCCGGCGCACTGAAACTGCCGGGAATGTGTCCGCGTCGTGGTCGCTGCCCGGTTTCGCCGGTGAACTCGCGCGCGGGCAGACCGCACACCAGGGCCGCATCCGTTTCTCCGGTGACGATGGAGCGGACCCGCGATGTGTCCGCCCAGAGTTCGGGGCGAGGCGATGCGGTGAACGTCGCTGTCTCGAGAGGAGCGATCCAGCCGCGCTCGGTGGGGCGCTCCTCGACTATCCACTTGGTGAGCCCGCCATCGAGCACCGCGACGTTGTCGTATCCGAACGCGCGAAACAGCCACCAGATGCGGGCCGCCCATTGGCCGACGGAGGTGTCATAGACCACGACGGTCGTCTCATTGTTGACGCCGAGAGCCGCTGCGGCCGCCTCGAATTGCCGCGCGCTGGGTTTCGCGAATCCGTGGAGTCCCGCCGGGTCGCTGAAGGAATCGAGCAGTTCGGCAAAGAGTGCGCCGGGCACATGTCCGTTGACGAGGTACTGGTCGAATCCGCTCAGCCAGTGGTACCCGCCGTCGGGGCGCTGAATCTGCACGACAGTGGCATCGAGCACGATCAGGCGATCCGAGCCGAGATGATCGGCGAGCCACTGCGTCGAAACGACGGGCGAGGCCAGCTGCGGCCCGGATTCCAGGGCGGGCGATGAGAGGGTCACGAGCCCACGGTAGCCATGCCCCTGCGCTGGAGGCGAGGCATGCGCAACGGGGCGTAACACGGTGACCGTCGCCAGCGCCGGCGAGCGGGTTAGCTGCGGCTCACAGCCCCTTTGTGACGAGGGCACGTTCGTTGGGCTCCACCGCTCCCTGTTGTTCGTGTGCGATGCGTGCAACGCGTCGTCGTGCCCGGGCGCTCAGCAGCAGATCGACCGAGACACCCAGCGTGACAGCGATCACGATGCCGACGAGCGCGGCGAGAAGAGGCTGGCTGTGAGCCCACTGTCCGGCGAGGATCCCGATCAGCACCGAGTACACCGACCAGCAGGCGCCGGCCGCGAGTGTGAGCGGCCAGAACGTTCGCCACCGAAAGCCGGTCGCTCCCGCCGTCATGTTCACGGCGATGCGGCCGACAGGAATGTACCTGGCCGTAAGAATGAGGGTGGCAGCCCGACGTTCGAGGCCTTGGGCGGCTCGGTCGACGGCTCGCACGACACGGGGTCGTCGCATCCAGGCGAATCGGCGCACTCCGATGCGGCGGCCGATGAAGAAGGCGATGTTGTCGCCGATTGCCGCGCCGATGGCCGCGAGGAGCACGATCACCCAGGTATTCGGCGCACCGGCCGAGACGCCGATCGCCGCGACGGCCACCACCAGGGTCTCGCTCGGTACGGGCGGAAAGAATCCGTCGATGACGACGAGCGCGAACACGATGGCGTAGATCCACGGCGAGGCCACGGCCTGCATCACCAGCTGGGTGATCGCATCCATTGCGTACCGTCCTCTCGATTGCTTCTCGTTTCAAGAACACTATGCGGCAGCACGCAAGGGCCACATCCCCCGCACGTATGGGTACGGGTCACTCTCAGGGACCGTATTGGTCGTGAGGAGACCGAAGACGGATTGGGACGCAGCTGTCGTCGACCGCTTACACCGGCTTGAGCGCGGTGTTGGCGACTGTAAGCGCCCCGTGAGTGCTTCGTCAGTGCGGTGTAAGTGCCGCACGACACCATGAATTCATCACAACGCAATCCGCGTGAAAGGACAATCATGAGCATCACAACCGACTGGGCCATCGAAGCCCACGGGCTCGTCAAGACTTTTGGAGACAACCGAGCGGTCGACGGCGTCGACCTCAACGTTCGCACCGGCACCGTCTACGGCGTGCTCGGCCCCAACGGGGCAGGCAAGACCACCACCATCAGCATGCTCGCCACATTGCTGAAGCCCGACGGCGGCGAGGCGAGCATCTTCGGTCACGACGTGGTCAGGCAGTCGCAGATCGTGCGCCAGCTGATAGGCGTGACCGCGCAGTTCGCCTCCGTTGACGAGAAACTCAGCGCCACCGAGAACCTCATCATCTTCGCCCGTCTGCTCGGGCTCAGCCGCTCCGAGGCCCGGGCGAAGGCGAGCGAGCTGCTCGAGGCTTTCAATCTCACCGAGGCCGCCCGCCGCCCGCTGGCGAAGTTCTCCGGCGGCATGCGTCGCCGGCTCGACCTCGCCGCGAGCCTCATCGCGCAGCCGCCGCTCATCTTCCTCGACGAGCCGACCACCGGACTCGACCCGCGCACCCGCGCCCAGATGTGGGATACCGTTCGCGGTCTCGTCGCCAGTGGGTCCACCGTGCTGCTCACCACGCAGATGCTCGACGAGGCCGACCAGCTCGCCGACCGCATCGCGGTGATCGACACCGGGCGCGTGGTGGCCGAGGGAACCGCCGACGAGTTGAAGGCATCCGTCGGCACCTCGTCGCTGCAGTTGCGGCTGGAAGACACGGCCGACACCGAGGATGCGCTTCGTGCGATCCAGGCCGTGCTCGGCGCGCAGGGAACCATCTCGCCCGAAGCGGCCCGCATCACCGCACCCATGGCGGATGCCGACCGCGTCACCGACCTGCTGGTCACGTTGCGGGAGGCGGGCATCCACCTGACCGAGATGAGCGTGCAGAAGCCGACGCTCGACGAGGTCTTTCTCACCATTACCGGGCACGGCGTCGAGGACGAGACGTCCGCAGAAACGGATGCCGACCCGCGTCAAGCCGAAAGGATCAGCGCATGAGCGCCATCACCATCACGCAGGGCACCATCACCCCCGGAGTCCAGCGCCAACTCAAGAATCACACGAGCGTCGGCCAGACCGTGCGCAACTCGTTCACCATGGCCTACCGTGGCCTGCTGAAGATCAAGCGCACGCCGGAGCAGCTCGTCGACGTGACGGTGCAGCCGATTCTGTTCACCCTCATGTTCACCTACCTGTTCGGCGGCGCCATCGCGGGCAACATCGCGAGCTACCTGCCGCTGCTCATACCGGGCATTCTCGTGCAGACCGTGATCACGACATCCGTCGTCACGGGCGTGCAGTTGCGGGAGGACATGGACAAAGGCGTGTTCGACAGGTTCAAGTCGCTGCCGATAGCGCGCATCTCGCCGCTGGCCGGCGCGCTGCTCGCCGACACGATTCGCTACGCGATAGCCACAACGCTGACCTTCGTGATGGGCTACATCATGGGCTACCGCCCCGGCGGCGGCTTCGGTGCCGTCGTTCTTGCCGGCCTGCTCGTGATCGCCTGCTCGTGGGCCATCAGCTGGATCTTCGCCTTCTTCGGGGTGATAGCGCGCAGCGCGTCGAGCGTGCAGGGCATCTCGATGATCATCCTGTTTCCGCTCACCTTTCTCTCGAACGCGTTCGTTCCGGTCGACTCGCTGCCCAGCTGGCTGCAGGTGTTCGTGAACGTCAACCCGATCTCACACCTGGTGACGGCGGTGCGCGACCTCGCGAACAACGGCACCGTCGGCGTGGACCTCGTCATCTCGCTCATCGGCGCCGCCGTTATCGTCGCGATCTTCGCGCCGCTCACGGTGCGGGCGTACATGCGCAAGGCCTGAGTGCCGCCGCTGGTCGGGTAGTGCGTATCGAGACCCCTGCAGAGAATTCTGCGGGGGTCTCGATACGCTTCGCTCGTTCCTCGCTGCGCTACTCGACCGGCGCAATCGCGAACCTCGCGAGCAGCGCCCTGTTTCTGAGCAGCTCGAAGCCCTGCGTCATCGCCTCGCGCGGCGTCAGCGCCTCGGCGTGAAGACGGGCCGCGTCAACGGCGGCCGAGCCGTGGGCCGCGACCGCGGCATCCGTGAGCCTCGTGATGTTCAGAGTGGGCAGATCCTGGCGGGAACCCATGCGGTCGCCGAGAAAGAGCATCCGCAGGGCGATTTCGGTGACGGCGGCGGATGCTCCGGCCCGGCCCGGCCACGCCAGCCACGCGGCGAGAGCCACAAGACCACTGCCCGCGACGGGCATATCGCTGTTGTCGACCTGAAGCCGCCGGGTGACGAGCAGGCGTGTTCGGAGTTTCGCCGCGATGGCGTCGGCGCGTGCGTACTCTCGCACGTCGGCGCGTACCTGCGCGGCAAGCGCCGCCGAGGTCACGATGGTGAGCCAGGGGGAGCGGTGACTGGTGCCGAAGCTGTCCACCGCCTGAAGGTAGAGACTCACGGCATCAGGGGAGCGTCCGTCATGGAACGCGATTTCGGCCAGGCCGGAGTACCCGATGGAGCGCAGGTCGTGAAAGTCATCGCCGAGAGTGGCATCGTCGTCGTCAACGAAGTGCTCGAAGGTCGCACGCGCGCCTTCGGCATCGCCCATGGAGACCTCATTCAGGCCGATCATCCAGTTCAGCTGCTGCAGATCGCCGTGCGCCTGCAGGGCGTTGAGGCCCTGCCTGGAACGTTCTGCCCACATGAGCGCCTCGCGGGGGCGGCCACGTTGGCTGTGTAACTCGGCGAGGGACTGCGCGGCTGTGGCCTCCGACCAGACGTTGCCGCGCCCCTGTGCGAGTTCGTAAGCGCGGGTCGAGGAGGCGAGGGACTGCGCGAGCTCTCCATCGTTCTCATACATCTGCGCACTGAGAAGAGAGGCCAAGCCTGCGACACCTGGGTCGTCCGAGCGCGTGTATCGCTTGAGCTCGCCGCGGAAAGAGTCGAACTGCGTCGTGGCGGTCAGCAGCAGTTCGCTCATCGCCTCGAGGCGGGGATCGTGGGCCGCGCCGAGACGTTTCATCGCCCGCAAGCGACCGATCGCGAGCAGGCTGGTGCGTGGATCTCCGAAAAAGGCCATGGTGCCGGCTAGCGAATACGACATGATTGCCGCATCCCGGTGCGCCTCATCGGGAGTGTAATGGCGGGTGACGGTGACGACGGATGCGCCGAAAGCGGCGACATCCGAGTGGGCGCCGCGCATCGACCAGTAGTAGCCGAGCAAGGAGAACAGGGTGACGGTGGTGTCGGCGGCGCCCGCATCGATCGCCTCGCGCAGCACGGCGATGAGATTGTCCTGTTCGGCCGTGACGAGGGCGAAAGCTCGAATCTGCGCGTCGCTGTCGAGCTCGGCTATGGTGCTGATCGCGAATTGCTCGGCCCAGCGGAACATCGCGCGCTGAATCCGGGCATCCTCGCCGGCGTCGACGAGCGCCATCGAGCCGAACTCGCGCACCGTCTCGAGCATGCGATACCGCATCAGGCCCGTCGCGTCGTCCTCCGAGACGGCGACGAGTGATTGGTTGACGAGACCGTCGAGATCGTTGGTGACATCGTGGGCGTCATCGTCCTCGCCCACGAGCTGCGCGGCATCCGCTCCGAAGCCGTCGGGAAAACTGGAGAGGCGGCGCAGCAGCCGCTGTTCGGAGGCGCCGAGCAGATTCCAGCTCCAGTCGATGACGGCCGTGAGCGTGCGATGCCGCTCCGGCGCGGTGCGCTCGCCACCGGTGAGCAGCGCGAAGCGATTGTTCAGGCGGCGCTCGATCTCCTCGACGGGCATCGACCGCACGCGTGCCGCCGCCAGCTCGATGGCCAGCGGCAGGCCATCGAGGCGTGTACACAGCCGCGCTATGGCCTCGAGCGGGAGGTTCACGCCGGGGCGGGCCGCGCGGGCGCGCTCCACGAACAGGGTGACGGCGGGTGCGGCATCCTCACCGGGGTTGCTCGCGAGAGAGTCGAGTGGGTAGACCTGCTCTGCGCTGATCGCCAGCGGTGCACGGCTGGTGGCGAGCACCCGAACCGTGGTGGTGGAGGCCAGGATGTCCGCGATCCAGGACGCCGCGGCATCCACGATGTGTTCGCAATTGTCGATGACCAGCAGCGTCTCGCGCTCGCCGAGAGTGGCGAGAATACGTTCGTGCACGTCGAGGCGCACGCCCGGGTCGTTGAGCTTGAGCCGGCCGGTGCTCGCCTCGCGGATGCCGAGGGTCGACGCCAGCGCGAGCGTCACGTCTTCGCCGGTGCGCACGCTGGCGAGCTCGACGACGATGACGGCGGGTGTGTGCTCGGCGGCCGTGCGGGCGAGCTCCTGGGCCAAGCGGGTCTTGCCCAGGCCGCCGGGGCCCAGAATCGTGGTGAGTCTCGCGGTGCGCAGCAGCGCCTTGAGTGCCTCGATATCGTGTTCGCGACCGAGCAGCTCATTCGGTGCCGTGCGCAGACCGATGCGGATCGCGGCCGGTCTCGTGGCGGTTTCCTCGCGCAGCAGCTCGGCGTTCAGGCTCACCAGGGCGGGCGAGGGGTCGGTGCCGAGTTCGTCGCGCAGAAGTGCACGGAAGTCGCCGAAGACGCGCACCGCATCGTTACGGCGCCCGGCGGCTGCGAGCGCGCGCATGCGCAGCGTGACGAGCTCCTCGTCGAATGCGGATGGCACTGTCGCTCCGGATACGGCTGTCGCTTCGGATGCGGCACTCGCCGCGTCGAGGTCCGTCAGCGCCCCAGCATTGTCGCCCTCACCCAGACGGGCGGATGCGCGCAGTCGCAGCAGCTCGCCGCGCAGCGCGGCGGCGCGCGCCTGCAGCTCGCTCGCGAGTTCGGTGGCGCCGAGATCGGCACCAGGCTCGCCCCGCCAGAGCGCGAGGGCATCGGAGGTGAGGCGCACGGCCTCGTCGGTGTCGCCGCGACGGTGGGCGTCGCGAGCCTCGGCCAAGAGGGCGGAGGCGAGGCCGGCATCCGTCTGGCGGGGGGAGAGATTCAGTGCGTATCCGGAGGGGCCGGATTCGATCAGCCCTTCGGCGCTGGCCTGTCGAAGCCTGGAGACAAGGGTCTGCAGGGCCGCTCTGGCGCCCTTCGGTGGTTCGTCCTGCCACAACTCGTCGATGAGCTGGGCAACCGAGACGCTGACGCCGGGGGAGGCGGCGAGGGCGACGATGAGCGCCTTGCCGCGGGCGCCGGCCGGTTCGACGAGTGTGGTCGCGCCAGCCGCCAAGCCTGGCCCGGCAACGCGCACCGGCCCGAGCACCGCGACACGAATGTCGGCGATGGTCGGGGAGGAAGGCACCTGCCGAGTTTAGCGACCGCCGCCCGGCCTGTGCTCCGGCCGGGCGTCTACTGCGCACCGGGAGCGAATAGCCTGTAGCGGTGACCATTGTGCCGCCCGGGCAACCGGTGCCCTCCCGCGCAGCCGTGAAGCCGCGGCTGGGTCGCGACGTCTACGTGCTCGGCGTCGTGGCCTTCTTCGTCATGGTGGGCTTCGGTGTCGTCGTGCCGGTGCTACCGGTCTTCGTGCGCAGCTTCGGCGTCGGCTACCTCGAGATCGGCGCCGTCGTCTCGGCCTTCGCCCTCATGCGGCTGGTCGCCAGCCCGTTCTGCGGCTGGCTCATCAACAGGGGCGGCGAACGTACGATTCTCGCGGTGGGCATTGGCATCGTGGCGGTCTCGAGCGCGCTCGTCGGTGTGGCGCAGAACTACCCGCAGGTGCTGATTCTGCGCGGAGCCGGCGGCATTGGCTCGGCGATGTTCAGCGTCTCGGCCATGACCCTGCTGCTCGGCACGACACCCGTGGCTCTGCGCGGCCGCGCCGTGGGCTTCTACCAGGGCGGCTTTCTGATCGGCGGAATGGCGGGGCCGGCGCTCGGTGGCGTGCTCTCGCTGGTCTCGCTGCGCGCGCCCTTCTTCTTCTATGCCGCGACGCTCACGATCGCCGGTCTCGTCGGCCTGTTCCTGCTCAAGGCAAAGACGCAGGCGGTGACGGATGCCGCCGCCGCGCCTCCGCGCCCGTTCCGTGAGGTGCTGGCAGACACCCGTTATCGTGCCGCCTGCCTTGCCAACTTCGCGCAGGGCTGGGCGGCCCTCGGTGTGCGCAGCGCGCTCGTGCCTGTGCTCGTCGTTGAGGTGCTGCACCACGAGACGGTGTGGACGGGCATCGCCTTCGCGGTGGCGGCGGTGGCCCAGACGCTCACGCTCGCTCCGGCGGGCACCTTCGTGGACAAGGTGGGCCGCCGCCCGGCCATCATCGCCTCCTTCGCCGTCGGCGCCGTGGCAATGGTGATGCTGCCGCTCGCGCCGGGCATCGCCGCGCTCATCGCGCTGCTCTGCGTGTACGGGGTGGCCGCGGCGTTCATGGGAACGGCCCCCGCCGCAGCCGTGGGCGATGCTGCGGGGTCGAGGGGCGGGCATCCGGTGGCAGTGTTCTCGATGTTCTCCGACGCGGGCGCCATCGTCGGCCCGCTCGTGGCGGGTTACCTCGTTGACGCCGTCTCGTTCGAGGCGGCGTTCGGCCTGGCTGCGGTGCTCATGCTTGCGGCATCCGCCTACGCACTGCGGATGCCGCGGGCACGGGTCACGTCGGTGCGTGCACCCACCACGAACCCGGCGATCATCGACCCCGGTGAAACCGGAACCGACGTCACGGGTTCAGGCATCACCGACTAGCGAATGGTCTTGCGGCTGGTGATCTGCCCGGTGTCGAAGCCGAGCAGGTGCAGGCCGCCGTGGAAGCGGGCGTGCTCCACCTTGATGCAGCGGTCCATGACCACGGTGAGGCCCTTGGATTCGCCGTAGACGGCGGCATCCTGGTTCCAGATTCCGAGCTGCACCCACACGGTCTTGGCACCGATGGCGAGCACGTCGTCAATGACAGAGGGAATGTCGCTGGCCTTGCGAAAGACGTCGACGATGTCGGGAACCTCGGGCAGCGACGCCAGGTCGGGGTACGCCTTCTGGCCCATGATCGTGTCGGCATTCGGGTTCACGAAGTACAGGCGGTAGTTGCTCGACTGCGAGAGATAGGTGCCCACGAAATAGCTCGACCGCGCCGGGTTGGGCGATGCGCCCACAATCGCCACGGACTTGGCCTCACGCAGAATCTTCAGGCGCTGCTTGGCGTCCGGGCCCACCCACGTGCGCTGCGATTTGAGCAGCTTCGCCAGCGGCGATGAGGCCGGCAGCTCGCAGCTGAGGCCGTTGGAGAGGTGGGTGGTGACGACGTCATCCGTTGCGGTGCTCATGGTGTGTCCTCCTGTGCCCTACGCGGTTGCCTGCGCGAGCGCCTGATCGAGATCGTAGATGATGTCATCAACGTCCTCGATGCCCACACTAATCCTGACCAGGCCGGGCAGAACCCCGGCGTCGTTCAGTTGTTGTTCGGTCAGCTGCGCGTGCGTGGTGGAGGCGGGGTGGATCACGAGGGTCTTCGCGTCGCCGATGTTAGCCAGGTGACTGGCCAGGTTCACCGATTCGATGAACGTCTGGCCGACGGGCCGACCACCCTTCACCACGAAGCTGAAAACGGAACCCGGACCCTTGGGCAGGTATTTCTGCGCGCGCTCGTGATGCGGATGCGCGGGCAGGCCCGCCCAGTACACATGCTCGATGCGTGGGTCGGCATCCAGCCACTGGGCCACGGCGCGGGCATTGTCAACGTGGGCCTGCACCCGGAACGGCAGCGTTTCCACGCCCTGCGCGAGCAGAAAAGCCGAGTGCGGCGCGAGCGTTGGACCGATGTCGCGCAACTGCTCGGCGCGCAGCCGGGTGAGAAAGGCGTATTCGCCGAAGTTTCCCGACCATTCGAGGCCGCCGTACGTCGGCACCGGCTGGCCGAACAGGGGGAACTTGTCGCTGTGCCAGTCGAAGCGACCGCTTTCGATGACCACGCCGCCCATGGCGGTTCCGTGGCCGCCGAGAAACTTGGTTGCCGAGTGCACGACGACGTCTGCGCCCCACTCGATCGGACGGTTGAGGTACGGCGTGGCGATGGTCGAGTCGATGATGAGGGGGAGCCCTGCGGCGTGTGCGACCTCGGCCAGCCCCTCGATGTCGGCGATCTCGCCGGAGGGGTTCGCGATGGTCTCGGCGAAGATCAGCTTGGTCTTGTCGGTGATGGCCGCGGCGTACTCAGCTGGGTCGGAGGAGTGCACGAATGTGGTCTCGACCCCGAAGCGACGCAGCGTCACATCCAGTTGCGTGACCGAGCCGCCGTAGAGACTCGCGGATGCCACGATGTGGTCACCGGCGCCGGCGAGCGACGCGAAGGTGATGTACTGCGCGGAGAGCCCGCTGGCCGTCGCGACGGCACCGAGGCCGCCCTCGAGGCTCGCCACGCGCTCCTCGAAGGAGGCCACCGTGGGGTTGGAGAGCCGGGAGTAGACGTTGCCGTACTTTTGCAGCGCGAAGCGGGCAGCGGCATCCGCGGTGTCGTCGAAGACGAAAGCGCTCGAGATATAGATGGGCAACGCACGCGACCCCGTCACCTGGTCGGGGATGTTGCCCGCGTGAATTGCACGCGTGCGAAAGCCGTATTCGCGATCTGCCATGGCAGCCACGCTACCGGATGCCACCACCCGCCCCGTTCGCCCCCGTAACAGTCCGCAACCCGTTGGCGCTCGCCTCGAGTTCGCCATTTGTGTGGGTTTTCGGGCATCGCGACCCGCACAGATCCCGAATTCGCGAGGCTCGTGAGCGCGCTTAGCGCGACAGCCAGACGGCGCCGAGGGCGAGGGCCGCGATCAGTGCCCATGACAGCAGCGCCACGACCAGTGCGCGCCAGCCGGTGCCGACGAGTGTGCGCAGGCGCACCGCGGCGCCGAGGCCGAAGAGCGCCATCGCGAGCACGGCGGTCTGGAGCGTATCCGCCGAGTCGAGCACCACGTGCGGAAGCGGCAGGAACGAGCGCAGCAGCATCGCCACGATGAATCCCGCAACGAACAGCGGCACGATCGGCGGGCGCTTGGCGGTGGGATCGGGGTTCACGTTGCGGCGGCGCTCGACCACTCCGGTGATGGCCACGATGGGGGCGAGCATGAGCACGCGGGTGAGCTTCACCACGATGGCCACCGCCAGCGCGGCGGACCCGGCGATCTGTGCCGTCGCCACGACCTGGCCCACGTCGTGCACGCCGGCACCCACCCAGTGGCCGAACTGCACCGCGTCGAGACCGAACGGATGCCACAGCACCGGCAACACGAAGATCGCGAGCGTTCCGCACAGGGTCACCAACGCAACGGGCGTTGCCGTCTCCTCATCCTTTGCCTTGATCACTCCGCTCATCGCGCCAATAGCGGATGCGCCGCAGATCGAGAACCCGGTGGCCACCAGGAGCGGCTGATGACCGGGCAGCCGCATCAGCCGGCCCAGCGCGATGGTGCCGAAGAAGGTGATGATCACGATGGCGATGGTCGAAGCGATGGTCACCCAGCCCAGGTGCCCGATGTCGATGAGGCTGAGTTTGAGGCCCAACAACACCACGCCGATGCGCATGAGCCGCTTCGCCGCAACGGAGAGGCCGGGCGCGAGAACACCCGTGAGCAGGCCGCGCACCGCGGGTACCTGTCCCACGATGATGCCGAGCGCGACGGCGGCCGTGAGCAGCGGCACGGCGGGCGCGACCCAGTGGATGCCCCAGGCCAGCAGCGCGGCGGCGCCCGCGACGGCGACGCCGGGAAGCCAGGGGAGAGGGGTGGTGCGGGGCGGGGTCTGTGTTGCGGATGCCATCGCATCCATTCTCGCGGATGCGCGCGGTGCCATTGCCGCCCGACGCCGTTGCTGGCGCGTCGCGAAGAGCTAGTGGTTGCGGAATTGCGCCGTCATGGGGCAGTCGAACGGGTCGCGGGCGGCGAGCCCCACCCGGTTCAGGTACTCGATGACGATGCGATACGACTGCGTCAGCCGGGTCTCGGTGTACGCGATGTTATGGGCCTGGCAGTACTCGCGCACGATCTCCTGGGCCTTGCGCAGGTGCGGCCGCGGCATGTTCGGGAACAGGTGGTGCTCGATCTGGTAGTTGAGGCCCCCCATGAAGGTGTCCATGCTGAAGCCGCCGCTGATGTTGCGCGAGGTCAGCACCTGGCGACGCAGGAAGTCGACCTTGCTGTCGTGCGGCAGAATCGGCATGCCCTTGTGGTTGGGGGCGAACGACGCGCCCATGTACAGGCCGAAGACGGCCATCTGCACGCCGATGAACGCGAACGCGAGACCGAGCGGCATGAAGTAGAAGATGACCGCGAGATAACCGATGACCCGGATGCTCAGCAGCGTGATCTCGAGACTGCGACGGTCCACCTTGCCCCTGCCGAAGACGGTGCGGAACGCGTGATGGTGCAGGTTGAAGCCCTCGAAGAGCAGGGCGGGAAAGAAGAGGTAGCCCTGACGGCGGGCGAGGAAGGCGGAGATGCCCGTGAGCTTCTCGGCGTGCTCGGTCTGGAACACGATGAAGTCCGGCTCGATATCGGGGTCGAGTCCCACCTGGTTGGGCTTGCCGTGGTGGCGGGAGTGCTTGTTCATCCACCACGAGTAGCTGATGCCGACGACGAGGTCGGCAAGCCAGCGGCCCGCGCGATCGTTGGCCTTGCCCGACTCGAACACCTGGCGGTGCGAGGCCTCGTGGGCGAGGAAGGCGAATTGCGTGAGGATCACGCCGAGGGCGCCGGCCATGAGCAACTGGTACCAGGAGTCACCGAACAAGACCATGCCCGTGACCACACCACCGAGGCAGGCCATGAGAACACCGAACATGACAAAGTAGAACGAGCGGCGTCGTCGCAGCAGGCCCAGGTTGCGTACCGTCTGCAGCAGCGCAGAGTAGTCGGAGGTGGGGTTCTTGCCCGTTCCGCCGGGGCGGGTCTTGATGATGCGGACGGATGGTGCAGGCGTAATGGCTGACATGAGTCCCTCAATGGATTTGGACTTCTCAGCCGAATGTAACGAGCAACGTGCCCTGAGTGGTGCAGATGACTTAGCTTAAGCCCCGGCCCTGTGAAAGCTCTGCGCACAATACATTCCAATTTCGGCATATATTCGGCCAGTCATCGGGCTTATTTTCGTGGGCTTTCGAGTGCTGTCTCAGCGCCAGCTCGGTAACCAGATGTGCAACTGCCAGTACCAGAACGGCACCTGTTGTCCTGTCCAGAGCGGGTAGAAGAACACGCTGATGGCGAGTACGAAGGCCAGGAATATCGCGGTCACCAGCAGTCCGCGCTTGCGCCGCCATGCGGCATCCGTTCGTGTTCCGATGATCAGGCTTATCACGAAGGCGAGGCCGAGAATCAGGTACGGCTCGAAGGCGATCGTGTAGAACTGGAAGACCGTGCGACCGGTATAGAGCAGCCAGGGCAGGTAGCCCGCGGCGAGGCCCATGAGAATAAGGCCGACCTTCCACTCGCGGTAACGCGCCAGCCTGTAGACGAGGTAGAACGCGCAGGCGGCGGCGGCCCACCAGATCAGCGGGTTGCCGATCGAGGTGATAGCCGACGAGCAATTGGCCGAGGCGCAGCCGTTCTGCCCGAGCGAGGAGCCCGCGTAGTACATGCTGGTGGGCCGAATCATGAACAGCCACGTCAGCGGATTCGCCTGGTAGGGGTGCGGCACGTGCAGGTTGATGCTGTAGCCGTACATCGCGGTCTGGTAGTGCCAGAGGTTCTGGAACCACAACGGCACCCAATTGAGCGCGCCGGCCCACGGCTGCCCATCCGTCTGGGCCCAGTGCCGGTAGTAACCGCCGCTTGTGACGAGCCAGCCCGTCCACGTGGCGATATACGTGACCAGCGCGAGCGGAACCATGAGCAGGAAGGTTGCCGGGCCCTGCTTCAGGATGCTTGCGCTGATCCAGAACGGAATGCCGGCGCGCCGTCGAGCCACGGCATCCACCACGACAACGTAGACGGCGAAGAACGCGAGAAAGTAGAGCCCGCTCCATTTGACTCCGCTGCACAGGCCGAGCAGAACCGCGGCCGTAAGCAGCCAGGGGCGCCACCACAGGGTCGGCCCCCAGTCGGCGGGGCCGCCGGCCAGACGCCGTCGTGCGACCTTCGCGTCGAGCCGCCGTTGAAACCAGCCGCGGTCCAACAGCAGGCAGCCGAAGGCGAGCAGAGCCAGAAACATGACCGAACCGTCGAGCAGCGCCACCCGGCTCATCACGATGGCATGGCCGTCGACCGCCATGAGCAGGCCGGCAATGGTGGCCACGAGCGTGGAGCGGAACAGGCGCCGCGCGATCAGCATGACGAGCACGACCGCGAGAATGCCCACGATGGCCGTGCTGATGCGCCAGCCCACGCTGTTGCCCGCGCCGAAGACGGCAAGACCGAGCGAGATCATCCATTTGCCGAACGGCGGATGCGCGACAAACGACGGCGCGGAGGTGAAGATATCGGTGTCGCCGGCATTGAACTTCGTGTCGGCGTCGGCCGGCCAGCTGGCCTCGTAGCCGAGGTGCATGAGCGTGTACGAGTCCTTCACATAGAAGGTCTCGTCGAAGACGAGCACGTGCGGGTTGCCGAGATTCCACAGCCGCAGCACCGCCGCAAGCAGCGTGACGGCGAGCGGCGCGCCCCAGTACCAGAGACGCTGGCGCGCGGGCGTGTACACGGTGCGAGCCCACCAGTCGTCGAAGCGGCTGCCGCGCGGTTCGGCCGCGTGCTCGGCGGTGTGTTCGAGGGTCGGGGTCGTCACGGCCGACGGCGCTGCGCCCACAACGGCGTCGAAGTCGTCGGGAGGCGTCGAGGTCACCCTGCCATGCTAGTGAGCGTAAGGCTGTCAGACTGGCAGCATGATCATCCTGGCCGGCACACCCATAGGAAATCTGAAGGATGCGTCGGCCCGGCTCGTCGAGGCCCTGGAGCAGGCCGCCGTGGTAGCCGCGGAGGACACGCGGGTGACCCAACGTCTGTTGGCCGGGCTCGGCATCCGAAACCGGCCACGCCTGATAGCGCTGCACGACCACAATGAGCGCGAGAAGGCCGCCGAACTCGTGGAGCTCGCGCGCGACGCGGACCTTCTGGTTCTCAGCGACGCGGGCATGCCCACCGTCTCCGACCCCGGCTTCCATCTCGTGGATGCCGCGATCGCCGCCGACGTGCAGGTCACCGCCATTCCCGGCCCGTCTGCCGTGCTGACCGCGCTCGCCGTCTCAGGGCTGCCCACCGATCGGTTCACCTTCGAGGGCTTTCTGCCGCGCAAGAGCGGTGATCGGCTCGCGAGCCTGCGACGGCTCGCGAACGAGCAGCGCACGATGGTGTTCTTCGAGTCGCCGAACCGCATTGCCGCCTCGCTGGCGGATGTCGCATCCGCGCTGGGCGAGAGCCGGCGCGTTGCCGTGTGCCGTGAGCTCACCAAGCTCTACGAGCAGGTGAAACGGGGCACAGCGGCCGAACTGGCCGAATGGGCCGCCGAGGGCGTGCGTGGCGAGATCTGCATCGTGGTAGCCGGCGCGCCCGCTCGCGACGCCGATCCGGATGCCGCGCTCGGCCAGGTACTCGCGCTCGTCGCCGATGGCATGCGTCTCAAAGAAGCCGCCGCCGAGGTGGCTGACGCCACCGGCCTCGGCAAACGCGAGCTCTACCAGGCTGCGCTCGCCGCACGCCGTTCGTAATCCGGCCTTGACGCCCGACCGGACTTTTCACGCAAGACCGGACAAATCGACGGAATCTTCCGGTTGAGCGCCAAAAGTCCGGTCTAGCGTGCGCGCCCCGTGCGCCTCGTGCGCCCCGTGCGCGGCCCGTGCGTGCCTGCGGGCGTGCGTGACTGCGGGCGTGCGTGCAGGCAGGCAGCGGCGCGGGGGCCGCAACCGTTACGGTGGGGCCATGAAGTTCGTCATCGCCGGTGGAAGCGGCGCCTTGGGGCGCGCCGTCGCCGACCACCGCACGCGGCTCGGTGACGACGTTGTTGTACTGACGCGTCGATCAACCGGTGCATCCGGTGCCCGCGAGGTGCTCTGGGATGGTGAAAGCCCGGGGCCCTGGCAGCAGGAACTCGACGGCGCCGTGCTGCTCAACCTCGCCGGCGAGATAGTTGACCAGCGTCCGACAAGGCGCACGATCAACCGCCTGGCGGAGTCGCGGGTGCGCCCCACACGGGCACTCGTCGAAGCCGCGAGACAGGCGCCGCCGATCCGGTGGCTGCAGATGAGCACGACGGCCATCTACGGAGACGGCGGCGACACGGTGATTCGGGAGGGGTATCCGGTGCGGGAGGGCCCGGCCCAGATGACCGGCGTCGCCACGGCATGGGAGCGGGCGGCGCACCCCGCCGCCGCGCTCACGAGCCAGGTGATCCTGCACACCGGCATCGTGCTGCAGGCCAACACCCCGGCGCTGGATCGCCTGCTCTCGATGACGCGCTGGGGACTCGGCGGCCGAGTGGGCCCGGGCACCCAGTGGATCACCTGGCTGCACATCGCCGATTTTCTTGGCATCGTCGACGCGCTCGTTTCGGGCGACGGTGCAATGGAGGGCGACGGTGCAACGCACGGCCTCGGCACCATCGACGGCGTCGTGCACGTGTGCACACCTGGGCCGGTGCGGAACGCCGAACTGATGGCGCAACTCCGGCATGCGCTGGGGCGCGGATGGGCGCCGCCGACACCCGCACCCCTGGTCAGGCTGGGTGCGCCCCTGCTGGGCACGGATGCGAAGCTCGCGCTTCTCGGGCGTCGCTGCCTTCCGCAGCGGCTCACCGACGGCGGCTACGAATTCCGTTATCCCGAACTTGGCGCGGCGATCAGCGACCTCATCTCCGAGGCGCAGCTTTCGAAAGCACAGGCCGCGAAAGCGTAACCGACCGCTCGGCGACCATGGCGGCATTGCAAGCTGAGGCCTAGCGTGGGCAGCGAATCCACGGCCGCGCGTTGTGCGGCGGGCAAGGGGGCACGAGATGAGCGTGAGCAAACTGGCCGTTCGAGTCGTTATCGGGGGCCTCTTCTTCGGGCATGGCATGCAGAAGCTGACGGGCTGGTTCGGCGGCGGCGGGCTGGAGGGCACGGACGCGATGATGGAGGCCACCGATATGCGGCCGGCTCGGCGTAACTCCATTGCGGCGGGTGTGACAGAGGCCGCGAGTGGCACGCTGCTCGCCGCTGGCCTGGCCACGCCCGTTGCCGCGGCAGGGCTGATCGGCGTCATGACCACGGCCATTCGCAAGGTGCACGGCAAGAATGGGCCGTGGAACAGCGACCGCGGCTGGGAGTACAACGCCGTGCTCATCGCCACCCTCACCGCGCTGGCGGCCAACGGCCCCGGCAGGCTCTCGCTCGATGCCGCGCTGCATCGTGTGCGTTCGGGGCCGCAGTGGGGCTTCTTCGCGCTCGCGGCGGGGGTCGTGTCATCCGCAGTGCTCATCGAACTCGGCCGCAGGGGCGCACGAGCCACGGATGCGGGGGCCACGAACGCTGGAACGCAGCCGCCTGAGCCGCCCGAGGCGGAACAGGAGGAGGCCGAGGACAACGCCTGAACACCGTGCCCTCATCGCCCCGCGGTAACAGAAGCGGATGCCTCGCGCCCGCCGTTTAGACTGGTCACCATGCCCGACGCCTCCTCGTTCTACATCACGACGCCGATTTTCTATGTGAATGATGTTCCGCACATCGGGCACGCCTACACGGAGGTGGCGGCGGACGTGCTGGCACGCTGGCATCGCCAGGCCGGAGACGACACCTGGCTGCTGACCGGCACGGACGAGCACGGCCAGAAGATTCTGCGCACGGCGACGGCAAACGGCACGACGCCCAAGGAATGGGCGGACAAACTCGTCGCCGAATCGTGGCAGCCGCTGCTGAAGACCGTCGACATCGCCAACGACGACTTCATCCGCACCACCGACGAGCGGCACGAGAAGAACGTGCAACTGTTCGTGCAGCGCCTGCACGATGCCGGGCACATCTACGCCGGCGAATACGAGGCCCTGTACTGCGTGGGCTGCGAGGAGTTCAAACCGCAGAGTGAGATCATCGACGGCACCGGCGAATATGAGGGCCAGAAGGTCTGCGCCATCCACTCGAAGCCGCTCGAGCTGCTGCAGGAGAAGAACTACTTCTTTCGCATGAGCGAATTCGCCGACAGGCTGCTCGCCCTCTACGAGAGCCGCCCCGACTTCGTGCAGCCCGAGTCGGCGCGCAACGAGGTCATCGCCTTCGTGCGCCAGGGCCTCTCCGACCTCTCGATCTCGCGTTCCAGCTTCGACTGGGGCATCAAGGTGCCGTGGGACGACTCGCACGTCGTCTACGTGTGGTTCGACGCGCTGCTCAACTACATCACCGCCGTCGGCTACGGCCAGGACGATGCCGCCTTCGACCGCCGCTGGCCCGGCACTCACATCGTGGGTAAAGACATCCTGCGCTTTCACGCCGTGATCTGGCCCGCCATGCTCATGGCCGCCGGTCTCGAGGTTCCTGCAAAGGTGTTCGCCCACGGCTGGCTGCTTGTCGGCGGCGAGAAGATGAGCAAGTCGAAGCTGACGGGCATCGCGCCGAGCCAGATCACCGAGACGTTCGGCTCCGACGCCTTTCGCTACTACTTCATGCGCGCCATCAATTTCGGCCAGGACGGCTCGTTCAGCTGGGAGGATCTGGCCGCGCGCTATCAGGCCGAACTCGCCAACGGCTTCGGCAACCTGGCCTCCCGCGTTGTGGCCATGGTCAACCGGTACTTCGACGGCGTGGTGCCCGGGGCCGGCGCATACACGTCCGCCGACGAGGCCGTGCAGCGCGTGGTCGCCGAGGCGACGGATGCCGCTGACGCGTCGATCGCCTCGTTTGCGATCCACGACGCCATGAGCGCCATCTGGCGCATTGTCGACGAGCTCAACGGCTACATCACGATTCAGGAGCCCTGGGTGCTGGCCAAGGACGAGGCCAGTCGCGAGCGACTCGGCACGGTGCTGTACACGGCGGCCGAGGGCCTTCGCGCGCTCGCCGTCTTGCTCAGTCCGGTCATTCCCGTCGCCACGACGAAGCTCTGGGCGGCGCTCGGCGCCTCGGCGCTCGGCCCGCTCGAGGCCCAGCCGCTTCGCGATGCGGGGCGCTGGGGCCAGTTGCCGCCCGGCGCATCCGTGAGCCCGCTCGAGGCCCTGTTCCCGCGTATCGAGGCCAGCAGTGAGTGACAACGCGCCCGTGCGATCGCGGCATCGCGACGGCAGTCGCGATCTCAGCTATCCTCCGCTGCCCGAGCCGCTCGTGGTGCCGGTTTACGACAACCACACGCATCTCGAAATCGCGGACGGGGAGAATCCGCTCGGGTACCGGGAGCAGCTCGATCGCGCATCGAGCGTCGGCATCCGCGGTGTCATCCAGGTGGGCACGGATGTCGAGACCTCGAGGTGGTCGGCCGAGACCGCCGCGATCGAGCCGCGCATGCTGGCGGCCGTGGCCATCCACCCCAATGATGCTCCCGAACTCGACAAGCGCGGTGAGCTCAACGACGGTCTGGCCGCGATAGCGGAGCTCGCCACCCGGCCCCGCGTGCGCGCCGTGGGTGAGACCGGCCTTGACTTCTTTCGCACCGAGGCGCCGGGGCGCGACGCACAGTTCCGTTCCTTCGAAGCCCACATCGAGATCGCGAAGCAAAATGATCTGGCGCTGCAGATTCACGACCGCGATGCCCACGCCGAGGTCATAGCAACGCTCAAGCGGGTCGGGGCGCCCGAGCGCACCGTCTTCCACTGCTTCTCGGGTGATGCCGAACTGGCCGAGATCTGCAGCGAGAACGGCTGGTATATGTCGTTCGCCGGCACCGTGACGTTCAAGAACGCCGACAATCTGCGCGCAGCGCTCGCCGCGGCGCCGCGCTCCCTGCTGCTCGTGGAGACGGATGCCCCGTACCTCACGCCCACGCCGTACCGAGGCCGCCCCAACGCGCCGTACCTGATTCCGCACACGTTGCGGGCCATGGCCGAGCACCTGAACACGGATGTCTCGATGCTGGGCGCCCAGATCTCCTCCAACACCGAGCTGGTGTACGGCCGCTGGGATTCGGAGCCGGTCACCGCGCCCCCGACCGGCCCCCTCGGAGCCGTCGCGTGAAGCTGTTGGGCCCGGCGGAGATTCGCGATCTGGCCGAACTGCTGAATCTCACACCCACCAAGAAGCTCGGTCAGAACTTCGTGATTGACGCCAACACCGTGCGCCGCATCGTGCGCGTTGCAGGGGTGCAGGCGGGCGACACGGTATTGGAGATCGGCCCAGGACTCGGCTCGCTCACCCTGGGCCTGCTCGAGGCGGATGCCGCGGTTGTGGCGGTCGAGATCGACGGCCGTCTTGCCGAGCAGCTGCCGCTCACCGTGCGGGCAATGGGGAGTTCGCTCCCTGCGGAGGCCGCTCGCGGCCGTCTCGATGGGCCGATCGCCGCGCTGACCGTGCTGCACCAGGACGCCATGCGGGTCACCGAGCTGCCCGGCACCCCGACGCGCCTCGTCGCCAACCTGCCGTACAACATCTCAGTTCCGGTGCTGCTGCACCTGCTCGAACACTTTCCGTCGATCCGCTCCGGCGTCGTCATGGTGCAGTCAGAAGTGGGTTTGCGCCTCGCGGCCGAGCCCGGTTCGAAGGTCTACGGCGGCCCGAGCGTGAAGGCGGCGTGGTACGGCCTATGGCGCGCTGCCGGGCAGGTCAGCCGCCAGGTTTTCTGGCCGGTGCCCAATGTCGACTCGATCCTCGTCGCCTTTCAGCGCGATGCCGAGCAGCCAGGCGACGACGCGCTGCGGCGGCGCACCTTCGAGATCGTGGATGCCGCCTTCGGGCAGCGCCGCAAGATGCTGCGGCAGTCTCTCGCGAGCGTCTTCGGGGACTCGGCAGCGGCATCCGCGGCGCTGGAGAGCGCCGGGGTGCCTCCCACCTCGCGCGGCGAGCAGCTGACGATGCAGCACTTTCTCGCAATAGCCCGGGTTACGACTCCCGCTGGTTGAGGAGCCGTCAAGGAACGAGACGGCGTCTCGAAACCTGCGTGGCGCCACGCAGGTTTCGAGACGCTCGTTCCTCGCTCCTCAACCGGCGGGTGTTGGCGTCGCCCACCAGGTGAGCGGCAGCGCGTCGTTGAGTTCGAAGTCGCCGAGCAGGCGTTCGCGATAGATCGCCGGGTTGTGCGCGGCGATGGTTCGTGCGTTGCGCCAATGCCTGTCGAGCCTGCGACTCTCGGCGGTTGCGGATGCCCCACCCACCTCGAACAGCAGCGTCGTGGCATCCAGCACGGTCGGCAGAACCACCTGCTGGGCGCGGAAGGCCGCCAGCTGCGCGGCCGTGTGCAACTCGTCATGCGGAATGCCGGCCAGGCGGGCCTCGTCCACGGCATCCAGGCGCGCCGCCGCGGCCAGGGTGAGCTCCTCGGCGCTGAAGGCGAGGCTGGAAAGCTTGCCGACCACACGCTGTACGAGCGGGTCCTCCCGAGGGCTGGATGCGCCGGAGACCCCGAAGGTGCGCGTGCGCGGGCGCACAAATGCCACGGCGTCGCGCAGCACGGCACGCGCGATGCCGGAGAGGGCCGAGAGCAGCACGAGTTGGAAGAAGGCCGTCACGCTGGCGTGGCTGCGCTCCTCATCCGGATCGTGCGAGAAGACGTGGCCCGGCTCGACCCAGGCGTTGTCGAACCGCGTGGTGCCGCTGCCCGTCATGCGCTGGCCGAAGCCGTCCCAGTCGTCGCTTGCGGTCACACCGTCTGCGGTGGTGCGCACCAGCACGGAGACGTGCTCATCGCCGCGTTTGGCGGAGGTGATGGTCCAGTCGGAGAAGATCGTGCCGGTCGTGTAGTACTTCTGGCCGGTGATGCGCCAGCCGTCGCCGTCCGCGGTGAGCTGCGCGGTGGTGCCCGTCTCTGCGCCGCGTTCGGCCTGCGAGTTTCCGACGAGTGCACCTCCCACGATGCGCTCGAACCATTCGCTGCGGGAGGCCTCGTCTGACGAGCGCAGCCGGCCCTCGACGAAAGCGAAGTGGCCACGCAGCGCCTGCGGAAGATTGGAATCGGCCTCGCCGAGCTCGATCAGCAGACGGAACAGCTGGCGCGGTGTGGCGCCCAGCCCGCCGTGCTCGCGCGGAATGCGGAGCGTGCCGAAGCCTGCGTCGCGCAACAGGCCGATGGCATCGAACGGCAGCTGGCGCCCCTGCTCGCGTTCGACCGCGCCCTCGGCAATCTGCGCGAAGACGGGGCGGAAGCGTTCCAGCAACTCCTCATCGCTCGGCGCAGCCGGCCCAGTGGCGGTCTCTGTCGTTGCGTCGATGAGTGTCATGCTTCTGCCCTTTCGTCGAGGTTCGCGCCGTCGAGGTTCGCGCCGTCGAGGCTCGCGCCGTCGAGGTTCGCGCCGCCGCGGTATCGCGCACCGGGGTGCTCGGGGAACAGGCGCTGGTTGCCGAGGCCGAACAGCCGCTCTCGCAGCGTCGACTCCTCGTATTTTGTGCGATACAGCCCGCGGCGCTGCAGTTCGGGCACCACGTACTCGATGAAGTTCTCCGCGCTGCCCGGAGTGAGGAACTGGCGCAGATTGAAGCCGTCGAGATCGGTCTCGGCCACCCAGCGCTCCACGGCATCCGCCACATCACCGGGAGAGCCAGCGACATAGAACGGGTTGCGATCGAAACGCGTGAGAGTCTCGAGCGCCTCGCCCACGGTGGCGCCCGGTGGGTAGCGGCGATTGTTCGCGGAGTTGTCGCGGCCCTGCTTGTTCTCCGCCGCAAGAATGTCGGCGATGAGGGCATTCTTCGGGTAGGCAGCGAGGTCGATGCCCCCACCGCCGGCGTGGGCCAGATAGCCTTCCGCGCTCGAGCGACGACGGAACTCCTCGGCCTTGGCCTCGGCCGATTCCCGGTCTTTGTCCACAATGATCACGGCGCTGGCGAAGGCCTTGATGTGGGCGCCGCCTCGACCGTTCTCGTCGGCGAGGCGTCGGATGTCCGCGACATTCGTTCGGTACTGCTCGAGTGTCGAGCCCCCGACGAACACCGCCTCGGCATGTTTGGCGGCAAAGGCTTTGCCACGCGGGCTGCTGCCCGCCTGGAACAGCACCGGGGTGCGCTGCAACGATGGCTCGCTCAGGTGCGGGCCGGCAACCCGGTAGAACTCACCACGATGGTTGATGTAACGCACCTTGCTCGGGTCGGTGTACACGCGGTTGTCGCGATCGCGGATGACCGCGTCGTCATCCCACGAGCCCTCCCACAGCTTGTAGAGCACGTCGAGGTATTCGTCGGCGATGGCGTAGCGGTCGTCGTGGGCTATCTCGTCGTCGAGGCCGAAGTTGCGTGCGGCGTTCGGCAGGTACGAGGTCACGATGTTCCAGCCGAAACGTCCCTTGGTGAGGTGGTCGAGCGTGGAGGCCCGCCTGGCGAACGCGAACGGCGGCTCATACGTCGTGGAGAAGGTCGCGGCGAAACCGAGATGCTTCGTCACGGCCGCCATCGCGGGAATCACCAGCAGCGGATCGTTGCTGGGAATCTGCACGCCCTCGCGCAGTGCTGTCTCGGGGCCGGCGCGGTATCCGTCGTACGCTCCGACGACATCCGCGAGAAAGACGGAGTCGAACAGGCCCTCCTCCAGGAGTTTCGCCTCCTCGATCCAGAAATCGAGGTCGTTGAAGCGATGCCGGTTGTTCTCCGGATGCACCCACAGGCCGTGTGAGATGTGACCGACCGTGTTCATCTCGAACAGGTTGAAAGAGATCTGTTTCGTCATTCGGCTTCCTTGTGGCCCGCGGCTCGGGCCCTGAAGCTACATCCTGCACGCGTGTACGAGCGCCGCGCGAATTGTGTTTCAGTTTGTTCCTTTCGGTGTGTTCCGGTCGCTGGGTTAGGTTGGAGACATGACCTCGCCGGACTCGTTACCCATGGTCCATGTGAGAGCGCCCGGCAAGATCAACGTGTTCCTTCGCGTGGGCGCCGTCATGGACGACGGCTACCACGACGTTGCCACCGCCTACCAGGCCGTCTCGCTGTACGAGGACGTTCGGGCCTGGCCCGCCGACGATTTCTCGGTCTCCTTCACGGGCCCGATCGACACCTCATCGCTGGCCACCGACGGTTCGAATCTGGCCATCAAGGCGGCGCGCATGCTCGCACGCAAGGCCGACTACCGGGGCGGGGTGCGGCTCGAGATCGAGAAGCGCGTGCCGATCGCCGGCGGCATGGGCGGTGGCTCCGCGGATGCCGCGGCCACGCTGGTCGCGTGCGACGCGCTGTGGGGAACCGAGCTCAGCCGGGAGGAACTGCTTACCCTGGCCGCCCGGCTCGGTGCGGATGTGCCGTTCGCCCTGACGGGGGGCACCGCTCTCGGCACGGTGCGCGGCGACCACCTCAGCCCGGCGCTCGCCAAGGGGCAATACCACTGGGTGCTCGTGTTGCGCGAGGAGGGCATGAGCACGCCGCAGGTGTACGAGGAGCTGGACCGGCACCGTGAGCGGCACGCGCTGGATATCTCGCCGGCCGAGGAACGGCCGACGGTTGACGCGAACGTGCTGCAGGCCCTGCGCGCCGGTGATCCGGAGATGCTGGCCGAGTCACTGTCGAACGATCTGCAGGCGCCCGCCATCCACCTCTCGCCCAGCATCGGCGAGGTCATCGAACTGGGGGAGATGAACGGCGCGCTCGCGGGCTTCGTGTCGGGATCCGGTCCGACTGTCGCTTTTCTCACGGCCGATCTCGACAGCGCTCTCGACCTGCAGATCGCCCTCAGTGCGGCCCGGCTCACGGCGGTGCGCGCCATCGGTCCGGTGCACGGAGCCCGGGTCATCACCGACTGACGACCCGTTTTAAAGTGGGACACCCCGCAAACGCCATTTCTCACTGCGGGGAGTCGTGTGCGGGGGTGAGTCGTTACGTTTGAGCGAAAGCGAATCCACACGATTCGTATGAGAAATATTTGCATTCCGGGGTGTGCTTTCACGATAGTGAATGGCGGATGCGCCGCGCCAGCCACACGATGAAAACTGTCAATTCTTGACGGGAGACCGCCTGGTCGCGGTACCCAGCTTGCGCGCCGGAGCGAGCCTTTCGCGCGCCGCACTCGCGAGCCGTCGCAACTCTCGTCTGGACGTCAGGCCCAATTTGGCAAGGATGTTGCGCACGTGGAAGTTCACCGTGGTGACAGAGACGTACAACCGCTCCGCAATCTCCTTGTTCGTCATTCCCGCAACGAGCGCGTGCGCAACCTGGCGCTCGCGCGTCGTGAGCGCGCTGAACGGATCCTCGTCAACGGGGGCGGCGGCATCCTCGCCCGACAGCGTGGCCAGGAGCGCCATACAGCGTTCAAGGTAGCCACCGGCACCGAGCCCGCCGAAAATGGCCATGGCGCGGGTGAGGGCGGCGGCGGCATCGTGTCGCATGCCCGCCTGGGCCATCAGCCTGGCGGCATCGCTGAGAGCCACGGCAAACGGCAGCGGAAATTCTTCGGCATCGGGGGCTTCGCATGCCCTGGTGTAGAAGGCATGGGCCGCGGCCGTGTCGCCCTCGGCCTCGGCAACCCGGCCCTCAAGCCACGCGAGGGAGCCGTAGTACGGCTGCCAGCGCCGGGCGGGGTCGGTGCATCCGGCCAGGGCGGCGCGGGCCTCCGCCGCGCGCCCGAGGGCGGCGAGGGCGTCGACGCGGTACGTCAACCAGCCCAGGGTCGAGGCAGGCGAGGAGCGTTCCATGGCGGCATCGGCGGCGCTCAGCTGCTCATCGCGCCTGTCGAGGGCACGAGCAAGCTCCGCGCGGGCGATCCACGGCAGGTCGAGATCGTAGGAACCGGCGATTCCCGGCTTTGCCTGGCCTGCCGATTCGAGACGCTCCGCAACGGCATCCGCCTCGCCTCGTCCTGCCCGCACGAGTGCCGACGCGGTCAACGCGCTGGGCCAGCCCGAGAGATCGGTCTCGTCGAGTGCGAGCGCCACAGCGCTGTCGGCCACCGTCACGGACTCGTCCCATTCTCCGAGCAGGAAGAGCACGTGCGCGTAGATGGTGCGTCCGTGCCCGGCGGTCCAGCTCATCGGAAAGCTGCGGATGAGACGGTTTGCCTTCTCCAGGTCGGTGTATGCCCGTGTGAGCTGCCCGTTCATGATGAAGATGCGGGCACGGGTGACGAGCGCGTCGGCGAGGCCCGAGGAGTCGGCGGCGCTGACCGACAACGCGTCCATCTCCTCGACCGCTTTCCGCAGCACGTCGTCGCGGCGGGTGTGGCCGGCCGCTGTCATCAGCCAGCCGAGCAGGCGCAGCAGCTCGTCGACAGGCTCGACCATCCAGCGCACGGCGGGGTCCGCGATCTCGTCGGGGTCGCTCGGCGCCGCGGCCAGAATGGTGCGGGCGGATGCGATCTGCTCGATCACGGGAAGAAAGTCGCGTGTGGCCATCTGCAGCTTCGGAACCGCGCCGGCGACACGGGAACGCAGGACGCGGGCATCCGGTGAATCGTCGTCGTCTGCCAGCGCCGCAAGGGCGACGGTGAAGGCGCGCGGCACGTCGCCGGTGAGGATGCGCAGTTCCACGAGAATCGTGTCGCGCACAAGCGATTGGGGCAGCGCTTCGATGTCGGGGTGCAGATCGAAGATGCGCTGGTGCTGCCTGGTGCGCATGGCCAGCAGACCGATCTCCAGCAGGCAGCGCTCGCGTTTGGCACCGGCGGGTGCGAGGTGCACGGCGGAACGCGCGTAGCTCATTGCCTGCTCGCTCTGGCCGAGGTCGGCGGCGTCGCGGCTCGCGGCCAGGAGTTCATCGACGAGCTTCGAGTCGGAACGATCGGCGGCCTCGACGCGGTGCCGAAGGGCGCGGTGGCCGGAGAGAACCTCGGCGGCGACGCGGTGGATCTCGACGCGGCGCCCGGTGTCGACCTCCGCGCTGAGGGCATCCGCCAGCATGGCATGGGCCGGCTCGAGCCACACGATGCCGTCGCGGTCGACGGAATGCACGAGCCCGGCACGAATGGCGCCGTCGGCGTCTGTCTCCTCGCCCAGCCGCTCGGCAATGCTGCCGAACTGCGGCGTGGGGATCGGGTCGCGCAGCAGGGCGATCAACTCGGCGGTTGCCCGGGTCGACGGGGAAGCCCCCTCGAGCGCAGCAGTGACGGCGGCGGTCAGCGGTGCCACCGCCACGGATGACGGCATGTCCCATCCGGCGGGATGCAGCGCGCCGGTGATGGACTCGCGCAACTGGCGCAGCAGCATGCTGAGCAACAGCGGCGAACCCTGCGTTGCGGCCGTCAACCGGGTCGCGGTGCGCAGCGAGATGCTGTGGCCGAGAATGCTGCGAGAGAGCTCTTGGCAGTCGGTGGTGGTCAGCGGTGTGAGGGCGATGTCCGTGTGGTGGGCGGAGCCATCCACCAGACTGTCGTACATGCTCGGCGATTCGTTCGTGGGCGGCCTGGTCGCCCCGATGATCAGGAACGGGCGATCGGTGATTCGGCGTGCCACGAAGCGCAGCGTGCGGCTGGATGCCTCGTCGATCCACTGCGCGTCGTCGAAAATGAAGCACACCGGCCCCTGCAGCGTGTCGATGGCATCCAGGAGCACCCGCCCGACGGTGAGCGCATCGTCGTACATTCGTGGTCGTTGCAATGGTGTGGCAACGAGCGAGCCGATGCGCCGCATCAGCGTCTCGACCGTGGCATAGCTCAGGTCGGACTCGAACGAATCGGAGGGAACGCTCAGCACTTTCCAGCCCTCGAGTCGCGCCACCACCTCGGCGAGCAGCGCGGTCTTTCCCATTCCAGCCTCGCCCGTGATGCGCACGATGCCGCCCTCGGCCAGAGCGTCGGCGGCCACCTCGAGCACGGTGTTGAGAGCCGCATCCCTTCCGACCAGCAATGGCCGCGAGTGCATGCTGCTTCGTGCCGCTGCCATCGACCCTCCCCAGGGTGCATTCATGACGACCATCGGCTGCCGCCCGGGCGGAGATCTTCGGGTCGATTTTTCAGTCTCCCACACGCGGGGCCCCCGCGGCAGCACCCATCCGGGCTACGCGGGGCGCCCAGGCGCTCCGGCACGACGTAGGCTGGTTCGACGTGGCCCATCTGCTGGGAGCCGAAGCGCTCCACCTCGAATACCCCACACGCGTAGTCTTCGACAGCGTGACCGTCGGCCTTAACGAGGGCGACCGGGTGGGCGTCGTCGGCCGCAACGGCGACGGCAAGTCCACCCTGCTGTCGCTCTTGAGCGGGCGGCTCGAAGCGGATGCCGGCCGGGTCACGCGCCGTCGCGGCACCACCATCGGCGTACTCGACCAGTCCGACACTCTCGACCCCGATCTCACGGTGGGTGCCACGATCGTCGGCGAGATGGACGAACACGTGTGGGCGGGGGACGCCCGGGTGCGCGACGTGCTTGCGGGGCTGGTGACCGACATCCGCTGGGATTCACGTGTCGGTGAGCTCTCGGGGGGCCAGCGTCGCAGGGTGGCGCTTGCGGCGTTACTGGCCGGCGATCACGACGTGCTGTTCCTGGACGAACCGACCAACCACCTGGACATCGAGGGCATCGCCTGGCTCGCGGGGCACCTGAAGTCACGCTGGTCGGCCAACGCCGGCGGCCTCATCGTCGTGACCCACGACCGCTGGTTTCTCGACGAGGTGTGCACCGCGACCTGGGAGGTGCACGACCAGATCATCGAGCCGTTCGAGGGCGGATACGCCGCTTACATCCTGCAACGGGTGGAGCGCGACCGCATGGCGGCCGCCAGTGAGTCGAAGCGGCAGAACCTGATGCGCAAGGAGCTCGCCTGGCTGCGCCGCGGCGCGCCGGCCCGCAGCACCAAGCCGAAGTTCCGCATGGATGCCGCCTACGAACTGATCGAGAACGAGCCGCCGCCCCGCGACACCGTTGCCCTCTCGCAGATGGCCATGCAGCGCCTCGGCAAAGACGTGGTTGAGCTTATCGACGCCACCGTGCAGTACGGCGAGAAGACCGTGCTCAACACGATCAACTGGAATGTCGCCCCCGGTGAGCGCACCGGCATCCTCGGTGTCAACGGCGCGGGCAAGAGCACCTTGCTCTCACTCGTCGCCGGCACGCTGAAGCCCACGCACGGGCGTGTGAAGCGCGGCACCACCGTCAAGATCGCGGTGCTCGACCAGCAACTCGCCGAACTTGCAGAGGTCGCTCACGAGCGCGTCAGCACGGTGGTCGGCCGATTGCGCAGCAGCTACACGGTCGGCGGCAGTTCGGCGGGCTCGGCCACCGCGCTGACGCCTGGACAGCTGCTTGAGCGTCTCGGCTTCAGCACGGCGCAGCTCTCGACGCCGGTCAAAGACCTCTCCGGTGGCCAGAAGCGCCGCCTGCAGCTGCTGCTCGTTCTGCTCGAGGAGCCGAACGTCTTGATTCTCGACGAGCCCACCAACGACCTCGACACCGACATGCTCGCGGCCATGGAAGACCTGCTCGACTCCTTTCCCGGCACCCTGCTCGTCGTCTCGCACGACCGCTATCTCATCGAGCGCGTCACCGACAACCAGTACGCGGTGCTGGGCGGCGGATTCCGCCACCTGCCGCGGGGGGTCGACGAATACCTTGAACTGCGCAAGACGGTGACGGATGCCGCAAGCGGCTCCCCGACGCTGGCCGCCACCGCGGGGGCCGGCTCCGCACCCGTCGCGGCGGGCGCATCCGCTCTGCAGGGCGCCGAGCTGCGCTCGGCCGAGAAGGAGATAGCCTCCATCGGCCGCAAGCTGGGCAAGCTCGACAACCAGATTCAGGCCGCGCATCAGCGTCTGGCCGAACATGACCAGGGCGACTACGAGGGCCTCGGCGCGCTCACCGAGGAACTGCGTGCTCTCGAGGGCACGGTCGCCGATCTGGAGACGCGCTGGCTGGAGCTCTCCGAGGCGGTCGGCGGCTAACACACGCCGCGGCTTCGGGCGGCCGGTTCTACACACTTCGTCATCTGCTGTCACACTTCGCCGCGCGAATTGATCTGTCGCGGGTGCCGGCGCGATGCTGATACTCGCAATTCACGCATCGAGACACAGCAGAGAGAACCCCACCATGTCGCAGAATCTCCCACCCGCCGCAGCATCCGGCGCCCCACAGCTGCCGCAGAAGCAGGGCGGAACGAGCAGGAAGACTACGGGCTGGCTGATTGCCGGCGCTGTCGTGGTGATAGCCGCGATCATCGCCGTTATCGTGGTCGTCTCGACCAACGCCAACAAGCCCGCAGACGCCGCGGGCACGGCAACCAAGACCGTGAAGATCGGCGTCACCGACATCGCCCAGCCGTACTGGAAGACGTACGCCGCGCTGGCGAAGAAGCAGCTCAACGTGAACGTCGAGCTCGTGAACTTCACTGACTACAGCCAGCCGAACCCGGCGCTGAGTCAGGGCCAGACCGACCTCAACGAGTTCCAGCACATTCAGTACCTGGCCAACTACAACGTCTCGAGCAACGACACGCTGCAGCCGATCGGCGCAACGGCGGTCTACCCGCTCACGCTGTACTCCCTCAAGTACGCCAAGCCGTCTGAGATTCCGGCCGGCTCCACCGTCGCGATTCCCAACGACACCATCAACCAGGCGCGTGGCCTGCTGGTGCTGCAGGCGGCAGGCCTGCTCACCCTGAAGAACGGTGGCAGCGCGTTCTCCAGCGTCTCCGACATCGACACGCACAAGGTCAACGTCATCGCGGTAGACGCGGCGCAGACTGCTGTCGCTCTGAAGAACGGCTCGGCGGCGGCATCCATCGTCAACAACAACTACGCCACGGATTCCAAGCTGGTGGCGAAGAACGTGATCTTCAAGGATGACCCGTCCAGCGACATCGCTGCACCGTACGTGAACGTGTTCGTCGCCAGGGCGAAGGACAAGGACAACGCGCTGTACCTCAAGCTCGCCGCGCTGTACCATGACCCCTCGGTCGAGAAGGGCGTGCAGGCGTCGAACGGGGGAACTGCCGTGTTCCGCACCACGAAACCCGCCCAGCTGCAGGCAGATCTGAAGAAGGTCGAAGCCGACGCGAAGGCCGCAAAGAAGTAACGCGCTCCCGCCGCGTGCGCCGTGAAAGCGGCGTGCGCGGCGTTCTGCGCGTGTGGCAGCGCCGCGCAGAACCACACGCATTTTCACCGAAGGATTCCGACACGATGACCGCACTCGTTCGACTCGAACACGTCTCGAAAACGTACCCGGCCGCATCCGCTCATGGCGCGGTGACGGCCGTCGATGATGTGAGCCTCACGGTTGACTCGGGTGACATCTTCGGCATCATCGGGTATTCGGGTGCGGGTAAGAGCACACTCGTGCGCCTCATCAACGCGTTGGAGCGTCCCACCCGCGGCAAGGTCTTCGTCGGTGAGGAGGAGCTGACCGCCATGACCGAGCGTCAGCTTCGTGCCGAGCGGCGCCAGATCGGCATGATCTTCCAGCAGTTCAACCTGTTTCGTTCACGCACCGTCGCCGGAAATGTGGCGTACCCGCTCAAGGTTGCCGGTGTGGGCCAGCCCGAGCGTGACGAGCGCGTGGCGCGGCTGCTCGACTTCGTGGGGCTACTCTCCAAGGCACACAGCTACCCGGAACAGCTCTCCGGTGGCCAGAAGCAGCGTGTGGGCATCGCCAGGGCGCTGGCAACCAGCCCGCGCCTTCTGCTCGCCGACGAGGCCACCAGTGCGCTCGATCCCGAGACGACAGCCGATGTGCTGGCACTGCTGCGCCGGGTCAACCGCGAGCTCGGGGTCACCGTCATCGTCATCACGCACGAGATGGAGGCGATTCGCAGCATCGCCAATCGCGTTGCCGTCATGGACTCGGGCCGCATCGTCGAGAGCGGTACCGTGTACGACGTCTTCTCCAGGCCGTCGACGGATGCCGCTGCGCGCTTCGTGAGCACCGTGTTGCGTAACCGCCCTTCCGCGCAGACCTTGGAGCGCCTGCGCCGCGTGCACACGGGCCGCATCGTGAGCGTCGAACTGCAGGAGTCGCGCGGCTTCCAGGCGCAGCTCACGCGTACCTTCGCCGAGCACGCCGTGGACTCGGAGATCATCTTCGGCGGTATCAGTGAGCTGCAGGAGCGGTCCGTCGGCAGCCTCACCTTTGAACTCAGCGGTGATGGCGCGGCGGTGCAGCGATCCATTGACCGGCTCAGAAGCGACGGCATCCTGGTTGCGGAGGAGGTCTGAGATGAACGAGTTTCTGTCTGAACTGCCGATCTTCTTCCAGGCCATCTGGGAGACGCTGTACATCGTTGTGATCTCCGTGGTCGTCAGCGGTCTGCTCGGTCTGGCGATGGGAATCGGTCTCACGGTGACGCGGCCGGGAAACATCCTGGCCCATCGCGGTTTCTTCGCGGTGATCAACGTGATTGTCAATATCGTGCGCCCGATCCCGTTCATTATCTTTCTCGCCGCGATAGGGCCGCTCACTCTGGCTGCGGTACACACGACCATCGGCAATGCAGCCGTCATTTTCGGGCTCTCGCTGGCGGCATCCTTCGCCGTGGCTCGCATCGTCGAACAGAATCTCGTCACGGTCGACCCGGGCGTGATCGAGGCGGCGCGGGCCGTGGGTGCCAGCCCGTGGAACATTATCTTCACGGTGCTGATTCCCGAGGGTCTGGGCCCGCTCGTGCTTGGTTACACCTTCATCTTCGTGGGGGTCGTGGACATGTCGGCGCAGGCTGCGCTCATCGGTGGTGGTGGCCTCGGCACCTTCGCCATTACCTACGGCTACCAGCGCTTCAACTGGACAGCCGTCTACATCACGGTGGCCGTCATCATCGTCATCGTGCAGGCCGGCCAGTTCTTCGGCAACTGGCTGGCACGCAAGGCCCTGCGCCGCTGAGGTCCTCCTCTGCGCGCCCCGAGTTGAGGCATCGTTAGGCTGGGGCGCGTGCCAGAACGCGACGAGACGCCCGAAGACGAGACCGAAGACCGGCCTGATGACACGCGGGGGGAACTGCCCGAGAAATCATCGGTCCGCATCGCGCGCTTCTTCAATACCGGTGTGAACACGGAACGCACCATCTTCTTCAGCGATGCGGTCATGGCCATCGCCATGACGCTGCTCGTGCTCGAGATCACGCTGCCCGACTCGGCCGATGTGTCTGTAGCGGAGCTGCCCAGCGCGATTCTCAACGACGTGACAGCGTTCGCCGCGTATGCCCTCAGCTTCGCGCTGATCGGCATCAACTGGATCACCCACCATCGCAAATTCACGGTCATCGTGCGCTATGACACTCGGTTGCAGTGGATCAACCTGGGTTTCCTGTTCTTCATCGCCATTCTTCCCCTGCCCACGCGCATCCTCAGCGATTATGGGCCCGTCACCATCGCCGTGGTGCTGTATGCGGCGGTGGTGGCACTCACGTCGGTATTCCAATTCTGGCTGTGGTCACACGCGCGACGAGCGGGGCTGTTCAGCGAGGTCGTCGATGACGAGATGTATCGATACTCGCGCCGCAACATGCTGGCGCTGCCCATCGCATTCGCCTTCTCCGTCGTGGTGTGCCTCGTGATCGGACCCGACATCGCCATGTATTCGTGGTTCCTCATGATTCCGATCATGATCTTCATCGGCCGATACCTGCCTCCCGCCGAACGGCGCGCGCGCAGGGCCCAGCGCGCGGCGAGGGGCGCCACCTCGTCGCAGTGACGCCCCCAACCGATCACTCGGCGAGACTCTCGGCGTTGCGGCCAACCAGCGCGAGCGAATACCCCTCGCGCCCGAATCGCTCCGCCGTCGCATGCGAGATTCCCGGACCGTAGCCGAACACGATCAGCACAGACACTCTCGAGGTCCTCTATTCCGTCACGGCTGCCAGCGCCGAGTAAGCGCCCGCATCGATGTCTTCGATCAGGCCAGGGCCAGTGGGCGCCCAGCCGGTGAGTTCGCGGGTCAGGATGCTGGTGGCCGTCACATCCATGCCGAAGAATCCGCCGAGCCATCCGAAGTGCTCCTGGGCATCTTCGGGCGCGATCGAGGCGACCGGCAGCGAGAACGCCCGACCGATGGCCTCCGCGATCTCCCGGGTAGTGATGCCTTCCTCGGCGACCGCGTGCAGGATGGTGCCGGCCGGCGCTGTCTCGAGCCCACGGGCTACGAGGCGCCCGGCGTCAGAACGGTGCACGGCGGGCCAGCGGTTGTCTCCGTTTGCGACGTAGCCAGAGACCCCCTTGTCGCGGGCGATGGCCGCGAGTGCGGCGACGAAGCCGTGGTCGTTAAACCCGTGCACGGTCGGTGCGAAGCGCAGGCACACCGTGCGCACGCCGCGCTCGACGAATTCCAGCGCGAGGTTTTCGCTGCCGCCGCGCGGAGCATCCGGTCCGTGAAAAGGGTACGCGTCGTTCTCGGTAATGGCCCTGCCCAGGTTGGGAATCGCCACGCCCGAGGCGAACAGGAACGGGCGGTCGCTGCCCACCAGGGTGTCGCCGATGGTCTGCACGGCGCCACGCTCGGCCGCATTCGAGGCGGCCGGGTTGGAGAAGTCGTGCTTGTTGGCGAGGTGAAGCACTGCCTCTGCCGCCTCGGCGCCGGCGCGGATGCTGCCCAGGTCATCGAGATCGCCACGGCGCACGTGAACGCCCTTTGCCGTCAGTGCTGTCGCGGATGCCTCGGATCGGGCGAGGCCGGTGACCTCATGCCCCGCAGCGAGCAATTCGTCTACGGCGGCGGAGCCGATCCATCCCGAGGCTCCTGTAACGAAAACGCGCATGAGTGTGATCCTCCTATTTGTGATGTCAGTGACTGATGTCAGCTGCAGACATCACGATACACCTTCACGACAGTGCCTGTCATCACTAGACTCGTCACCATGGTGCGATGGCAACCGGGCGCGCGCGAGCGCCTGCAGGAGGCGGCGCTCGAGCTGTTCGCCACCCAGGGCTTCGAGCAGACGACGGCCGCCGAGATCGCGCAGTCCGTCGGCCTGACCGAGCGCACCTTCTTTCGTCATTTCAGCGACAAGCGTGAGGTGCTCTTCGACGGCCAGAGCATCTTCCTCGACGCCTTCCTCGAGGGGATCGAGGCGGCGCCCCCGCACGCATCCGCCCTGCAACTCGTTGCCGCCGCCCTTGATGCGGCAGGGGCGTTCTTCGTGAACGAGCGTCGACCGCACTCACGGATGCGATACTCCGTGATCGCGCAGAATCCCGCGCTGCAGGAGCGCGAGTTGCACAAATTTTTCGTGCTCGCCTCGGCTGTTGCCGAGGCGTTACGCGCGCGCGGCGTGGCAGAACCGTTGGCAACCCTCGCGGCCGAGTCGGGTGCCACCATGTTCGGAATCGCTTTTGCCCA